>JAVJPA010000217.1:0-9563 GCA_040216495.1 Amphiplicatus sp. | reverse complement strand
CGATGACGACAATAGCAGCGGCGCGCGCGCCATAGGTCACGGAGCCGGCAAATCGCTATTCTGCCGTCTGCTGCGCTACTGTCTCGGCGAACAGCGCTTCGCCGACGAGACCCAGCGGGAGCGGATTGCGATCGCCTTTCCCAACGGCATCGTCGGCGCGGAGGTGATGCTCGACGGTGTATGCTGGGCGGTTGTCCGGCCATTGGGCATCCGACGTCGCCATGTCGCCATCGCGGATGGCAACCTCGATGAGATCGCCGCAGGCGATGGCGCAACGACAAGCATCGATCCGCTGATCGAAGCCATCGAACAGGCCATCGTCACGCCCTCTATCGCGAGTTTGGCTCGTCTTCAGCCTGGGCAGAAGGCGTGGCCGATTGCGCTCGCCTGGCTAACGCGCGACCAGGAATGCCGCTTCGACGATGTTCTGGATTGGCGCTCTCCCGCCTCCGGTTCCGATGCACCGATACCGGCGAGTGGGCGCGAGACCGGGCCTCGGCGCGAGGCGCTTCGCGCGTTCCTTATGGCGATCACAGAAGAGGAGCAGCAGGCCCGGCGCAACGAGGAAACGCTGCGCGGTGATGTCGCCAATGCGGAGCGCGAAATATCTCACATTGCTTGGGATCTCGGTCGCCGCCACACCCGGCTGATCGACCAACTCGGCCTGGGTGAACAGACGCTGCCGGAAATGCCCCTGCTCCTGGAAGTGTTTCGGAAAGCGACCGACGATCGACTTACCGCCGCAGCTCAGCTTCCGAGCGGCAACACCGCTGAGTTAGCTGTCGCTCGGAAGGCATTGCAGGAGGCTAACGCGGAGCTGAACCGCGCAAACGAAGAACGTGTTCGCCTGGATGCACAGTTGCCGGCCGAGAAGCAGGTTCTCACTTTGCTTTCCAGCGAAATCCCCGGCCTTTCAGCGGCAGCGGAGAACGCGGCAAGTCAGGTGTGCCCGATCTGTGAGGTGCAGATCGATAGAGTGTTGGCGGAGGGGTGCGGCCTGTCCCATAGGCTGCACAACGAGGCGGAATGCCGAGCCCGGCTTGAGACGAAGCGCCAGGAAATCGGCGAGCAGCAGAAGAAAATCGGCGATCTGGAAGCGCAATCGAAGGCTCTCCAACCTGTCATCGCCTTGGCCCAGCAGAAAGTTGAGCAGGTGGAAAAACGCGCACAAGCCATCGAGGACGTCCGTGACGCGCGCACGTCCGCGTGGCAGGCGGCGACCCGTCTCAAGGAGGGCGTCGAGCGATTTGGCGAACTATCGGCCGAGCGAGACGATCTACGAAAGCGGCTGCGAGGCTTTGAGGACAATCTGGTCAAAGAGCGCGAAAGGCTCGCCGCCTTCCGTGATAAGCAGGGGCTGACCTTCGGCAAGATAACGCAGAAATTCTCCGCCATCATTCGTCGTCTGGTCAACGACAGCGCGAAGGGGGCAGTTACTCTGAGCGGCAACGGACTAGAAATCGTCGTAGATGTCGATGGAGATCGCCGCACAGCCGCTATCGAGTCCCTGAAAGTGTTGGCGTTCGATCTTGCCTGTCTGTGCCTGAGCATCGAAGGCGCAACACGCCTCCCGGCGTTCCTGGTTCACGACAGCCCCCGCGAGGCTGATCTTGGCCTCAGCATCTACGACGAGTTGTTCCGCCTGATGCGTGAGGTGGAGACAATGACCGAGGCTGCGGCCTTTCAGTATATCGTGACGACCACGACACGCCCTCCCGATGATCTCCGTTGCGATCCTTGGCTAAGGCTGACCCTGAAAGGGGCACCAGGTTCGGAACGCCTAGTGGCGCGCGATTTGTAGACCGCCAATGCTTGAAGCTCCCCAATCCTTCATCGTCCGGGAAGAATGTGAGAAAGCCGCCTCGCAAAACGGCTTTCGCCGTACTCTGGGCGAAGAAGCCGGATGGCGGGGCTTTGCGTCCACGACGGCGCACGGTGCCATCTATCTGGCTGCTGAAAGCAGTCATGGGCCGTGGTTTCTCGCCACCGACCATGCCGGTGTCATCGCGGAACTGGATTGGCCAGCCGCCGGTATGCCCGGCCCCGGCACGCGGCGCTACGCCTTCAATGCGCTGGGCGAACTCTACGCGGCGCTGAATCGCGTCTATGCCTTGGCGATCAGCCTTCCCGACGCGCCCCTCCGGGAGTTCGAGCGGCGCGTGGCAGGCCTGCCTCGAACCACCGAGGTCGAGCGCTTGGTGGTGCAGCGGATCGGACAAGACATCTTTCGTGACCGCCTGATGGACTACTGGCAGGGGCGTTGCCCTCTGACTGGGATCTCCGATCCGGCCCTGCTACGCGCATCGCACATCATCCCTTGGGCCGACTGCGAAAGCGACGCCGAACGGCTCGACGTGCATAATGGCTTGCTGCTGTCAGCGCTGTGGGATGCCGCCTTCGATCGTGCGCTCGTGACCTTCGACGGCGAAGGCAAGCCTGAATTCTCTCCCTCTCTCAGCGAGCAGGCGCGCGCCGAATTACGCTGGAGCGCCCCCGTTCCGCTGACGGACAAGCATCGCGGACGGCTTGCCCACCATCGCAAAAGAGCACGATCTCTATGGTAGCGCGGACCCAAGCTTGACGCCCCGCTCCAAGCGGCCGGATCGCGCTCCTTCGCCTTCGTCGCATCGGAGGGATATAAATGAGGCTCATGTTCACCTGCGACGGCGCGGCGTAACGTTTTGGCGGGCTGATACGGGAGAGTGACGGTATCGCGGATGAAATCGTTCGATAAGGATGGCAAATCGGGCGGTGTATCGGTATGATGTAAACGATGTGAGCACTTTGGCCGCCCGAGCCCTCAAGCGGCGTGATCGCCGTCACCGGCGATAGATGGCGAAATCTTCGTCCGGCTCATTTGCCGAAAAAACCCAATGTTTTCATAAGCGGTAGGTTTTTGACGGTAGGTGCGACGGTATCTCGCTTGTCAAAAATATTTTTTCGCTTTGTTTTTCAAGTAGATAGAACATGCGGCCGATGATTGAGTGGGAGTAGACGATTTACAGGGATAATCAGCGTTGTTTCTGAGCCTGCCGGCTAAAGAACGGTTTATGCGCCTCTTGCGGGTCCTTGATGTGACATCTCGTTTCTCTCAAGCTCGCCGGCTTGCCTGAAACCGGCGCGGCTGGCGCCCTCTCATTCAAACGTAGGGCTTTGAGCGCCTCGCCGAGATTGGAGGCCCTCGCGCCGCCAGATGCGTGCGACGCGCTTGTGGTTCACCCGCCAGCCATCAGCCTTCAGCAGCGCCGTGATGCGCCGGTAGCCGTAGCGGTCGAAGCGCGCCGCGAGACAAATGATAGCGTCTGTAAGCGCTTCCTCGTCAGTGGCTTTCTTCGGCGCGCGCCACTGTGTCGAGCGATGCTGGCCGACCGCCCTGCACGCCCTACGTTCGGATACGCCGAGCTTAAGGCGAGCGTGATCGACAAACGCGCGTTTGCGCGAGGGCCCTACCAGTTTCCCGAGGCCGCCTCCGTCATAAGCATCTTGTCGAGGGCGAGATCGGCGACCGCTTTTTTCAGACGCGCGTTCTCGGCTTCGAGATCTTTCATGCGACGGGCTTGATCCGCATCCATACCGTCATACTCCTTTCGCCAGCGGTAATAAGTGACCCGCTGAACGCCTAGCCGCCGCGCCGCCTCGCTAACCGAAACGCCCTCGGCGAGCCACGCCTCCGCAGATCGCAACTTGTCGATGATCTCATCAGGCGAAAACCGTTTTCTCGCCATTGTAAAACTCCTTCCCTGTTTCAATTCGTCCCTTCAAGCTCCGCTGCCGAATAGGGAATAAGATCAGCTAACAGATGATCTATGAAAGGGGCGCCGGACCCGTAGGGTCCGGCGCGAAAGGCGGCGAGCGCGGGTTACTTCGCGTTCCTCACATATTTCTCGAACCAGTCGAAGGACTCGGCGACGTAATGCAGCCGGCTCTCCCTCGCTGCGTAGATGTGGTCTTCATACGGCATCATCACCAGACGAGCCGTGCCGCCGAGGCCTTTCAGCGCGTGATACATGCGCTGGGACTGGATCGGATAGGTGCCGGTGTTGCTGTCGATTTCGCCGTGCAGCATCAGGACCGGTTCATTGATGTCCGGCGCGTGCATGAACGGCGACATCTGCATGTAGACGTCCGTCGCTTCCCAGTATGTGCGGCGTTCGCGCTGGAAGCCGAAGGGCGTCAGCGTCCTGTTGTACGCGCCGTTCATGGCGATGCCCGAAGCGAAGATGTCGCTGTGCGTCAGGAGGTTCATGGTCATGAACGCGCCGTAGCTGAGACCGGCGGCGCCGATATGCTTGCGATCGGAAACGCCCATCTCAACCAGCTTGTCGACTGCGGCCTGCGCGTTGGCGACAAGCTGCGGCACATAGGTGTCGTTGGCTTCGAGCCCGCCGACGATAGGCATGGCCGCATCCGCAAGGACCGCATACCCTTGCGTCAGGAACAGCATGTAGTCCGTCGCGGTCGACGCCGACATGCCCGCATACTGGTACGACGATCCGCGAACCTGGCCTGCGCCCTGCTTGTCCGCAAATTCGCGCGGATAGGCCCAGATAACAGTCGGGACGGTTTTGCCTTTCTTGTAGCTCGCGGGCAGGTACAAGGTTCCGCTGAGCGGCACGCCGTCGTCGCGGACATAGTTCACCTGTTCCTTGATCGCATCGGTGATCGCCGATTTGGGCGTCGCGATTTTGGTGAGCGCCTTGCGGTCGCCGCTTTTCAGATCGCGCAGATAGTAGTTTGGAAACTCGACGCTGGTCTCGTAGCGGGTGATGACGCGCCCCGCGGCGTCATCGAGAACCTCAACGACGTATTCGTAGTTTTCGCCCGACGTCGCGAGAAGCCGTTCGGTTTGTTTTGTGCTGAGGTTATACCGGTCGAGGAACGGATGGTCGCCGTCCGGAGAGCCGCCTTCGCCAGCGAGATAAATCCAGTCGCCGTCCTGGCGGAGAACTTTCTCGCCTTGCGCATTCAGCTTCGTGACGGGCGCGCCGGGATCGCCATACCAGTCGTCGTCATTGTGCTCCCAGAGCAAGGACGCCTTTGAGCCTTTGGCGAGCTTGGCGAGCCACATTTTCGTGTCGCGGGTCGCCCACGCGAACTCTTTCACCAGTGCGGCGGAGCCGTCCTCGGTGAACTTGAACAGGTCGTGATCTTGATAGCTGCGGCCGCTGCTGTCGATGCGGCTCGCCGTGCGCATCAGCTCTCTAGGCTTGCCGCTGAACGGCGCTTCGAGAATTTTCACGCTGTCGCGGAATTCGGCTGTTGTTTTCGGATCGCCGCCGTCAAGAGGTTCGACATAAACCAGCGCCGAAGACGATCCCGGCGTCCACTTGAAGCCGCGCGCGCCGGCGGGGGCCCAACCCATGGATTCCGGGCCGGCGTTGTTCATCGGCAGCGTGGCGATGGTGCGGACCAGTTTGCCCTTGTCGCTGAGAATTTCGACTTTCTTGGGAAAACGGCTCGCCGGTACGAGATAGGAATAAGGCTGAACGATCTTGATCGACAGGAAGTATTTTCCGTCGCCTGACTGCTCCAAAGTCTCATAGACGCCCGGCTCGCCGAACGCGGTCGTCTTGCCGCTCTCGACGTCAACCAGCATCGGCTGAGACGTCATGTAGTAATCGTAGAGTTGCTCGTCGAACTTGTTCGTCAACAGGTTGGTGAACGTCCAGACTGGGGCTTCGACTCCGTCCGTCTGCTGAATGGCCGGGCCGGCCGGAACGTCCATGTCAGGCGCCGCGCCGCGGCTGCTCGGCACAAAATGGCACAGGAGACTCGCATTGTCCGACGCCCACGCGCACGGCGCATCTGAGGAGCTGTCGATGCTGCGCGCGGCGTTGATGGTCGGGCCGGTGACGGCGCGCGCCGAGCCTGTCGCCGCATCGACCACCCAGAGTTCGATTCCGTTTGCGGCCGTGTGCAGGAAGGCGAACCGGCTGCTGTCTGGCGACCAGAGCGGGGGCCCGACTTTCTCGGTTGGAACAGAGAGCTTACGCTCGGCGTCGCCGTTCAGATCGATGAGAGTGTAACCCGTGCCCGCGCCAGTATAAGAAGAATAAACGTCGTAGCGCGGCGTGTTGTAGGGGCCGTTCGTGCGAATATTGACGCGCACGCCGCCGAGCTTGGCCATAGGCGCGGCGCGATCCGCGATTGAAGGCATGGCCTTCAGTGGCGTTAGGACCAGCCAGCGGCCGTCGGGACTGACGCTTGCTGCGGGCGGCGGCGCTATGTCGAGAATATCCACGGCCGCTTTGGGAGGCGTGCGATAGCCTTCCTGTGCAGACGCGGCTGCGGAGTAAAGACCTGCCAAAAGTGCCAGCCCCATAGACGGAATTATCGATCGGGTCGTCATCGCGTTTCCTCTCAAACTGCTTTTCGGGATGTATGCAGACGCCTCTGCAGGGCGGCGCGTCGGGATGCGCCGCCCTGCTTGTGCGCGGGTCTAGAAAGACTTCGTTACGCCGAGATAGAAGTTGCGCCCGACGTTTTCATAGAGCGAACCGTCAAAGGTTCCGGTGCTGACGCCGGGCAGGCGCGGCGGCGCCGTGTTCATCAGGTTGTTGATCCCGGCTTGCAGGCTGATGCCCGCTTCGGGGAATTCATACCCGACAAAGACATCGTGATAGAGCCGAGACGGCACTCTATAAACGTTGAACTCGCGCGTCCGCTGAACGTCGAGCTCGGCGGAGCCGACATAGCGCATGTTCCAGACGACCGTCAGATTGTCGAGATCGTAGGACGTAGAGAACCGGCCGCGCCAGGTCGGATCGTCATACTCGCCGTCTTCGATGAGCAGGGAGGAAAGGTCAGTGGCGTCGACCAGCTCTTCCAGCTCCATCAGGTAGACGAGAGAGAGATTGAAATTGAGGCCGCCCGACAAAGAGCCGGAGAGGTCTTCAAGTTCGAGGCCGTAGGCGGCGGAAAAGTCGATGCCCTTGGCCGAGAGTTTGCCGATGTTGACCTGGCGAAGATCGATCCGCGAGATCGCGTAAGGATCGGCGAGGCCGACAAAGTTGCCGCGGGTGACAAGCGAGCAGAACACGTTGTTGATCGTCGGCGAGTCGACGCAGTTGTCGACGATGCTGTTGCCGTCTAGCGTCTGCACGGCGTCTTCGATGTCAATCGTCCAGTAATCCGCTGACAGACGAAGCCCCCGCGCGAAACGGGGCGTGATCACGCCGCCGATGGTCCAGGAGTTTGACGTTTCCTCGGTAAGATTGGAATTGCCGCCGATCACCGTGGTGAGCGCCAGCGCGGCGGCCGGATCGATCCAGCCGACCGGCACGCCGAAAGCACGGCAATTCGCCTCGCGGGTCGGCGACCCAAGATTGATCTGCGACACGTCGCAGGGGTCGTTGGTGATGTTCAGCGTGCCCCGGCTCTCCGGTCCGAAGAGTTCGATGATGTTCGGCGCGCGCACGCTCTTGGAGCGGGTGACGCGAACGCGAAGATCTTCGGTCGGCGCCCAGCTTCCGGCGAGTTTCCAGGCGAGCGTCGACCCGATGCTGGAATAATCCGAAAAGCGCAGCGCGCCTTCGACTTCCAGCGATTTTACGAGCGTCATATCGCTGATGAGAGGAATCACCGCTTCAGCGAACGCCTCCACGACGTCGGTGCTGGCGCTGACCGGCAAGGCGCCGTTGTCGGTGCGGTAGAGTTCGCCGCGAGCGGCGAGACCGTCATCGATCGCGTCGAGATTGTCCTTGCGGTATTCGCCTCCGACAGCGACGCTTAGAGGGCCTGCGGGCAGGGCCACAAGCGGACCGGTGATCTGGAAGCCGGCGACTGACTGCTGGTTATCGACCTTCCGCTGGAGCGTGTAGCTGTAATAGGCCTTTTCCGCCTCGGTCATCGGCACGGCCGAGAATAGATTGACCGGAACACAGCCTTTCGCCCGAGCTGCGATGCTGTTGCAGACGATCTCGCCGCCATCGAGAACGGCGTCGAGCGCTTCGAAGAACCGGGCCTCGATGCGGGTATTGGCGATCTGATAGTTTTGCGACCGGCGGCCATACTGATAAAACACCTCCCAGTCGAACCGGTCTGCGATGGTGCCTTCGAAACCGATATCGCCGGTGAATGTGTACCGCGAGTTATTGTACATCTTGTTGCCGAGCAGGTCTTCCTGCTCCATGCCGACCGTCAGCGATGTCAGCCCGTTCGTATCCATCAACGCGGCGACATCGGCCGGAAGAGTCGGGTTGCTGCGCTGAATAACAAGGCCGGAGTCGAAAAAGCTCTGACCGTTGGTGACCGTCTCGGCATAGGAGAAGTCGACGCCGGCGACGAAACGGATATCGGGCGCAACTTCGTAGCTGATGTTGGAAATCGCCGAGAAAACCTTGCTCGGCGTGCGCAGGTTGCGCTCCTTGTTGTTGTAGCCGTATGGGCCGCCGGCGCAGCTTGCGCCGTTGTTGTAGCAATTGCTGGTGTCGTATGTGATCAGCCCGCCGTCATAGATGTAGCGCTGACCGGCGACGAGGAAGCTCGGCTCATAGGCGCTGCCGATCGTATGCGCGTTGTTGATCAGGATTCGGTCGGGAATGCCGTCAGCCGGCCCGGTGTTCGCCGGGTTGTTGACGAAGCTCACCGTGTCTTCGCCGAAGGCGTAGTCACGATCGACGTATTTCAAGGCTTTCGATTCCTGCGCCGATATGCCGAAGCTCGCATAGCCTTTCCCGTCGGCGAACTGGCCGCCGCCGTTCAGGAAGGCTGCATAGGTCTCGGCGTCGCCGTGCTGGGAGATGCCGGCGCGGGCGGTGGCTTCAAGACCTTCAAAGTCCTTTTTCAGCTTGACGTTGACGACGCCCGAGACGGCGTCGGCGCCGTATACGGCGGACGCGCCGCCAGTGATGATCTCGATGCTTTCGATCATGCCGGGAGGGATCGAACCAAGATCGACCTGCGAGCCTTCGCGCGAGCCGGAGACCCGGCGGCGGCCGTCGATCAGCACCAGCGTCCGATTAGGACCGAGACCGCGTAGGTTGATGAAGCTGGAACCGATATCGCGGTTGAACGTGTCGTTCGTCGCGCCGAGACCGACGCTGATCTGCGGATTCTGCATGACGATGGCGCCGGTATCGACAAGACCGGTCTGCATGATCTGATCGCTGGAAATGACGGTCGTCGGCGTCGGCGTATCGAATCCGGTACGCGCGACCCGGGACCCGGTGACGATCATCGTATCCACCGGATTTCCCGCATCGTCCTGCGCCATAACATGGCTGACGTTGAACAACGCCGCCGCGCTGACAAATAAAGATCTCTTTAGCTTGGACTTTTTCGACACTTCGGCCCCTCTCGCGGTTTTGTTGAGCGAGATGACAATCACCCCGCCCTGCGTGAGGCCGCCGGAAAACTCCGAGTCGCGCAGCAATGCGTTTAGCGCTTCTTCAACCGTATACTTGCCCTTGACGGAATTTACGCCGCCTTCGTCCGCGAGTTCCTGGGGGTAGATGAGCGGGGCGCCTGTCAATTCGACAAACGCTTCCAGCGCCCGCCCAAGCGTTCGAGTTTCGATATGGAAGTCATACCGACGCTCAGAATCTTGAGCATAAGCGTTCGCT
>JAVJPA010000216.1:0-5749 GCA_040216495.1 Amphiplicatus sp. | reverse complement strand
CAAGCGATAGCGACCCCGAACATCCACATCGGGATCCTCGCGGGGAAGTTGAACGTCGTGATGCCGGCGCACACGCTGAGCGGCTGGCGCATCGAAAGCACGACGATGGCGGTGCCCGCGCCGTCCGTGAAGTCGACCTTCAAGAGATGCGGGGCGCCGCAGGCGAATTCGATCACGTCGAGCCCGCGCTGCACGTCGCCGCGCGCGTCAGGCAGGATCTTGCCATGCTCGGACGAAAGCATCTTCGCCAGATTGTTCATGTCCTTCTCGACAAGCTCCTTGAACTTGAAGAGCACCCGCGCCCGGCGCTGCGGATTGGTCCCGGCCCAGCCAGGGAACGCCTTTTCGGCCGCCGAGATCGCCGCTTCCACTTCCTTGCGGCTCGCGAGCGCGACCTTCGCCTGAACCTCGCCGATAGTCGGGTTGTAGACCTCGTGCAGCCGCCCGGAAGTTCCGGCGACGTTCTTTCCGTTGATGAAGTGACCGAGTTCGGCGCCCATGACGTTCCTCGCGGCTTAGGGGTGGATTTTGGGCCGGACCCTAGTCGCGGGGCAAGTATGGGGCAAGCGCGCCAACCGGCCGCTTACGCTTTAAAGGTCTTTGCGAGGGGATGACGCCTACTCGGCGAACCGGCCGTTCACGACCCCGGCGACATGGGTGATCACCTGGCCATTCTCCGCCAGCGGGGCGGTGATGCTGCGGAACAGGATGCGCCGTCCGTTGCAGAGCTGCACCTCGTCCTCGCGGAAGGCGGGCGCCTCGGCGGCGACGGCGTTGTCGATTTCAGAGGTCGCCTTGTCGAGCAGCGACAGGGTCCAGTCGGCGTCGCCAGACAGATAGACGTCGGAGAGCTTGGCGAGGTGGGAGCCGAGATAGATGAAGTAGGGAAAGCCGGTGCTTCTCTTCAGATCGACCGCGAAAACCCAGTTCCAGTCCTCGCCGAGATCCGCCGCGCGCAGCGCCCGCCAGCTCGGAAACGAGCCGCGCGCAGCCTGGGTCCAGGCGTCGAGGAATCGGCGCGTCAGGCGCCGATCCGCCGGCGGGGCGGCTATCGCCTCGCCAAATAATTCATGGACTTCGCTCAGCATTTTGCCCCTGCGGCGCTTGTCATTTCCCATGACGCTACCGCCTGAACCTGACCTGCCGATTTCCGCCTGACGGGGAATTCATCTAAAATTGCAACTAACGGGCTGGGGGCCGATATAGGTCCCAGCGGGTGACTTGCAGGACGCCCATCCCTATAAGCTCGATTCTGCGCATCGCCCAAGGTTCGCCGGGCGCACTGAGAGGGGTCTTCGCATGACAGCCGTTTACATGATCGCCGCCTTCATCGCGTTACTCGCCGTCCTCAATCTGCTTGAAAAAGGCCGGCTCGATTAAGCGGCGCCCAGATAATCGGGATGTTTGCTGACGACATGGTCCTTCAGATTTTCATGATTGTGCTGGGGCTGGCGGTGCTGCTCATCGCCGGCGACCTTCTCGTCAGGGGGGCCGTCGGCCTCGCCACAGCGTTCAAAATTCCCGCCCTCGTCGTCAGCCTGACCATCGTCGCGTTCGGCACCTCGGCGCCGGAGCTTTTCGTTTCCGTACAGGCGGTGCTCGCGGGCGAGAGCGGCATCGCCATCGGCAACATTATCGGATCGAATGTCGCCAACGTACTGCTCGTGCTCGGCCTGCCGGCGATGATCTATCCGGTGTCAGCCCATGTCGTAGGGCTGCGCCGCCACGGCGTCATCATGCTGCTCGCGACCGCCGTCTTCGCCGGCTTCGCCTATGCGACGAACATCATCGGACAGACTGCGGGTCTCATCCTCATCGCCGGCATCGTGTTCTATGTCGTATTCATGTGGGTCGGCGCCGTGCGCGGCGCGATCGACGACCCGGTCATCAGCGACGCCGCCGAATACGCCGAAAGCGCGGGTCTCTCCGCCAAGACCGTGCTGTTTCTTGTTGCGGGCCTTGCGGGCCTGCCGTTCGGCGCGAACCTCCTCGTCCACCATGGCGGCGCGCTGGCGACCGACCTCGGCGTGCGTCACGAACTTGTCGGCCTGACCATCGTCGCCTTCGGCACATCGCTGCCTGAGCTTGCGACCGTCATGGCGGCCGCGCTGCATCGCAAGTCCGATGTGGCTATCGGCGGCATTGTGGGCTCGAACATTTTCAACATTTTCGCCGTGGGCGGCGCGGCGGGGCTGGCCGGCACGTCGTATTTCACGCCGACCGCGCTGGTTCTCGACATCCCGGTGATGATCGCTTCGGCTCTGCTCATCTGTTTCGCCATCTTCACAAAGCGCGACATCGGCCGGCTTAGCGGCGCAGCGATGCTGCTCGCCTATATCGGGTTCATCGTCGCAGTCGCCGCCACGGCGGGAGCTTGAGCCATGAGCGGGCCGCAAGCGAAAGGCGCAGCGCTCGTCACCGGCGCGGGCCTGCGCCTCGGACGCGCCATGGCGCTGGCGCTGGCTGAAAAAGGCTTCGCCGTCGCTGTTCACTACAACAAGTCGGAAGCGCCGGCGCGCGAGGTTGTCGACCTGATCGCCTCGAAGGGCGGCAAGGCGGCGGCGGTCAGCGCCGATCTTTCAAAGGAAAGCGAAACCGCCTCGCTCATTGCGCGCGCCAGCGCCGCACTCGGGCCCTTATCGCTGCTCGTCAATTCCGCGTCGGTGTTCGAGGCCGACGAGATCGCCACGATGTCGCGCGAAAGCTGGGACCTGCACCTTGAAACGAACCTCAGGGCGCCGGCCAAACTGGCGCAGGATTTCGCCGCGCAGGCTCAAGCGGGCGCAGACAGCCTGATCGTCAACCTTATCGACCAGCGGGTCCTGAAACCGACGCCCCAGTTTCTCTCCTACACAGTCTCAAAAGCCGCGCTTTTCGCTCTTACGAAAACGCTGGCGCAAGCGCTCGGTCCCAAGGGCGTCCGGGTCAACGCCATCGGTCCCGGCCCGACCATGAAAAACGCGCGCCAGTCCGAAGAGGATTTCCGCCGCCAGAACGAGGCGACCATCCTCGGGCGCGGCGCGGCCCCGGCCGAGATTGTCGGCGCCCTTCTCTACCTGGTTGACGCGACGGCGGTCACTGGCCAGATGATCGCTGTCGACGGCGGCCAGCATCTCGCGTGGAAAACCCCCGACGTTCTGGTGAGCGAATAAGATGGCGACATCCAAACCGACCGACGTGACGCCCCTGCCGCGCGCCGCCAATGCGCCGCGCCGCAAGGTTTTCGTCACCGGCCTGATGCTCAACGCCGAAATCGGCGCCTATGAGCATGAACAGGGCCGCGCCCAGCCGGTGCGGATCGACATCGAACTCGAAGTCGTCGAACCCTCGGACCCGACAGGCGACCGGCTCGAAGACGTGGTCTGCTACAATCGGCTGACGCAGGGAGTAAAAGCGATCATCGCCGAGGGCCATATCAAGCTTGTCGAAACCCTCGCCGAGCGTATCGCCGACCTCGCCATGGCGCATCCGATGACGCTGGCCGTCAGGGTGCGGATCGAAAAGACGCAAGCGATACCGGAAGCGGCGGCGGCAGGCGTCGAAATCTGGCGGACGAAAGCGCCAGCCTAGTAAGCCGGCTCGCCGCCGACGCCTTCGCCGCCCAACTCAAGCCGGCTCGCTTCCGCGACGGTGCGGATAAGGCCGCCAAGGCCGACAAATACAAACACGCCGGCGACCAGCACGATAAAGGCGAACACCAGCCCCGATCCGCCGGGCGCCAACGCCGATACGTCCGGCTCGGCCGGATTCACGGAAACGCCGACGACATCGCCGGGCGTCTGCTCCGCGATCGGCGACGCCGAAAAGCGCGCGGTGAAAAACCGGATGCGCGTCGATTCATAAGTCCGCCCATTGAACGAATAGGCGTAGCGCAGCCCCGGCGCGTTATCCGCCTGGCTCAGCACCACCCCTTCGGCGACCGGCCACACAAGGCTCGCCCGCGCCCGCGCGAAATCGTGAACGCCGAAACCGCCGATGGCGACGCCCAGAACCGTCAACACTGAAAACAGCGCGACGGCCAGTCCGAGCTCAAGCCTCAGTTTCGCCTCTTGCGGCATTTGACCCTGCCCTTGCGGAGGATTAGCTCCAAGACGCTAGGTCTCGCCCGGTGAAGGCCGGGTTAACGGGTTGAGAATGTCTGAAACCGACGACAAAAAGATCACAGACGCCGCCCCGCTGAAGGGGGCGGACCTGATCGCCGATCATGTGACGCGACTGCCCGGCAAGCCCGGCGTCTACCGCATGTTCGGCGAGGACGGGACGGTTCTCTATGTCGGCAAGGCGCGCAACCTGAAGGCGCGCGTCTCCAGCTACGCCAAAACCGGCGGCCACTCTAACCGCATCATGCGGATGATCACCGAGACGCGGGCGATGGAGTTCGTCGTCACCGGGACCGAGACCGAGGCGCTGTTGCTTGAGGCGAACCTCATCAAGCAGTTGAAGCCGCGCTACAACATCATCTTCCGAGACGACAAATCCTTCGCCTACATTCTCATCGCGGAGGATCACGATGCGCCGCAGATTCTCAAACATCGCGGCGCGAGGAAGCGCAAGGGCAGCTATTACGGCCCCTTCGCATCGGCCGGCGCCGTCAACCGCACGCTCAACACGCTGCAAAAGGCGTTTCTGTTAAGAAGCTGCTCGGACAGCGTGTTCGAGTCGCGCACGCGGCCGTGCCTGCTACACCAGATCAAGCGCTGCTCGGCGCCGTGCGTCGGGCTGATCTCGACTGAGGATTACGGCGCGCTCGTTAGAGACGCGAAAGATTTTCTCGGCGGCGACAATTCAGCCGTGCAGAAAACCCTGTCGCGCCAGATGGAGCAGTCCGCCGAAAGCCTCGACTTTGAACGCGCCGCGTCCTTGCGCGACCGCATCCGCGCGTTGACCTACATTCAAGGCGGGCAGGACATCAACGCCAGCGGGGTCTCGGAAGCGGACGTGTTCGCCATCCATTGCGAGGGAGGACAGGCCTGCGTGCAGGTGTTCTTCTTTCGGGCCGGGCAGAACTGGGGCAATCACGCTTTCTTTCCCAAACACGACAAGGACGAAGAGCCCGCAGCAATCCTCGACGCCTTCATCGCGCAATTCTACGACGGCCGGGAATCGCCCGCGCTCATTCTCGTCAATGTCTGCCCGCCGCAGGCCGACCTGCTCGCGGAAGCCTTCACGCTGCGCGCGGGCCGCAAGGTCTCGATCCATTGCCCGCAGCGCGGCGAAAAGCGCGACATTGTCGACGCCGCGGCGATGAATGCGCGCGAGGCGCTGTCGCGGCGCATGGCGGAGTCGGCGAGCCAGACCAAGAGTCTCGAACGCCTCACCGAGGCGCTCGGCCTTTCGTCTCCGCCGCAACGCATCGAAGTCTATGACAACTCCCATGTGCAGGGAACCAACGCCGTCGGCGGCATGATCGTCGCCGGCCCGGAAGGCTTCGTCAAAAACCAGTACCGCAAGTTCAACATCAAGTCCGACAAGATCGCGCCGGGCGACGACTTCGCCATGATGCGCGAAGTGCTGACCCGGCGCCTCGCAAGGTTGCAGAAAGACGATGACGGCGCGGAAGCAGCCGAGCCGCC
The DNA here is from genome assembly GCA_040216495.1 of Amphiplicatus sp. Taxonomy (GTDB): domain Bacteria; phylum Pseudomonadota; class Alphaproteobacteria; order Caulobacterales; family Parvularculaceae; genus Amphiplicatus. The sequence continues at coordinate 176 of JAVJPA010000216.1, read as the reverse complement.
CGACCTCATCATCCTCGACGGCGGCGCGGGCCAGCTATCCGTCGCGCTGGAGGTGATGAAGGAAGCCGGAATCGATCCCGATACGGACGGCATCGCCCTCATCGCCGTCGCCAAGGGCCGCCGCGAAAACGAGGAAGGCGAGCGCCGCGCCGACCGCACCGCCGGCGCCATCGGCG
>JAVJPA010000215.1:0-2513 GCA_040216495.1 Amphiplicatus sp. | reverse complement strand
GGCCGATGGCGGCGGCGGCCTTCTTTACGGTCAAGTACATTCTCGAAGCCATCGCCGAGCTTCGCTTTGCGCAGTTTCCGGACCCGGAAAGCCTGCATACGATCAAGGTCGTGCCGGCGCGCGACGTGTTCTTTGACACGGCGGCCTTGCGCCCGCTCAGCCGGTGGCTGCCGCTGGCGATCGCCGCGCCTTTCGCCGTCGGGTTCTGGCTGGCCCTGACGGCGCATTTCCATCCGAAGAACCGCGCATCGGGCGCGGGCGCGCCGAATGCGATCCTGCGCGCCATCGTCGTTCTTCTTGGCGCTCTTGCCGTCGGCGGACTGATCTGGTTCGGGCTCGTGTATTTGGTCGGCGGCGGCGATCCGGCGACCGCTCTCGGTTACATTCTGGCGATCGGCGCGCTTGGGATGCTCATCGCTTATTACGCCAATCTCAGGATCGCGCCTTACGTGGGCGTCGCGGTGTGCCGCAAGTCGCTCAGGCCCGGCGGCACGTTCCGCGTGACGCGCGGCTTCAATATTTTCAGGCTGCTCGCCGTTTTCGTCCTGCTCGCCGTGATCATTTTCGCCGTGCAGTTTTTGATCAACCTGATCGCGTTCCCGGCCATCGGCGCGACGATCAACAATCTCTTTTCGGCGACGGACGTTTACACAAAATACGTCAATGGCGGCGAAGGATCGGAATGGGTGCGCCCGCTTTTCGTGTGGATCTGGAACGGCTTTAAAATTCTGGCCAATATTTTCTGGGCGTTCTTTTCTTACGGCGTCAGCGCGGGCATTCTCGGCCGGCTCTACCGCGAGAGCGAGCGGACCGACGACAGCGTCGCCGCCGCGCCGGGCTGGCGGCAAAGGTAGACTGGCTCCGAATACTTGTTTCAACGCCGATACGGGATCTCATGAAGCATCGACTTTTATTCGCTTTGTCCGCCGCTCTTTCCGCCAGCGCCGCTTTCGCACAGGACGCGCCGCCTCCCTCCGGCGGCCCCACCATGCTCTCCTCGGCTTTCTCGCCTGAAAGTCTCGCCGACGCGCGCCTTGAAGAATTCGAGGCGCTGCTCGATCGCGCCGCGCAGAAGGATGATTTTGTCGGGCTGGCCGTCGCCGTCGTTCGCGGCGGCGAGGTAAAGATGCTGCGGACTTACGGCGTTCGGGAGACGGGCGGTTCGGCGCCGATCACTCCGCACACGGTTTTCCGTATCGCCTCGCTGTCAAAGGGCTTCGCCGCAAGTCTCGCCGCGGTGGCGATGGACGAAGGATTGATCGCGCCCGATACGCCGGTTTCGCCTTATGCGCCGCGCTACACGCTGAAGGGCGGGGCGCAAAATCTCGTCACCATCAAAGAATTGCTCAGCCATCGCGTCGGCCTGCCGCCCAACGCCTACGACAATCTTCTCGAAGCGGGCGTGCCGGTCGACGACATTCTCTATCGCTACCGGTCGGTCGCGCCGATCTGCAAGGTCGGGACCTGCTACGCCTATCAGAACGTTTCCTACAACCTCATCGGCGATGTGCTCGCCAGTCTTTACGATACGCCCTACGAGCAGCTCGTTCGCGAGCGCCTGTTCCAGCCGCTCGGCATGACGGATGCGTCGCTCGGGCGGACAGGGCTGTCGGCGACCGGCGACTGGGCGCGGCCGCATTCGCGCGACAGGTTGCCGGGCGAGGCCAGTCTCTTCACGCCGTGGCGCGTCGCGGAGTTGGCCGACTCCTACTACCGCGTTCCAGCGGCGGGCGGCGTCAATGCGAGCGTGACGGACATGGCGCGCTGGCTGGCCGCGCAGATGGGCGACGCCCCGGATGTGCTGCCGAATTCGGCGCTCGAGCGCATCCATACGCCGCTTGTCGAGACCCGCGCCGAAACGCGCCGCTGGCGCTCGCTCGCCTCGCGCCTCACCGGAACGCAGTACGGCATGGGCTGGCGGATTTATCAGTATGCGGGCGAAAACGTCGTCAATCATTCCGGCGGCGTCGAAGGCTATGGCGCCCAGATCGCGTTCCTGCCGGACCGGAATATCGGCATCGTCATTCTCGCCAACACGCGCGCAAAGCGCGTCTGGCGGATTCTTCCGGCCTTTCTCGACATAGAGCTAGGGCTTGAGGGCGAGGACTGGCTCGAACTGGACAGCGAAACCAAGGATGACGCAGGCGAACTGGAAGAGCTGAGCGGCGGCGGCGAATAACGCCGCCGCATCCGCTACGCTTCGATGTAAGGCCCTTCCGGCTCGTCGTGCGCGAGGCGGCGGTCGAGATAGGCTTCCGACGCCGCGAGCAGCTCCTCGAGCTTCACCTCGAAGAAGTGATCGGCGCCCTCGATCACTTGAAACTCGACCTTGCGCCCCTTCTGGGTGCGCGTGCGCTCGACCATGACGCGCGTCTCATCGACGGGGCTGACCTTGTCGAGCTCGCCGTGAATGACGACGCCCGAGGACGGGCAGGGCGCCAGAAATGTGAAGTCGTAGAGATTGGCCGGGGCTGAAACCGAGATGAAACCGGCGATCTCCGGGCGGCGCATCA
>JAVJPA010000214.1:0-6081 GCA_040216495.1 Amphiplicatus sp. | reverse complement strand
AGAAGCCGAAGCCGCCGTCGCTGAACGAACCGATGACGCTGAGCTCCAGCACATTGTTGACATACACTTCGATGAGGCTGTCGGTGAAGGTCAGCTCGAACGTGTAAGTCTGATTATCGACCCAGCCGGTTGAGCCGAGCGTGTTCGCGCGCGCGAGTTCCGTGACTCCGTTCCCCGCAATGTGCGACCAGGTTGTGGCGTTATCGCCGAGCGGCGCCGTAACGCGCGAAATGGCGAGCCCCGCCGGAGCGACCCCGAAATAGTTTTGAGTAGTCTGCTTCCAGTCGATGAGAATGAAGTCGGTCGTGCCGGCGACCGTGTCTTCGGGGCCGTAGCCGAGCACGAAACCGATGAAATCGTCATCGCCCGTCGTTTCGACGGTGATCGTGCCGGAGAGAGCGAGGCCTTGGCTCGGCGCGTTGCTGTAGAAGATCGTCGGCGCGCCGTTGACGCTCTGGAACACCGAATTCTGGTCGGCCGCGACGGTCCAGTTCCCCCCCGGCGTCGCCGTCCAGGCGCTGAGATTGACCGCGCCAGCGGAGGCCGAAGTCGCGCCGGCGAGCGCGAAAATCGCACCGGCGATTAGTCCCGCGCCCCGTCGGGCGTATTGTCTATTTCGATTACGCATGGAGAAACTCCCTTACATGCCGCGCCTTTGCCCATGTTGGGAGAGCTCCGCACCCCAACCCCGCCGAGGAACGCCAAAGGCGTACGTCCCCCCTGCTGGTACAAGCGCAAGGGCGCGCCATTCCGGATCAAACAATTTTATTAAACTTCATCGATTCAAGCGCGCGTTGCCAGCGCCGTTCGCTCAATCGCCTGTCGGTTGCGCGGCGAGCCGATCGCGGTAGCGACGGCTGCCCGGTATCTCGACGCCGCCGGCGAGTTTCACGATGACATCGCCATCGCCGGAAGGAGAGATTTCCACAATGCGCCCGCGATTGACGAGCCAGGAGCGATGCGCGCGCACCGTGTCGGCGCCCGCTTCTTCAAGTTGGGTTTCGAGCGCCGCCATGGTCATGCGCGCGAGATAAGTTTTTCCGCCGGCCGCGATCTCCACATAGTTGCCGGCCGCTTTCGCCCAGTCGACAGCGCCGGCGTCGAGGAAAAAGGTGCGCCCGCCGGACTTCAAGGTCAGGCGCTGCGTCGCGCGCGCGTCGGCGCGGGCGGCCTGCGCCTCGCGCTGCAATTCGGCGAGACGCCGCCACAGCCCGAAGAAAATCACGAACAGCGTGAAGGTGAGCGCGTCCTTGCGGAACTCGTAGAGGATCTCCGGGAGCAGCCGGGTTCGATCTTCGGCGAACCAGTACGGCCCGAATCCGAGCAGGGCAAAGGCGAGCTTGCGGAGCATCACCATCGCGAAAATGTGCACGCCCGAGAAAATCGCGAGCCCCGCGGCATAGACGGGAAGAGTGATCTTCCACCCGTCGCCCGGCAGCGGGAAACGGCGAGTCAGCAAGCCCAACGCGGGCAGCAACGCCAGCACTACGACGGCGCTGGAGATTTCGTAAATCCACGGCAGGCGCGGATCGAGCGCCTCGCCGATGCGGGCGTAGTCGGCGATGAAGGTGAACGCGTTCACCACCATGAAGCCGAGCGTCACGGCGGCGATGACCGCATAGGCCTGCCGGTCGACGCGGTGGTCGTCGGCGATGGCTTTGCGCAGGGGATCGGATGCGGGCTCGCGACTCATCGGCGCGATCATGCCGGAAAGCGGCGCGGCGGCAATCCGCCGTTTCACGGCGCCGCGGAATTCGTCCCAGCGAGGCCGGATTTCGTCCCCAGGCGGGGGATTTTCGTCCCTCAAGGATAGGGGTTTGCGCCGGTCGCCCCGCCGGCCCGGCGGCGGCGTCACGGCGCTCGCGAAGAGGGCCGGGCCGCGCTTTTGTCCGGGCGTCGCATCAGGAAAGGCCCGCCATGACCGCCGCCTCAACCCGCCGCTACGATCTCGACTGGCTTCGCGTGATCGCGTTCGGCATCCTCATTTTCTACCATATCGGCATGTTCTACGTGTCGTGGGACTGGCATGTGAAAAGCGTTCACGCCGGGCCCGCCGCCGAGCTGCCGATGTTCCTCACCAACATGTGGCGGCTGGCGCTCCTGTTTTTCATTTCGGGGATCGCGCTGCGCTACGCCTTGGACAAGGGCGCGCTGCTTCCCTTCGCCGGAAATAGATTCCTCCGGCTCGCCGCGCCCATCGTCTTCGGCATGGCGGTGGTCGTCGCGCCGCAGGCCTATTTTCAGCTCCGCTACGAGAGCGTCGTCGAACCGGGCTTCTGGCGCTTCTATCCCGACTATCTGTCGTTCGCGCAGAAGTTCCACATCATCACGCCGACCTGGAACCATCTCTGGTACGTAGTCTACATGCTTTTCTATTCGATGCTCGCCATCGCCGCAGCGCCGCTATTGCGGCCGCTCGCGGACAGGCTGGCGCGGGTCCGAGGCGCCGGCGTGGGACTGTTGTTGCTGACGCCGGTTCCCTTCCTCTTCTATCGCTTTATTCTGGAGCCGCATTTCCCGACGACGCATGCGCTGGTCGACGACTGGGCGAACCATGCTCACTCGTTCACGATCTTCCTCGTCGGCTTCATTGTAGCGAAGAACGACGCGTTCTGGGCGGCGGTCCGGCGCTCGCTTCCGGTCTCGGCGTCAGTCGCGGCGGCCGGCGCAGCGACCGTCATTTTCGTCTGGCTCGGCGATCACTGGGGCGTTGTGCGGGCGAATCCGGTTTCGGCCGTCGCGTTTTCCGCCTTGCGCGTCATCTATGCGTGGGCCGTGATCGTCACGCTCGGGAGCCTCGGCATGCGGTTCCTCAACCGCGACAGCAAGGCGCTGCGTTACCTGACTGGCGCCGTCTTCTGCTATTACATCCTGCATCAGACGATCACGGTCTGGGTCGGCTACTACGCCGGTCAGGCGGGACTTTCGTGGGAGGTCGAATTCGCGGCGCTGACCGTCGCCACCTTCGGCGGTTGCGCGATCGGCTATGAGCTTGCGCGAAGGATCCCGCTGCTGCGGCCGTTGCTGGGGATTGCGGAGAAGGATGCGATTAAAGTTGGCAAGCGGCGCGGGCCGGCGCGCCTCGCTGCGCCTTGCGAAGATGTCGCGTAGAACTACCAGGGCGAGCGAGAAGGGCGGCCCGTTCTTCATCGAACGGGCCGGTTTGTATACTTAGTCCGTCAACTGAAAGTTGAACCGCTCGGTGACGCCGTAACGCGGGACGGGACGACCGTCGCGCATATCGGGCGGGTATTTCCATCCCGAGACAGCTCTGACGGCGGCGCGGTCGAAGCACGAGTTCGACGACGAGATGACACGCGGGTTGACGACATTTCCTTCCGCCGTCACGTCGAATTCAACCAGCACAACCCCTTCGACCCCTTTCGAGGCGCAGGCTTCGGGAAAGCGCGGCGCGACGCGAATAAGCGGCTTCATGCCGGTCGTCGGCGGGATAACGATGTCGCCCGGGCCAACGCCGCTGGGCGGCGTGTACGGAATAGGATCGACCGGATCGACCGGGCCTCTACGGCGGACGTCAGGCTCAGGAGGCGCTTCCTTCGGCACAGGCTTGACGATTTTTTTCGGCTCAACCGTCGTTTCCTTGATCTTCGGCGTAACGATCAACTCGCGGACCGACGTGGGCGTCGTCGGAACGAACTCCTGCCGGATCAGCCCCGACATAATCAGCACAAGGACCAAAACTACAGCCGCCGCCAGCGGCAGGCCGAACATCCATCTGACGAGTGTCATGCGCGCTCCCTTTCGGCCCGCTCGCTGCGGGCGTTTTCCAGTCAGTCGACCGGCGGCGCGCTCGGGGCAGTCACGCAAACTGATGCGGCTTCGACAGACCGTCGGTCCCGTCGAGGCCGCGGGCGCGCCCCTATCGAGGAAACTGTACCAGATTTAACAAATGAGCGGAGCAATAAAACGCGGCGGTTTACTTCCAGCAGAGGCGCGGAAAAATGCGCATTCATTGCGCGATGACTTCACGGGCCGCCGGCGCGCGGCCGGTCGAGAAGGGCGGTCGCGTCCGTCAGCGCTTTTTCCAGCCGCGCCCATGTCTCGGGCTTTTTCAGGTCCAGCCCCGCGAACGCGCCGGTCGCGGCTTCGTGCAACGCGAGGTGGTCGATGGCGGCGAGGAGGATCGCGTTCAACGCCGGCGCATCGACGCCCGGCGGCGGGTTGCCGGTCCGGCCCCTGAGCCCGGCAAGCCAGCGCCCGACCGCTTTCGCGCGTGCGGCGCTGAGGGTTTTCACCGCGGGACCGGCGCCTGACAGTTCCGCCGCCAGCACCCGCCGCGCCGACGGGTTGCCGCGCAGTTCGGCGAGGTAGGTCCGCATCAGCCGGGCGACGCCCGTGCCGTAGGATTTCGGCGCTTCATGGGCGTCGTCGGCCGGCGTCAGCCAGAAATCGATCTCGCCGCCCGCCGCCTCGATCAGCCCGTCAAGGCCGCCGAAATAGCGGTAGATCAGTTGCTTATCGACCCCGGCCTCGCGGGCGACGGCGTTGACGCCGACCGCCGCCGCCCCGTCGCGCGCGAGCACGGTCTTGGCCGCCTCGACGATCCGCCTTGCGGTCGCTTCGCGGTCGCGCTTTGGGGAAGGGAGCTTGCTCATCACCGCTTTGCTAGAGCGAGTCGCCGGGTGTCGCGCGGGTTTGTCACTGACGGGTGAATAAATCGTCTGATGGGGCTGGTCACCGTATGGTGACTTTTTGCAGATGAAATCGTTACGCCTTCCTTATTCGACCGCCTGAAATTGCCGCTCTTTAAGGAGCTTTTCGGCAAGATGCGCCTGATAGCTGTGGCGGAACGGGCGCGATGCGCCTCGATCCTGTTTGTTTCGCCATTCGTCCAGCAGGGATGCATTCATGAACTGGCAGCGCGCTTTCGACGACATTTCAGCAGGAGCGGCGGAAAGAGCTTCCGCGTTCGGCAGGCTCGGGCCGCGCGCCCGGCGCCGCGCGGCGCGCGACGGCGTTCTCGGCGCGGGCGCGTTGGCGGCGATGATCGCCGCGGCGAACGCCTCCGAAGGCGCGGGCGACGCGCAGCTCGCCGCTGCTGATGCGGTCGACAGTCTCGACGACATTCTTTCCTTCGCGGCGGTATGCGCGACCGGGGACGGCGCGAGCGACGCCGGCGGCGCGTTTCACGCGCTCCACGACGGCGCGACGGGCCACGAGACGCACGCCTTCTTCGAAGCCGCTTTCGCCTCGCGTTTCGACAGCGCGCTTTGCGGCGACAGCGGGCGGGACGCGCACCAGGGCCATGGCGCGCGGACGGCGGCCAACGCCCATGAGGCGCATACGGACGATCACGGCGCCGCGGCGATGCTCGCCTCGGCCCATGCCGGCCATGGCGCGGCGCAAACGGCTTCAGGCGACCATGCCGCCCACGGCGCGGAGTCGGGCCATGAGCGGATGGGAGCCGAAGAACATGCGCATGACGTTGCGGCGCAGCCGTTTGCGGCGGCGGCCCACGGCGCCCATGGCGCTGCAGCCTCCCACGCGCAGCACGCCGCTGCGCAATCGCATGACGCGCACGACGCATACGACCCCTACGTGCTGAGCGCGCTCGCCGGCGCGCAGCAGAATGGCGCGGACAATGACAGCGACGTGTCGGCGGGGCTCGACGCCCTGCTAGGTGAGGCCAAGAACAGCCAGAACAATGCCGCAGAGCCGGCCGTTTCACACGACGCGCATAGTAGCTACGCCGCTCAGGATTACGCCGCGCAGGACCTGCCGCCGGCGACCGCCGAGGTCTAGCCCCTCGCTTGCGCCTGTCAGACTGAGACGATCAGCCTGAACGAAAAAACCCGGCGCAGCGATGCGCCGGGTTTTTCTTTGTTCAAAGCGTCTTGCGCCTAATAGCGGTAGTGATCCGACTTGTACGGGCCTTTGACGTCGACGCCGATATAGTCGGCCTGCGCTTCCGTCAGCTTGGTCAGTTTCGCGCCGACCTTGGCGAGATGCAGCGCCGCGACCTTCTCGTCGAGATGTTTCGGCAGGATGTAGACTTCGTTCTTGTACTGATCGCCCTTCGTCCACAGTTCGATCTGGGCGAGCGTCTGGTTGGTGAACGAG
>JAVJPA010000213.1:0-6380 GCA_040216495.1 Amphiplicatus sp. | reverse complement strand
CTTTGTCGTGAAGGGCGATCCGAAAGTCATCGAGTATCTCAACAAGGCGCTGAAACTGGAGCTGACCACGGTCAACCAGTATTTCCTGCATGCGCGGATGCTGAAGAGTTGGGGCTTCAAGCGACTCGCCGAAACCGAGTATAAAGAGTCCATCGACGAAATGAAGCATGCGGACGAACTCATCGACCGCATCCTGTTTCTCGAAGGCCTCCCCAACGTTCAGGATCTCGACAAGGTCTATATCGGCGAATCGGTGAAGGAGTGCCTTGAGTGCGACCTGCGCGCCGAGAAACGCGCCCACCCTCTTTACGCCGAGGCCATCGCTTATTTCGAGAAAGTCCCCGATTTCGTCAGCCGCGAGATCATGGTGCGCATCCTAGAGTCCGAAGAGGAGCATATAGACTTCCTCGAAACCCAGCTCGAATTGATCGGCAAGGTCGGCGAGCAGCTCTACATGCAGGCGCAGATGAAGGAAGACGACGAGTGAGAAGTCTCGCGCGTCTTTCCGCCGGCGCGGCGCTGCTGCTTTCCGCCGCCTGCGCCAGCGGCGCCGAAGACCCCGCCATCGGCGAGAGGGGCGGCATGTGCGGCGGCATCGCCGGCTTCCAGTGCGCCAGCGGGGGCGATTACTGCGCCATCGAGAAAGGCGCGTGCGCGCAGATCGCCGATGTCGCGGGCGTCTGCAAGCCGAAGCCGCAGGCGTGCACCATGGAATACAGTCCCGTCTGCGGCTGCGATGGCGAGACATATCCCAACGCCTGCTCGGCGGCCGGCAAAGGCGTCAGCGTCGCCAGCGACGGCAAGTGCCCGCCCCAATAATCGGACGCTCACCTGCTTTTCGGCCACCGCCTGTGCATCCACAGCCATTGCTCGGGCCGGGCGAGAATATCGCGCTCAAGATGCTGATTGATAAGCGTCGTCAGCGCCAGCACGTCCGCAGTAACGTCGCCTGACGGCGCGAACGCGATCGGCTCATGAACCGTGACGCGGAAATGCGCGCCCTTGAGGCGCTCGGCGCTGACCGGAATGACCGGCGCGGAAAATTTCAGCGACAGGCGCGCCGCCGCCGGCGCCGTCATCGCCTCGCGGCCGAGAAACGGCGCGGCGATCCCGTCGTTCAGTTTCTGGTCGACCAGCATCGCCAGCGACCGGCCGGCTTTCAGCGTTTCGATCAGCGCCCGCCCGCCGCGCTTGCCTTTCGGAATCAGCGCGCGCGACATCACCTTCGCGCGCATGTTGATGATCAGCTCGTCGACGAGCGGATTGTTGGCGGCGCGGTAGACGGTCGCATACTCGACGCCCGCCGCATAAAAAGCGATCGACATCGCTTCCCAGTTGGCGAAGTGGCCGGAAACGAAAATCGCCGGCCCGGCGCCCGATGCAATCGCTCTTAGCCTCGCCTCGCCGACGACCTCGACGCGCGAGTCCGGCCCGAAAGGGACAAGCTCTTCGAGATGGTTGAACTCCGCGGCGGTGCGGCCGAGATTTTCCCAGATGTCGGCGGTGACGCGGCGGATTTTCGCTTCGTCCCAGTCGGGAAAAATCATCCTGAGATTGCCTTCGGCGCGGCGCGAAATCGGCCGCACCAAGGGACCGGCATGGCGCAGAAAGCCGCCGGCGAGCGCCGAGGCCGCATCGATGCCGATCAGCCTGAAGAGGAAGAACAAAGCGCGCGCGGCGAAAAGCTCAAGCCGGTGGCCGATCGTAATCGGCCGGTTGGCGCGGCGCGCCGGCAGGGCGATTTCCTCACGCATGTCGAGGGTATCGTCGCTCATGCGCTGCTTCTCCCGCTTCCGGCGAAGGAAGCGATAGCGGCGGACGCCATGGCGTCAAGCGCCGCGGGATCGTCGGTCCGCATGCTGACGGGCAGGACGCGTACGCCTTTTCTTTGATCCTGCGGCAGTCGGATGAAGTCTTTCGCGGTGGTGATCAGCGCGGCGTCCTCCTTTGCGGCGTCGCGCCGCAGCCGCGTCATCTCCGCGTCCGTGAATGTGTGATGGTCGGGAAATGCGCGCGCGGCGGCGACATCGAACCCGTGTCGCGCCAAGAGATCAAAGAACCGCTGCGGCCGGCCGACCCCGCAGAAAGCGTGGACCCGTTGGGGCGCAGGCGGCGCATCGACCTCAAGCCACGCGCGCAAGCGGCGCGGCGCGTCCGGAAGGCCGTCCGCTCCTCCTGCTTCGTCGGTTGCTTCGGCGACCACTGTGACAAGCGCATCGGCGCGCGACGCCGCTCGGCCGATAGGTTCGCGCAGCGGGCCGGCGGGAAATATCCGCGCATTGCCGAACGGGTCGCGCGCATCGACTAGCAGGAAAGAGAATGTTTTCCTCAGAGTCGGATTTTGAAATCCGTCATCCATCACAATCGAGCGCGCGCCTGCCGCCGTCGCAGCGTTCGCTCCGGCCGGACGATCATGCGCGACCCATGTAGGCGCTTCTGCGGCGAGGAGCAGCGCCTCATCCCCAACATCGTCCGCGCTATGACGATCCGGGTCAACGGGAACGGGGCCTCTCAGCGCGCCGCCATAGCCGCGCGTCAGGAAATACGGCTCATGGCCGAGCGCTTTCAGGCGTTGCGCCAGCATGATCGCGAACGGCGTCTTGCCGACGCCGCCAAGCGTCGCGTTGCCGACGCAGAAAACCGGGACGGGCGCGGGCGCCGGCCGCGTCATCGCCGCCCGCAGAAGCTGCGCGCCATCATAGATAAAAGCCGCCGGCGCGAGGGAAAGGCTGGCGGCGCGCGCCGCCAGCGTCCGTTCGCGCCAGAACCAGGGCTCGCCGATCATGCCGCCAGCGCGCGCGCGTCGAAATGTTCGAGGATGGCGTTGCTGATGTCGGCGAGGACTTTCTCGGCGCTCGCCTCGGCCGCCTTCTGGGCTGCGCTCGCCATGGCGAGCCGGGTTTTCTCGTCGGAGAGGAGACGGCGCACGGCGGTCGAAAGCTCGCGGTCGTTGCGGACCAGCGCGGCGCCGCCGGCGGCGCGCATCTCGCCATAGGTCTCGACGAAATTGAACGTGTACGGCCCGTGCAGGATCGCGCCGCCGAGGCGCGCCGGTTCGAGCGGGTTATGCCCGCCCTTCGGCGTCAGGCTGCCGCCGACGAAAGAAACATCGCTCACCCGGTAGAACAGGCCGAGTTCGCCCAGCGTGTCGGCGATATAGATGTCGGTGTCGGCGAGGATCGGCGCCTTAAGGGCGCGCCGGCCCGTTTTCAATCCGCCTTGGGCGGCGAGGTCCGCGACTTCCGCGCCGCGATTGGGATGGCGCGGAGCGAGGATGGTGAGGATATCGGGAAAGGACGCCCGCAACGCTTTGTGCGCGTCGAAAACAGCTTCCTCTTCGCCGGGGTGCGTGCTCGCCGCGAGCCATACGGGACGCGCGCCGATCTCCGCGCGAAGGGCGCCGAGCTCGTTTTCGGCGCCGGGCAGCGCCGGCGCGGCGTTCTTCAGATTGCCGAGCGACACGACATCTTTTTCGGATAACGACCTCAAGCGCTCCGCGTTCTGACGATCCTGCGCTAAAATTAGGTCGAAAGCGGAAAGCACATAGCGGATGGTGCGCGGCTTTTTCGTCCACTCGTCGAAGGACTGGGGCGAGACGCGGCCGTTGACCAGCGCCATGAAACCGGCCCGCCGGCGCGCGGCGAGAATGAGGTTTGGCCAGAACTCCGATTCGACAAACAAGGCAGCCTGCGGACGCCAGTGATCGAGAAACGAGGCGACGTAAGCGGGGTGATCGAGCGGGATATACTGGTGGAAGGCGCCCTCAGGCAGACGCTCGGCCATCAGGCGCGCCGAAGTGACGGTGCCGGTCGTCACCAGAAATTTGAGATCTGGCCGTTGATGGCGCAGACGCGCCACTAGCGGGAGCACGGACAGCGATTCGCCGACGCTGGCGCCGTGTATCCACATCAATGCGCCGTCCGGGCGGGGAAGGCCGGCGACGCCCCGGCGCTCGCCGATGCGCGCAGGGTCTTCCTTTCCGGCCCGGATGCGCCGCGTCAGCGCGAAGTCCGCGATAGGCCCCGCGGCGCGGCTCGCCGCGCGGTAGAGCTTGAGGCCGAAAGGTTCGGCGAGCGCCTCGGTCACTGTCATTGCTCCATTCTATCCTATCGGCCTTGCTTCTGGCGACCAGCCGGCATGCGCATCCGCGAGCGCCGCCGCGGCGCTCAGCGCGCGCTCGAGTTCAAGACGCTTTTCCTCCAGCAGCGCCGGGGAGGCGTCCGCCGGGACCTCGATCGGGGCGAGCGCCACAAACCAGCCGCGCGAAAAGGGGAAAGGCAGCAGGAACCGGTCCCATGTACCCAGAAACCGCCCCCGCGTCACTGAATAGGCGCCGGGCAGGATCGGCGCGCCGGAGAATTGCGCGAGGCGGATCGTCCCGATATGGGCGACCTGACGCGGCCCGCGCGGCCCGTCGGGGTTTACGCCGACCACATGTCCGTCGCGCAGCGCGCCGATCATCTGCACGAGAGCGGGACCGCCTTTCTTGTCCTTGGATGCTTTCTTCGGGTTGGCGGCGGAGCCGCGAATGAACTCGACGCCGAATCGCTTGGCCGCGTTGACGATGATTTCCGCGTCCCGGTGCATTGAGGACAGCATGAAAACCCGTTTCGGGGTCTCCCGCCGCACCACTGCCGCCATCAGCAGACGCGAATGCCAGAAGGCGACGATTACGCCCTTGCCCTCCTCGTTGAGCGGCTCCCAGTGCTCGCGGCCGACATGAGTCCAGCGCGACGTGCCGGCGACCAGCTTCACGTAAGCGGCGATCAGCCAGCTGGCGATGCCGCGGACGAAACCGCTTTTGAGAAGGGATTTGAAGAATTTGCTGGCGGACATTAGGGGCTTTGCGTCGGGAATCCGGTAACAGTAGCTTGCTTGCGCCGGCCGCCGCACCTCGCGATGATAAGGCGAAGAGGCCGTTCGGGACGGGCCTCCACCCCTAGAGAGCCCGCGCGCTCAAATCAAAGAGAGAACCAGGGACTTGCCGCGCCGCCCTCCCGTATCCGATCAGGCCTCGACGGTAAAGCTCAGCGCAAGGCTGTGGTCCTATCTCGGCCGCTATTGGCCCCAACTGGCGATGGCGCTCGCCGCGATGGCGGTTTACGCCGCTTCGACGAGCGCGCTCCCGGTGGGGGTCGAGTGGATCAATTCCGCCTTCGCCGGCGGCGACAACCGTTTTTCGGCCGATGTCGGCGACGTGATGCTCTGGGGGCCGGCGGTCATCATCCTTCTCGGCGCGGTCAACGCCGGCTCGCAGTTCCTGCAGGCGCGTCTCGCCCAGACCGCTGCGCTCTCTGCGCTGCGCGATCTCCAGCGCGACATGTTCGACCGGCTGATGCGATTCGACTTTGCGCAAGTGAAAGAAGACGCGTCCGGCCAGATCGTGTCGCGTTTCACCAACGATACGGCTGTGCTGCGTGAAACCCTGACGCGCGCAACCACGGCGGTGCGCGATTCGCTGACCCTCATCGCGCTCTGCGCGACCATGATCTGGTACGACTGGGTCCTGTTCCTCGTCGTCGCTATCGTCTATCCGCTCGCCGCCATCCCGGTGTCGCGCATCGGCAAATATCTGCGCCGCTCGTCAGGCAAGGCGCAGGCTCAGGCGGGCGACATCACCTCATTGGTCAGCGAAACCATCGGCGGCGCGCGCATGGTCAAGACCTATCAGCTTGAAGATTATGAGCGCGCGCGCGCCGATGTGGCCTTCGACCGGCGTTTTCATCTGCTCAACGGAATGGCGCGCATGCGCGCGCTCAACGAGCCGTTCATCTTCATGGTCGGCTCCGTGGCGATGGCGCTGGTGGTGGTTGTCGGCGCGTGGCGGATTTCTGAAGGCGCGTTGCAAGGCGCGCAGTTCATCCCGTTCATTCTTGCGCTGCTGCTCCTGTCGCAACCGGCGCGCGGGTTGAGTTCCCTCAACGCCGCGCTGCAGGAAGGGCTCGCCGCCTTCGAGCGTATGCTCGACGTGATCGACCGCGCGCCGACAGTCGTCGACGCGCCTGAAGCCTCATCGCTCGCCGTCACCAAGGGCGCGGTTTCCTTCCGCGAGGTCTTTTTCTCGTACGTTCCGGGCTCGGCGGCGCTCGAGGGGTTTTCGCTCGACATTCCTGCGGGCGCGACCGTGGCGCTGGTCGGCGAATCCGGCGCCGGCAAGTCGACCGTGTTTCATTTGCTGCCGCGTCTCTACGATGTCGGTGCCGGCCAGATTGTTATCGACGGCCAGAACATCGCCGGCGTCACGCTCGCCTCGCTGCGCAAGGCGATCTCAATCGTCAGCCAGGAAGCGATCCTCTTCAACGACACGATGCGCGCCAATATCGCCTTCGGACGCCCCGGCGCCGCCGAAAGCGAGATCGTGGCAGCGGCGAAGGCGGCGG
>JAVJPA010000212.1:0-38268 GCA_040216495.1 Amphiplicatus sp. | reverse complement strand
CGCGGCATTTACGAAGGCTACGCCGGCTGGTTCGACGGGGAGGCGGCGAGCATGTATCCGGGCGGCGCGGAAAACGTTGCGCCGGACCTCGTCGACATGTCGGGAGGCGCGGATGCGGTCGCGGCGCTCTCTTGGGAAAAGCTGGCTGGCGGCGACGCCGTCTCCGCGCTGCGGCTGGCGAACATGGCGCTCGCGGCGGACCCGGCGAATGTCGCGGCGCTCAAGGCGCGCCTGGCCAGCCTCGAAGCGTTGCTCGCCGCAAAACGCAACTTCAACGAAACCGGTTGGCTGACGAGCGCGATCAAGGAGACGCAGCGCGCGCTCGGGCTGGAAACGGATTAACGTCGTTCACGCCGTACGGCTGAGACCCGCATCGCCGATGGTGATGGCGTTGAGGCGGACCGCGGCGCATTGCAGCGTCGTCGCGCCGCGGAAATCGCCGCGGGCGCGAAGCCGGGCGGCCTCCTGGCGGAAGCTTTCGGCCTTTTCCTCAAGCCGCTGAGCGAGCGCCGCCTTGAGGCGGCGGCGTTCATGATGGCCGGCTGAGAAGGGAAGGGAAGCGGAGGTGCGGGCGGTCTGTCCAAAGGCGCGCATAAGGGTAACCTCGTCTGGTCTGTTCCTTTTTGCCACCTGATCGAGGGTATTGCAGACGCCGTGCCGGAAGCCGGCTCCGGACAAAAGCCAAGAAGTAGGGCGGGCTAGGCCCGCCAAAGTTAACCATCTTTTGATGGGTTGAGTGGCGGGCTGAAGCCCGCCCTACGCGGCGTACAAAGCGTGTCTCAATAAACCCGCTTCTTCGGCGCGATGTATTCGATCTCGTCGGACATCGTGTAGGCGTGCACCGGGCGGTAGTCGATGGTCGCCTTGCCGTTGGAGAACCACGTTGCTGTATGCTTCATCCAGTTGGCGTCGTCGCGCTCGGGGAAGTCCTCGCGGGCGTGGGCGCCCCGGCTTTCCTTGCGGTTGGCGGCGGATTCCATCGTGACGACCGCCTGCGCGATGAGGTTGTCGAATTCGAGCGTTTCGACGAGGTCGGTGTTCCAGATCATGGTGCGGTCGGTGACGCCGATGTCGGGGAGCCCGTCATGGACTTCCTTGATCTTGACGCGGCCTTCCTCCAGCACCTCGCCGGTGCGGAACACGGCGCAATTGTTCTGCATGACCTTCTGCATCTTGAGACGAAGGTCGGCGGTCGGCGTCGCGCCCTTGGCGTGACGGAAGCGGTCGAGACGCGCGAGCGCGTCGTCGCCGGCGCCGTTTGAGGCTTTCGGGACGGCGCCGTTCGCCTTCACGACTTCGCCGCAACGCAGGCCCGCGGCGCGGCCGAAGACCACAAGGTCGATCAGCGAGTTGGAGCCGAGGCGGTTGGCGCCGTGGACAGAAACGCAGGCCGCTTCGCCGATGGCCATCAGGCCCGGCACGACCACGTCGGTTTCGTCGCCGCGCTTGGTCACGACTTCGCCGTGATAGTTCGTCGGGATGCCGCCCATATTGTAATGCACGGTCGGCAGCACCGGGATCGGCTCTTTCGTGACGTCGACGCCGGAGAAGATCTTCGCCGATTCCGAAATGCCGGGCAGGCGCTCGGCGAGGATTTTCGGGTCGAGATGGTTGAGGTTGAGGTGGATATGGTCCTTGTGCGGACCGACGCCGCGGCCTTCGCGGATCTCGATGGTCATCGACCGGGAGACGACGTCGCGCGAAGCGAGGTCTTTCGCGGACGGCGCGTAGCGCTCCATGAAGCGCTCGCCTTCGGAGTTGGTGAGATACCCGCCCTCGCCGCGCGCGCCTTCGGTGATGAGGACGCCGGCGCCATAGATGCCGGTCGGGTGGAACTGCACGAACTCCATGTCCTGCAAGGGAAGCCCGGCGCGCAGCACCATGGCGTTGCCGTCGCCGGTGCAGGTGTGCGCCGAGGTGCAGGAGAAATAGGCCCGCCCGTAACCGCCGGTCGCGAGGATCGTCATCTTGGCGTTGAAACGGTGGATGGTCCCGTCATCGAGCTTCCACGCCATCAGCCCGCGGCATTCTCCATCGTCGGACATGAGGAGATCGAGGGCGAAATATTCGATGAAGAACTTGGCGTTCTGCTTCACCGACTGGCCGTAGAGCGTGTGCAGCATCGCGTGGCCGGTGCGGTCGGCGGCGGCGCAGGTGCGCTGGATCGGCGCTTCGCCATAATTCTTCGTCATGCCGCCGAAGGCGCGCTGGTAGATCTTGCCTTCCTCGGTGCGCGAGAACGGAACGCCCCAGTGCTCAAGTTCGTAAACGGCGGCAGGTGCGTGGCGGCAGAGATATTCGATGGCGTCCTGATCGCCGAGCCAGTCGGACCCTTTGACCGTGTCGTACATGTGCCAGCGCCAGTCGTCCTCGCCCATATTGCCGAGCGAGGCGGAAATGCCGCCCTGCGCCGCGACCGTGTGCGAGCGCGTCGGGAACACCTTCGTCACGCAGGCGGTTTTCAGCCCCGCCTGCGCCGCGCCGAGCGTCGCGCGAAGCCCCGCGCCGCCGGCGCCGACGACGACGACATCATAATCGTGATCGATAATCTCGTAGGATGCGGTCATCGGGGTCAGCCTGCAAAAGCGAGAAGATAGGCGCTGTAAAAACCGAGGCCGGCGACAAGGATCGCGGCGAGCGCGTTGAGCGCCTTGAGGACGCCCCGGGCGCTGGAATAGATGTAGTCGTCGATCACTTCATTGAGGCCGATGCGCATGTGATACGCCGAAACGGCGATCAGCAGCGCGAAGAGAACGGCGGTGACGGGGCTCGAAAGCCAGACCCGCGTCTCGGCGGCGCTGGCCCCGGCGTGCGCCGTGACGCTCCAGATGAACCATACGACCAGAGGCAGCAGAAGGACCGAGCTCGCCCGCATGGCGATGAAGGTCGAGGTGCCCTTATGGCTCATGATGCGGCTCCATTCGCGGCGAGAACGACGATCAGCGTCAGGATGAAGGACGCCGCATACGTCGCCCACGCGGTCATGCTCGCGGTTTTAGGCGCGAGGCCGCGCCCTGTGTCCCAGTAGAGATGCCGGAGGCCGTTCAGCGTGTGGAAGATCAGCGCCCAGGCGAATCCGAAGAGAACGATCCGTCCGAACCATGAGCCGACGATCGCGCCGACCGGCGCGTAGGCGTCCGGCCCGAGCGCGGCGGCGAAGAACCAGGCGGCGAGCAGGATCGTCCCGCCATAGAGCGCGACGCCCGTGGCGCGATTGGTGATCGAGGCCGCCATGGACGCGGTCCAGCCCCAGATCTGCAAATGCGGCGACAGAGGCCGGGCGGCCGGCGGAGCGTCTGCCATGAAAGTCCCTTCGCTCAAGGCTTTAGCGGAATCGCGCCGACAATAGTGAGGGTCGCCATGCTGTCAACGCGGCGAAGCGGCTTGCGCCGTGCGTCGACCCCCGTTGCGCCGGGCGGGACTTTCGGCGCACACTCTGGGCGGGGCAATGCCGGGGCTGGATATGAAAACGCTCACCATCGTCGCAGGCGCGCTATGGGCGCTCGCCGCATCGGGATATGCGGGGGGCGCCTCGGCGCAGATCACCTCGTCGGTGACCGCGGACGAACTTGAAACCGCGCTCTCCGAAGCGGGGCTCAACCCCTCGATGATCGTCGATTCCTCGAACGGGGCGCCGGTCGCCAACGGCAAGGCCGGCGAGATCAGCTTCTGGGTGCGCGCGCTCGACTGTTCGGGCGCGCCCATCGCCTGCGAGAATTTGATGTTCTTCGCCAACTTCAATCTCGGCCGGCAGGTGACGGCGCGGGATTACATGATCATCAACGACTTCAACGAGAGCCAGGTGTTCGGGCGCGCCTACATCATCGAAGGCGCGAACCAGGTCGGTGTCGATTATGTGATCGAGCTCGGCGGCGGCGTCGCCAGGGATCATTTGACGAAAAACATCAGCCGCTGGAGCGACGTCATCGGCTCGTTCATCGAGAAGTTCAGGGCCGGACAGGCGGGATCGTAATCCCGATCAGCACCAGCTTCGCCGCGCGTCCCATTTGTGCGCGAGTCCCTCGGCCGCGAGCGCGTCGCCGATAGAGGAGCCGTCGCGGTAGAGAAGGCGCAGCTTGCGCCCGTAGCGGTCTTCGTCGCGGCCAGGCAGGGAGCGAACTTCGAATGGCGCGGCGTTGAGGAGTTCGATCAGCCGCGCCGTCGCCCGGAGGCCCTGCGTCTGCTCATAAGGACAGCGGGGCGCGCCGATTTCAGGCGTGTCGATATCTGCGATGCGGATCTTGGACCCCGAAAGCCACAGCGTGTCGCCATCGACGACGCAGGTGATGCGCTTGGCGTTGGTGCAGGCCTGGAACTGCTGGCTGACGATCTCGCCCGGGGCGGAGGGTGCGGCGTCGACAGGCGTGACGGCCGGCGTCAGGGCGCCGGAGACGATCAGCATCATCGCGCCGATGCAGCTTCCGAAGGCCCAGGCGCGGGCGGAGCGCTTCTTTCGCTTGTGAAGGAAAGGCTTGAATTTCCGGGTTTTGCCGTCGAGGCGCGCAATCGCGATTATGTCCGCCATGGGGATGCTCCGTCCTGGCGAGGACGATGCCGCAGGCGTGATTAAGGTTGCGCAAATCGGTTTGGTTAACGCGCGCGCTTTAGCCTAAACTTGCGGTCATGCGAAGCGATTGAGGAAATCTCGCGATGATTGATCTGTACACGGCGGCGACGCCGAACGGCTGGAAGGCGTCGATTGCGCTGGAGGAGCTTGAGCTTCCCTATGAGCTGCATGCGTTCAAACTGTCGGCGGGAGACCAGAAGCAGGACTGGTTTTTAAAGATCAACCCGAACGGGCGCATCCCGGCGATCGTCGACCGCGACGAGGGAAATTTCGCCGTGTTCGAGTCGGGCGCGATCCTCGTCTATCTCGCCGAAAAGACCGGCAGACTGATGCCGGCGGACGTGAAGGGCCGGTCGCTGGTCATGCAGTGGCTGATGTTCCAGATGGGCGGCGTCGGGCCGATGATGGGGCAGGCGAACGTGTTCTTCCGCTATTTTCCGGAGAAGATTCCCGCCGCCATCGAACGCTATCAGCGCGAGTCGCGGCGCCTGCTCGAAGTCCTGAACGCGCGGCTCGGCGAGGCCGAGTATCTCGCCGGGGACTATTCCATCGCCGACATCGCCACATGGAGCTGGGCGCACACCTATGACTGGTCGGGCCTCAGCGTCGACGGGCTCGATCATCTGCAACGCTGGCTGAAAACCGTCGGCGAGCGCCCGGCGGTGGCGCGCGGGCGGGCGATCCCCGAGGCGTGGGAAAAGAACAATCCGGACAAGGACGGCAAGCGCGTTGAGTCGGCGCGCAGCATTCTGGTTTAGGCGGCTTGCCCGACAATCTGCTTCAGCTTCGGCGGTAATTTCGCCTCGAGCGATTTCAGGTGTTTGATCAGCGCCCGCTCGCTTTCATGGGTCGCGCCATCTCGCGTTATGCGTTCGGCAAGCCAGTCGGCTTCCGATGTGGTGATGACTTCAGCCGCGGCGAGGTCGCCCTCGCGCGCCGCATTGCGCTCGGTTTGCGCGCTCCTCTCTCCGCTCCGCGCCAGCCCGAACCCCTTCTTCACGCCGCCGAGGCCGCCGGAAAACATCTTGCCGAACATGCGCCCAACATTGACGGAATGATCCGACATGAAGGCATGGGTTTTGAGCGCTTCAGCGCGCCCGACCGGCGTGTGGCCGATATGCGCCATCAGATGGTTGGCGACGCCTTTGCAGAAAAGGTCAGTCCACGCCGGATCGTTCTTGCCTTTGGCGACGAGATCGTTGAGGTCGAACAGGAATTCGGCTTCGGCCTTCGTCACCGCGACATTGCCCTCGCCGCCGGCGGCGAACAGCCAGCGGCGCAGAAGGCTTGCGTCTTCCGCCGTGATGCGCGGGCCGCCCTGACGCTCGGCGATGCGGCGCTTTATCTGCATCGCCGTAAACTTGCTCATCTCCGCCGGCGTCTTGACCGCGTTCTCCATCAGCTTGATCAGGAGCGCGAGCTCAAGGTCGCTGGCGCGCTCGCCTTTTCGGGTGACCCGCGCCTTCAGCGTGCGGAATTCCTCGTCGGTGAGATAGCCGTGCGGCTCTTCCTCGCGGAGGTAGAAGTCGCTTGCGGCTTCGGCGAAAAATTCGGTCCACTCCTTGTCGCCGTTCGGCGCGCGGTCGCCGAGATCGAACAGGGCGTCGAGCTCCTCCACGGAGACGACGCCGTCGGCGAAGACGGTGCGGCGGAGGGCGAGCACGTCGCGGGCGCTGACGAAACCGTCGGCGCCGAGCGCGGCGAGAGACTGGGATTTGGAAGAGCCGCTCATGGGAGGCGTCCTTTCGGCGAAGATTCCGCCCAAAGGTGCGCGCTTCCCGGTTAAGATCGCGCAAATTCCGGCTTTCGACAGCCGGGATTCATCAGCCGTTAACGATGATCGGGCGGCTAGCGCGGCGTCTTGTAGGCGACGCCTTCCTTCATCACGAAATCCACGTCCTCAAGCGCGCGAATATCCGCGAGCGGATCGCCGTCGACAGCGATGAGATCGCCGGCTTTTCCCGGTTCGATGGAGCCGATGAGGGACGACTCGCCCATATGGTCGGCGGCGGCGACGGTCGCGGCGGCGATCGCCTCCATCGGGGTCATGCCGGCGGCGACGAGCAGCGCGAATTCGCGCGCGTTCTCGCCATGCTTCGAGACGCCCGTATCGGTGCCGAAAGCGATCTTGACGCCGCCCTTGTGGGCGCGCCGGGCCATGGCATGCATGAGCGGGCCGACCTGCTTGGCTTTCGCCCGTTGCGGCGGCAGCAGGAAGGAGGCCGGGTCGTTCGCCCATTCGACCACGGTCTCGCCGGCGAGCAGCGTCGGCACGAGATAGGCGCCTGTCCGCTTGAAAAGGCGGATCGATTCATCGTCGAGATAGGTGCCGTGCTCGATCGAATCGACGCCGGCCCTGAGCGCGGCGTTGACGCCGTCGACGCCGTGCGCGTGCGCGGTGACTTTCCTGTCCATCGCGTGCGCCGCGTCCATGATGGCGGCGAGTTCGTCGTCGAAGAATTGCTTCTCCAGGCCGGCGGCGGTGTTCGAAAGAACCCCCGCCGTCGCCGTCAGCTTGATATGATCGGCGCCGCGGCGCACCTGCTCGCGCACTGCGCGGCGGCAGTCGGCCGGACCGTCGCATACGCCTGAGGAATGCAGAAGCTCGGCGATATCGTCGCGGTAGCCTTGCGTGCCGTCGCCGTGGCCGCCGGTGACCGATATGGTGGACCCGGAGGAATAGACCCGCGGGCCGATAATGTCGCCGCGCTCGATACCGTCGCGGAGCGCGAACACCGCGTCGCCGCCGCGAGCGCCCACGTCTCGCACTGTGGTGAAGCCCGCCATCAGGGTTTTTCTCGCAAACCCCGCCGCCTTGATCGCGTAATCGGCGTCCGACAGTTCGACGGTTTCGAGCCGGCTTCTCGGGTTGCTTTCCCCGGTGATGTGCACATGAGCGTCGATCAGGCCCGGCAGAACGAACATCGACTTGAGATCGTGCACGATGACGGCGTCGTCTGCGCCGGCGCCGGCCGCGGCCGCATCGAGGAAGCCCGGCCTCACCGAAGCGATGCGCCCGTCCTTGATGATGACGCTGTGGTTTTCCAGCGGCGCGCGCCCCGGTTCGGCGAGCAGCTTGCCGGCGTGAACGATGGCGATTTCGGCGGCGGCTGCGGCCGACGATGCGATGGCGAGCGCCGCCAGCGCGGCGCCGGCGAAGAGCGATTTCATGGACGGTCCCCTCGTTTTTCCGCCGCGATGGTTCCAGAAGCAGGCGCCGGGCGCAATGTCCCCCGCTTGATCTCGCCGCGAAAATCGGCACTTTGGCGCGGCTGAATTCACCTGATGAGACCGATCATGACCGACACGCTTCCCGACCGCCTTAGCGTCAATCCGAAAAGCCCGCACTATGACGAGGAGGTGCTGGCGCGCAATGTCGGCATCCGCTTCAACGGCCAGGACAAGACCAATGTCGAGGAGTATTGCGTCTCCGAAGGCTGGATTCGCGTCGCCGCCGGCAAGACGCTCGACCGCAAGGGCGATCCGCTGACCCTCAAGCTGAAGGGCAAGGTCGAGCCGTATATCCGCGAAAGCGAAGAATAGGCTTAGCCGCCCGCATCGGGGGGCGTTTCTGCGCCGGGGCGTTGTTCCGGCGCGGCGTAGAAAACAAGATTGCGGAAGTCGATCGCGAAAGCGCGCGATCCCAACAGGTCGAACCCCAGCAGGGCGAATGGTTCGTCGGCGTAGCCGAGATCGGCGAACAGGTCGGCTTCGGCGATGAAGAGCTCGCCGTCGGTCCAGATGATGTCCCCCGCCGCCATGGCGCCGAAGAGCAGCAGGAAACTCCGGGCGACCCCTTCGGTGGCGCCGGTGATGCGCGTATCCGTGCGGGTCTGCGGGCCAGGCGGAATCGTGGGCATGCGTCGTAGGAGCGCTTCATTGCCGATGGTGATTTCCAGACCGCTGTCGATCAGCGCCGGGAATTTCCGTCGGTTGATCCGTCCTTCCAGCAGGTAAAGAGGGCTTGCGGATTTTCCGAACGTTTCGGCTTTCATCGGCGCGCGCGCCCATCCGCGGAGGCGCTGAACGGGCGGTTCGTCGGGCGCGAAGAACAGGATTGTCTGCGTCGGCGGATCGACCAGCACGAAATAGCGGCTGACGACATCGAGACCGATAATGCCGTCGGGCGCAGCGGGCGGCCCTTCCCATTCTTCAAGCACGACGAGACGGTCGAGACCGGTCTCGACGGCGCCCGCGAGCGTCACGGATCTAACAGATGTCATTGGGCGAACGGTCGCGCCGGAAATTCCGAAAACCTGCGCGGTCTGCGCCCATGAGAGATCGCCGCCGAGATCTTTCAGCGCGCGCGAGAAGAGCGCGGATGTGGTTGAGCCGGTGTCGAGGATGAATTCGTACGGCCCTTGTCCGTTGACTCTCGCCTCGACAATCGGGCGGTCGCCCGCGTCGATCCGATAGGGGATGGAAAACAGCGGCGGCTCCGGCAGGGGCGGAAGCGGCGGCGTGACGGCGCATCCGTAAAGCGCAAATGCGCATCCGGCCGCGAATAGCGGCGGGCGGCGCCTGACATACGCGCAAAGACCCTTGCGGCTCATGACGTCTTCCGGGCTTCCGCGCCCAGAGTGAGCGCGCCGGGCCTGTCTGGCAACTGTGCGCTGCGCCATGGCGCGCGCCGCAAGCGGACTCAAGGCGCGACCGACGCTGCGGACGGTCATAGGTCGACAAAAGCGTGTCAGGTTTTGTTGATCGATACGCCGCCATCGACCAGCATTGCGGAGCCCGTGACGAAGCTCGATGCGTCGGAAGCGAGAAACAAGGCGGCCCGGGCTTGTTCGTCAGGTTCGGCAATCCTTTTCAAGGCATGCATGCCGCGCACGAACGCTCTCATTTCGTCCGTCGTAATCATTTCATCCGCCATCGGCGTATTGGTGCCGCCGGGGAGAAGCGCATTCGCGCGTATGCCCTGAGGCCCGTATTCGACAGCTAACGTTTTTACGAGGCCGATCACGCCTGCTTTGCTTGCGGCGTAGGCGGCGACTTGAGGCATGGCGGCGGTGTGCCCGACAAAAGTGCTGACGAAGATCAGCGAGCCGGCTCCGCGCGCCAGCATTGCCGGTATCTGATGCTTCGCTGCGAGGAAGGCGCCGGTAAGATTGACCGCAAGCGTCGCATCCCAGCTCTCGCGGCTTACTTCAGCCGTAGCTCCCATGGGACCGAGGGCGCCGGCGTTATTCACGGCGATGTCGAGCCCGCCGAAACGTGAAACGGCGATTTCCGCAAGCGCTTGAGCATAGGCTTCGTCAGCGACGTCGCCGTCGAGCGCCGCCGCCTCGCCGCCTTTTTCTTCGATCTCGCCGACAAGTTCGTCGAGAAGCGCTCTGCGTCTTGCGCCGAGAACGAGCTTTGCGCCCTCCGCCGCAAACAACCGCGCAGTCTCCCGGCCGATTCCCGAACTCGCGCCGGTGACGATGGCGACTTTTCCGTAAAGCGATAAGGCGGTCATTTTTGTTTCCTTGCAACCGAGGGCGCACCTTCATGAAAGCGCGCAATTGCAACCACCCGATTCTTGCGGGAGTCGGCGCGCGCAAGAATCGGGCGGCGGCGCGCTGAGGCGGCCGCTATGGTGCGGATAATTCCGAAAAGGAGGCCTGCTCATGTCCGCCGCGCTCAAGCTTGTTGAGCCTTTCTACGCCGATGACGATGCGCGCTGGCGCGCCTGCCTTGAGCGCGACGGAGACGCCGAGGGCGCATTCTGGTCCTGCGTGTCGACGACCGGCGTTTATTGCCGCCCTACCTGCGCCGGGCGTCCGCTCAGAAAGAACGTCACCTTCGTTCGTACGCGCGCCGAAGCCGAACGCGCCGGGTACCGCCCCTGCAAGCGCTGCCGTCCCGAGCGCTATGTCGAAGGACCCGTGGCGCGGCGCCTGGCGGAGATCGACTGGCCGCGCGTCGAGGCGGCGCTCGATGCGCAGGGCTGGGCGCGGCTCGGAACCGTTCTGACGGAGGAGGAATGCGCCGCCCTTATCGAGGGGTATGCGGACGATAAGCGCTACCGCTCCACCGTGGTGATGCGGCGGCATGGTTTCGGGGAAGGCGAGTACCGCTATTTCGCCGATCCGGCGCCGGCGCTCGTGAAAGCCTTGCGCGAGGGCGCCTATTCGCGCCTCGCGCCGGTCGCATCGCGCTGGATGGAGGCGCTGGGGCGCCCGCGCGCTTATCCTGAAGACCACGCCGCCTACCGTGCGCTGTGCGCCGAAGCCGGGCAAGCGCGGCCGACGCCGCTCATCCTGAAATATGAGGCGGGAGACTATAACCGTCTGCATCAGGATCTTTACGGCGGCGAAGTTTTTCCGGTGCAGCTTGTCGTCGCGTTGTCGGAACCGGGAAAAGACTATGAGGGCGGCGCTTTCGTCCTCACCGAGCAGACGCCTCGCCGCCAGTCGCGCGCCGAAAGCCTGTCATTGCGGCGCGGCGAGGCGCTGGTTTTCGCGGTGAACGAACGCCCCGTCAGCGGCGCGCGCGGCGTCTACCGCGTCAAGATGCGCCACGGTCTTTCAACAGTGACGAAAGGCGCCCGCTACGCTCTCGGGGTGATTTTTCACGACGCGCGCTAGATTTCACGAATTATTGTTCGCCTTCGGCCCGACAAGAAGGCTCCGGCCGGGAAAGTCGAGCATGAAGCTCCGGTCACGGAGCATGTCGGCGCCGAACAGGCCGAACGGCTCTTCGGCGACGCCGAGATCGGCGAAGATCTGCGCGTTGTGGACCACCATGACCACGCCGCCCCAGGTCATCTCGCCGGCGCGCACGCGGGCCATGCGCGCGGTCTGGGCTTTGACGGTCGTATCCAGCGCATCGGTGACGCGCCCGATCGGAGTCGTCGAGGTGAGCGGCGCTATCCTGATGGCGGTCTGATTCTGAGTGGCCTTGTTGTAGGCGGTCCGGTTGATGACCGTCCCCGACGCGCCGAGATCGAGCAGAAAGCGCGTTGACGATCGATTGAGTCGCGCCGTAATCGTGAATAACTCGCCCGCTTCTCGATCGAACTCGGCGGTTTCGAGAGGCGCTCGCCTCCAGTTTCCGAAAGTCGGACCCAAGTCGGCTTCCGCCGCATACAGAAAAATATCGCGCGTCTCGGCGTCGAAAACGACGCGGTAGTTCTTCAGCAAATCAAGACCAATAACGCCCTGGGGCGATCGATCGCCGACGGTCCAGTCGGCGAGAATAACAGTGGTCGCGTCTTTGAGCGTCACCGGACCGAGCGCGATATCGCCAACAAAATAAGTCGGGTGCGGGTGAGAGGAAGACAGGCCGAGCACAGTACGCGGCGGATCGCCGCTAAGCTGGAAAGCCTGAACGGCGGCGAGGTTTTCAAACACCAGAGAATGGCTCGATCCAGTGTCGATGATGAAATCGTATGGACCCTGGCCGTTCACTGTCGCCGACACGGTAAACCAGCCGCCATAGTCGAGGCGGTAGGGAAGCCGCGCTACAGGATCGGCGGCGTGAGCGGAGAGGGAAAGAAACAGGCAAAAGCCTGAAATAACGATCCTGAGCATAAAGCCCCGCATGGCGTCATCTTTCTTTGGCAGCTTACACCCATAAGACCCCGGCGGGCTACCAGCCCTCCCTCGGGCCAGCCCGTTTTGGCTTCGGGCCGCCTGTTCCGAGTTGAAGGCGGGTTTTTTCGGACGTTCTCAAAGCGCCCATTTTCAAGGACAGAGAGGAGATTTCATGCTTCATATTGTACGAAGACTGCCGCCCGGGGCGCGTCTGGCGCTGTTTTTCCTTTCCCTCGCGGGGCTCGCGGCGGGCGTTTTCCTTCTCGGCGGTCAGTAAAGGCCGCAAATACAGGCCGAATTCAGCGCAGGCGCTCTTGCGTCATACGGGCCTTCGGCTATAACGCGCCGCTCTGGAAAAGGTCGCCGGGCCCAAGGCATGCCTTGGCGGCCGTCATATCAGGCGCTTTTGCGCCCTCCGAAAGGAACGGGAAATGCCAAAACTGAAGACCAAATCGAGCGCCAAGAAGCGCTTCAAAATGACCGCCACGGGCAAAGTGAAGTCGGGCGGCGCCGGCAAGCGGCACGGGATGATCAAGCGGACCCCCAAGCAGGTCCGTCAAAATCGCGGCACAAGCGTCCTGTCGGATGCGGACGCGAAGATCGTCAAGAAATACATGCCGTATAACCGCTAGGAGCCGCTCCCATGTCACGCGTCAAACGGGGCGTCACCGCGCACGCCCGTCATAAGAAAATTCTCAAGAAGGCCAAAGGCTATTACGGCCGCCGGAAAAATACTTTCCGCGTCGCCAATCAGGCGGTGGAAAAGGCCGGCCAATACGCCTATCGCGACCGCCGGGTGAGGAAGCGCAACTTCCGCGCCCTGTGGATCCAGCGCATCAACGCCGGCGCCCGCGAACTCGGGCTCACCTATTCGCGCCTGATCGACGGTCTTTCCAAGGCCGGCATCGAGATCGACCGCAAGGTGCTCGCCGACATCGCCGTGAAAGAGCCCGAAGCTTTCAAGGCCATCGCGGAAAAAGCGAAAGCGGCGCTCGCCTAGATTGGCGGTCGATGAATACGCATCGCCCGCCGATCTAGATTCATAGATTGGTCGCGTCGGGTAAGCGAAAAACCGGATTCCACTTTTTCGCCCGACGCTCTGGGCGTCATTCCGCTTCAAAAACGATTGAGACGGCGCATCGCAGGTGCGCCGTTTTTGTTTGCGCTTTAGAAAAAGATAGCGGCGGGAAACTTTTCCCGTTGACGGGGAATCGAACTGTGATATTTATTGTGCGTCGCAGCAATTCGCGGCCCATGACAATAAAGGAGACGCCCGGAATTTCGTTAACCTATTGAAAGGGAAACAGAAATGTTCCGGACATCGCTTTTCGCAATCGCAGCATCAGCCTGCCTCCTCCAGCCAGCCTTCGCCGGCCAGCGGATCGTTTTCGATCGCGCTGACCTTGCCGACCCTGAATCGGTCGCCGCTCTCTATGCGGAGATCGAGGCCGCCGCCCGCAAGGAATGCAAGCGCGACCTGCTCGGATCGCCCTTCGGTTTCTACATGTTGGACGATTGCGTGAAGGAGTCGGTCGCCCGCGCCGTCGCCGACGCCAATTCGCCCGAGCTTGCCGCCTACGCCGCCGGCGAAGCGGTAGAAGCCAAGGACTACGCTTCCGTAGAATAAATCCGGGGTTATTCTCGCCGCCGTCTGTTGCGCATCCGGCGGAGCCATAACGGGCCCTCGTAAGAGGGCCCGTTTTTGCGGCACTCGACAGGACGCCCGGCCCTTTATATTCAGCCCGCACCGGGGAAATGGCCGGAGAGAATTCCCAGGTCCGACCGGCCAAAAGAATTTTACGGGCAAAGTTATCCCCGCAGATTTTTCCGCCCTTATAGTGCGGGAGGCCGAAGTTGCGCCCGCCATGGCGGGGCTTCGGCCGCTTGGAGCCGACGAACGGACAGGACGCATAGGCTGTGGACGAACTTGTGACGCTGGAAGGCGAACTGATTGCAAAAATTGAGGCCGCTTCTTCCGAAGCCGCGCTCGAAGAGGTGCGCGTTTCCGCGCTCGGCAAGAAGGGCGTCGTCTCCGAAAAGCTGAAGACGCTCGGCAAAATGTCGCCCGAGGAGCGCAAGGAGATGGGGCCGGCGCTCAACGGGCTGAAGGAGCGCGTCGGCGCCGCCATCGACGCGAAGAAGGAAGCGCTCGAAGCGGACGCGCTCGATGCGCGCCTTGCGACCGAGAAGGTCGACGTGACGCTCCCCGTCCGCCCGGAGCCGAAAGGAAAAATTCATCCGGTCAGCCAGGTGTTCGAGGAAATCTCGGCGATCTTCGCCGCCATGGGCTTCGACGTCGCCGAAGGACCGGACATCGAGGACGACTTCCACAATTTCACGGCGCTGAACTTCCCGCCCGATCATCCGGCGCGGGAAATGCACGACACGTTCTTCTTCAACGAAAAGGAGAACGGCTCGCGTATGGTGCTGAGGACGCACACTTCGCCTGTGCAGATCCGCACCATGATGACGCAAAAGCCGCCGATCCGAATCATCATCCCGGGACGGACGTTCCGCAACGACAGCGACCAGACCCACACGCCGATGTTCCATCAGGTCGAGGGGCTCGTCATCGATCGCGAAACCCATATGGGCCATCTGAAAGGCACGCTGGAAGCCTTCGCCAAGGCGTTCTTCGAAGTGGACAGCGTCAAGACCCGCTTCCGCCCGCACTTCTTTCCGTTCACCGAGCCGTCGGCGGAAATGGATATCGGCTATGAGCGCGTCGGAAACGAAATCCGCATCGGCCAGGGCGAGAAATGGATGGAGATTTTGGGCTGCGGCATGGTGCATCCCAATGTGCTGAAGAATTGCGGGCTCGATCCGGACGAATATCAGGGCTTCGCCTTCGGCATGGGCGTCGACCGGCTCGCCATGCTGAAATACGGCATTCCGGACCTGCGCGATTTCTTCGCCGCCGACGCGCGCTGGCTTGAGCATTACGGCTTCGACCCGCACGACCAGCCCAATCTCGCCACGGGGCTTTCGCGATGAGCGGGCGCCATGCGCCAGAAGCGGGAGGCGGCGGATGAAAAATCCCGCATACGGAGTGTTTCACGTGAAACAGTCCGTTTCGCTTCTGGCGCTGCTTGCGCTCGCCGCTTGCGGAGAAAAGCAGGCTGAAGGGGCGGCGCGAGAGGCTGAGCCGCGTTCCGCCGCATCGGCGCCCGTCGCCGGGCCGAAGCCCGCCGGCGCAACGCAAGCCGCGCCGCCGCGCGGCGCGAAAGCCGAAGCGCTTTATGGCGGCCTTGCGGGCGTCTGGGCGGCGGCGGAAGGGTGCGGCGACCCGTTGCGCGAATGGCGCATCGAACCGCGCGCCTTTCACGCCGACGACATGCATTGCGACGTGCTTTTGTTCGATGGGGCGGAGAGCGGCGCGCGCGCGGTCGCCGACTGCCTCGTCGACGGGGCGAGCGACGGCGCCGAGGACAGCTTTCTTTTCCTGCCGCAGTCGGGCGGCGGGCTCGTGATTGTCGACGAGACGATCGGCGTCGAGAGCGAAGCGCTGGTCAAATGCCGGGACCTGAAATCATGACGGCGCCGCGCAACATCCTCCTGATGACGTCGACGATCGCGCCGAAGGCGGGCACGTTCGCGCTGAAGCGCGCCGACCCTGCCGATCGGCTGAACGACTATGTCAAGGCGCTCACCTTCTATGCGGGCGAGACCCGGCGCGGCGTTTTCGACGCGCTCGTCTATGTGGACAATTCCGGCCATTCGCTTGAGGCGCTGCGCGATGCCGCCGCTCGGGCCGGCGTTGCGGAGAAGGCCGAGTTCGTTTCCTATGAAGCGGACCTTCCCGTCGAATTCAGCCGCTATTATCTCGAAGCCCATCTCCTCATCGAGGCGATGAACCGCTCGGCGGTGCTGCGCGCGGCCGGTGAAGCGGCGATCTGGAAGGTCACCGGGCGCTATATCGTCGAGAACGTCGCCGAGATCGTCAGGACCCAGCCCGCCAGCTTCGATCTCTATCTCAATTTGCGCAACAGCCCTGAACGGGTCGTCGATTTCTTTCTCGCGGCTTTCCGAAAGGACGCATTCTGGAAAACCGTCGGGCGCGATATCGAAGACTACCGCACCACCGAGGCCGGCGAAAAAATCCTCAGGCGGAAGATCGACGACGGCGCGTTCAGCGAACTCAGGATTGTTCCCCGCCTCGTCCGCACGCCAAAGGTCTTCGGCGTCAGGGGTTTCGACGGCGCCAGCTATGGCGGCCTGAAGCATCAGGCGAAGTTTTACCTGCGGGCCGCCGCCAATCGCGCGCTTCCGTGGCTGTGGATTTGAGCGGCGAGGCGCGAACGCGGTGACGAAGGTTCTCTTTATAGCGCCGATTTCCGTTTGCGGCGCGCCGGTCAGCGGCGGCGAGCAACGCACGCGCCTGATCTTCGACGCGCTCGCTGGGCGCTATGATGTCGATGCGATGGTCGTCGGCGCCGGCGTCAACCAAATGCACAAGGCGCCTTTCGTCCGCGCCGCGTCGGTTCATGAAGCGCTTCACGCATCGCCGGGCGCCATGCTATTCGGTTCGCTGTATCCTCGTCTCCAGATCAACATCGCCGACAAGATCGCGGCGGCATTGCTGCCGCGCGTCCGCGCCTATGCGCCGGACGCGCTGATGACGGCGTCGCTCGCGAACGTCGATTTCTCCGCCTACGATCTGATCGTCTCTCGCTTCCTGCGCCCTGCCGCGCGCACCGGCGCGCTCGCGGCGTCCCTCGGCGCATCAGGGCGGGGAACGCCGGTGATCGTCGACGTGGACGATCGTGACGATCACGTCTTCGCTTCGCGCCTCGAGCGCAACCGGTTCAATCCGGCGCTCGGCGCGCTCAATCGCTGGCATGCGGCGCAAGCGCGCGCGATCATGCGGGACAGGCTTCCCGCCGCGCGCCATCTCTGGTTCGTCAGCGAGGACGACATGCGCGATGTCGATCACGCCTCTATGTCGGTGCTGGCGAACATCCCCTATGGCGCGCCGCCCCATGACGTCGCGCCGCCGGATAGTAAAGCGGGTGTGAAAACGATCCTGTTCGCCGGCCATGCGGGCCATGAACCGAACCGCCAGGGCTTGATGCGGTTCCTCCGCAACTGCTGGCCCAAGATCGCCGCGCGCGCGCCCGACGCCATGCTGCGGATCATCGGAAGCGGCTGGGAGGGTCTGCCGGCGGATCTCGCCGCACGGGCCAGGGTGGAGCGCGCGG
Organism: Amphiplicatus sp.; assembly: GCA_040216495.1. Taxonomy (GTDB): domain Bacteria; phylum Pseudomonadota; class Alphaproteobacteria; order Caulobacterales; family Parvularculaceae; genus Amphiplicatus. The sequence continues at coordinate 20,983 of JAVJPA010000212.1, read as the reverse complement.
GTTTCGTCGACGATCTCGCCGCCGAATACAGGCGCGCGCATTTCGTCGTCTCGCCGGTCTATGAAGGGGCCGGCGTAAAGATCAAGGTCATCGAGGCGCTCGCTCACGGCCGGGCCGTCGTCGCCGACAGCCATTCCGCGCGCGGGTTTCCGGAAAAGCTGCGCGCCGATTGCATCGTCAGCGCCGCAGGGGATAAGGAGATGGTCGAGGCCTGCCTGCGCCTCCTCGTCGATCCGGACGAAGCGGCGCGGCGCGGCCTTGCGGGGCGCGCGCATGCGCTGGCGTCCTACACGCGCGAGAGATTTGAGGAGATCGTCGTTTCAGACTGCGAGCGGGTTCTGGCGCAGGCTGCGTCGCCGAAGCCGTCCGCCGTCTCGGCCGCCGTGTTGCGCGAACGAACTGACGTGAGGACAGGGTAATGACATTCGCGCTGTGGCGCTTCAAAGAGTCTGGCGCCACCGGCGTCGCCTCAGCCGCGGGTTACGCCGTCATGGGGGCGGGCGTATGAGCAGGTCTGAGAGAGGCAAACAGGTGAGCTTCGCCGCTGTGGGCTCCATCGCGGCGATCGTCATCAGCGCGGTCGCGGTTTTTATCGCCTGGGACGAAGCGCAGATCATGCGCCGGCAACAGCACGCTTCGGTGACGCCGATCGTCCGCATCACGACATCCTTCGTCATTCAGGAGGACCGTCAGGTGATTGCGATCACGGCGGAAAATGTCGGAATCGGCCCCGCCTTTATTGAAGGCGCGCTCGTGAAAAACAGCAGCGGCGAAGAGATTACGATGGAGGAGGCCTTGGGCGCGCTGCCTGAAGGTCTGGTGCGCCCGAGCTTGTGGACATCCGATCCGGACGGGCTGGTGATGGAGGCTGGCGGCGAAGCCCCGCTGTTTGTCGCGACATGGCCGGCGGACGAGTCAATCAACAGCGCGGTTCGCCAGTATTGGGCGGGGTTCGCTGACAGCGTGGAGGTCAGCGCCTGCTTCTGCTCCATTTACAACCGCTGCTGGACCACAACTTTGAATCAGAAGCTGCGGCCGGCGAGGGCGGACAAGTGCGTCAATTCAAACGCGAGCGCGGATAAATGAAATTCACCCTCTCCTGGCTCAAAGAACATCTCGATACCGACGCTTCGCTTGCGCGCATCGCCGACACCATGGTCGCGGTCGGGCTTGAGGTCGAAGACATCGACGATCCGGCCGTTAGGCTGAAGGATTTCACCATCGGCGAGGTTCTGAAAGCGGAGCCGCATCCGGATGCGGACAAGCTCCGGGTCTGTCAGGTGGCGACGAAGGACGGCGTTTTGCAGATCGTCTGCGGCGCGCCGAACGCCCGCGCCGGCATCAAGGTCGTCTATGCGGCGGTTGGAACCTATGTGCCCGGCATCGACGTGACGCTTTCCAAAGCGAAGATCCGCGGCGTCGAGTCGAACGGCATGATGTGCTCTTCGCGCGAGCTTGAGCTTGGCGACGACCATGACGGCATCATCGAGGCGCCCGCCTCGGCGAGCGTCGGCCAGCCGCTCGCCGAGGTGCTCGGCGGCGATCCGGTGATCGATTTCGAGGTGACGCCCAATCGTCCGGACACGAACGGCGTCAATGGCGTCGCCCGCGATCTGGCGGCGGCGGGGCTCGGCAAGCTTGTCACGAAAGCGCCGGTCCCGGTGAAGGGCGCATTCCCTTGTCCTCAAAAAGTCCGTCTCGATTTCCCGAAAGGCGCGGAGAACGCCTGTCCTGTGTTCGCGGGGCGCTACATCAAGGGCGTCAGAAACGGTCCCTCGCCGAAATGGCTCGCCGACCGGCTGCGCGCCATCGGCCTGCGCCCCATCAGCGCGCTGGTCGACATCACCAATTTCGTGACCTACGACCGCGCGCGCCCGCTTCATGTGTTTGACGCGGACAAACTCAAGGGCGCGGTGCGCGCGCGTCTCGGCGAGAAGGGCGAAAGCTTCCTTGCGCTGGACGGCAAGACCTACGAGGTCGACGAGACCATGACCGTGATCGCCGACGACAGCGGCGTGCTCGGTCTTGGCGGCATCATCGGCGGCGAAGAGACGGGGTGCACGGATGAAACCGTGAATGTCTTCGTCGAGTGCGCCTATTTCGATCCGCTGCGCACCGCGAAGACCGGGCGCAAGCTCTCCCTGCACACGGACGCCCGCTACCGCTTCGAGCGCGGCGTCGATCCGGCGTTCGTCGTTCCGGGCGTCGAACTTGCGGCGCAGCTCATTCTAGACCTCTGCGGCGGGAGCCCGAGCGAGATCGAAGTCGCTGGCGCGCCGCCGATAAGGGCCAGCACGGTCGCGTTCCCGCCGTCGGAAGTGAAACGCCTCACCGGCGTCGACGTGCATGAGGAAGAGATCGAGCGCGTGCTGAAGGCGCTCGGCTTCACGGTCAACCTGTCCGATCCGTGGCTGGTCGATGCGCCGAGCTGGCGGCCCGACATCGAAGGCAAGGCCGATCTCGTCGAGGAGGTCGCGCGCATCGTCGGCTTCGACAAGCTGCCGAACGTGACGTTGCCTTTGCGCGGCGCCGTCGAGGCGCCGAAGCTAACGCAGCGGCAGGATCGCCGCCGCAACGCCCGCCGCGCCCTCGCCGCGCGCGGGCTTTTAGAGGCCGTCACCTGGTCGTTCACGGACGAACGCCATGCGGCTCTCTTCTGCGACGGCGTCAACTGGCTGAAGGCGCAGGGGCTCATCCTCGCCAATCCGATCTCGTCCGATCTCGGCGCCATGCGTCCGTCGATTCTGCCCAACCTCATCGCGGCGCTGCAAAGAAACGCCGATCGCGGGCGCGGCGATCTCGCGCTGTTCGAAGTCGCGCCGGTCTACGCCGGCGACCGCCCGGAAGACCAGGAGACCGCCGCGACAGGCGCGCGCGCCTCGGCGCCGCAGCGCCACTGGCGGGGCGCTGATCCGTCCGCGGATGTTTTCACGGTGAAGGCGGACGCGCTCGCGGCCCTTGAAGCCGCAGGCGCGGCGACCGCCCAGCTACAGACCGCCGCCGAGGCGCCTGGGTGGTATCATCCGGGGCGCTCGGGCGTCCTCAGGCTCGGGCCGAAAAACATCCTCGCCCATTTCGGCGAGATCCATCCGCGCATCCTGAAGGCGATGGATGTCGACGGGCCGGTCTACGCCTTCGAGACTTTCCTTGACCGCATCCCGGCGGCGCGGGCGAAAGCGACGAAGACCAAGCCCGCTCTCGACGCCTCGGAGCTGCTCCCCCTGAAGCGCGATTTCGCCTTCGTCGTCGACGAGGCCGTCGCCGCCGATGCGCTGATCCGCGCCGTCTCCGGCGCCGACAAGAAGCTGATCGCCAGGGTCGCCCTGTTCGACGTCTATCAGGGCAAGGGCGTCGCGGAGGGCAAGAAGTCCCTCGCCGTCGAGGTCACGATCCAGCCGCGCGAGAAAACCCTGACCGACGAGGAGATCGAGGCGCTCTCGGCCCGCATTGTCGCGCAGGTCGAGAAGGCGACGGGGGGCGCGTTAAGGGCCTAACCCGCTGTTTCGGCTGGCGGGCCTCGGGTGCGTCGCGCAGGCGCGCCTCGCCGCCGGTCAACGATCTGTTGCGAAATCCGCCCCGCCGGGCTATGGAACCGCCCACCGAACGGGCCTCCCGGCCCCCGGCGCGCCGCTTTAGCTCAGTTGGTAGAGCACATCATTCGTAATGATGGGGTCAGGTGTTCGAGTCACCTAAGCGGCACCATATCGGAATTTTTCCACATCCAAATTAATCCATTAATACAATAAAAACAGTGACATGGGGCGTTCTTGGGTCCGATGGCGTCCATTCGCGTCCCTTTAGGTTGGGGGTATTTGGGGGTATGATCGGGGGTACGGGCGATTCCCGCCCCAAGCGATACCCCCAAAATGCTGTCAGCCCTTCAGATCAAGAACGCCGGTCCGCATGCGAAGCCCTACAAGCTCTCCGATGGCGGCGGCCTCTACCTCCTCATCAACCCGAACGGCTCAAAACTCTGGCGGCTGAAGTACCGTTACCTGGGCAAGGAGAAGGTGCTTGCCTTCGGGGCATATCCCGACCTTCCCTTGGTCAAGGCGCGGAAAGAGCGGGAGGTGGCCCGGGAAGCATTAGCCGAGGGCAAAGACCCCGGCGAGATAAGACGCGTTGAGCGGCTGCGCATATTGGCGGAGCGGGACCGAACCTTTGACCGGTTGGCGAACGACTATCTCGCTAAACAAGAGCGGGAGGGACGGGCCGAATCCACTCTCAAGAAAAATCGCTGGGTGCTCGATATGGCGCAGGCGGATTTAGGAGCAAAGCCGGTGGCCGACATTCGGGCTCCCGATATTCTCGTGGCTTTGAAAAAGGTCGAAGCAAGGGGGACGTTTGAGACCGCTCGGCGGCTTAAGGTCATGATCGGTTCCGTCCTGAGATACGGCATCTCTATTGGCTGGATGGACGCCGATCCGACCCCGGCGCTCCGTGGCGCCATCACCCGCCATGTTCAAAAGTCGCATGCGGCGATAACTGACCCGAAAGAGCTAGGCGGCCTCATGCGGGCGATAGAGGAATGCCCCGGGCAGGCCACAACACGGCTCGGCCTCAAGCTTTTGGCGTTGCTTTATCCGCGCCCCGGCGAATTGCGGTGGGCGCGGTGGGGCGAGTTTGATTTCAATAAGGCGGTTTGGACAGTTCCGGCGGAGCGAATGAAAATGCGCCGCACCCATTATGTCCCCCTTTCAGCTGCGGCCATTGAGGCGCTGAATGAACTCAAGCCTATTACGGGATATGGGGAATTTATCTTACCCTCGATCCGGTCAAGCAAGCAGCCGATCAGCGACGCAACATTCACCGCCGCGCTCCGGCGTATGGGCTTCACCAAGGATGAAATGACGGCGCACGGCTTCCGGGCGACATTTTCGACGCTTGCTAACGAATCGGGGCTCTGGAACCCTGACGCGATTGAGCGCGCGTTAGCGCACACTCAGGGGAACGCCGTTCGGGCCGCTTACGCTCGTAGCGAATATTGGGACGAGCGGGTCCGAATGGCGGATTGGTGGGCGGATTATCTGGACGAGCAAAGAGGTCTGAAGGCCTAAGTTAGTTCGTCTAGGACTTATGGGGACTAACTTGGTCTTGCATGGTCTGCCGGAACTCGCATCATTGCGAGGATGAACGAATATAACCTCATCGATTCGCGTGCCTCGCACTATGCGAAGCTCCTTCATTGGAACGCTGAAGAGGCCGTTTGTCTTCTGTTGGGCAAGAATCCGAATATTGTCTTGCAAAGGATTGCAAGATCGAGCTCCAGCGCATTTGAAAGAACGATTGAGTATCGAGAACTAAAGCAAATATTCAATCGATCAGCCCATCTAATAGGTCATGGAGACAAATTTTCGCCTATTAATGTCCTAGAGTGGGGGATTCACTATGAAGTGAGTGTTCCCAAATTTCTCATTGGGCACGTTGAAAAGTTTCACGGTCCGATTCAACAATGGAATCCTTCTGAGGGCTATCTTGCGCTGCGCCGCGCGCCTGTTCTACCTAAGTCGGGCGCTTCACGAAAAGGGCTGGATAAGCCTGATGATGTGCGGGAAGCAGATGGGGATGAGCTTAATCTCAAAGCAAAAACGTCCCTGTTGAGACTCGTCGCGGGAATGGCGATTTGCGGTTATTCGTTCAATCCGAACGCCGAAAGAAATAATGCAATTAGGGACATTGAAGGCGACCTCTACAAATTGGGAATTCCTCTAAATAACCAAACAATTCGGGCATGGCTTCATGAAGCTGCAACGCTGATCGACTGGGCTGCGGTTGACGAAGCAATAACGGAGAAATTTCGGAACCCGAAAATGAAATAGTTTCGAGATATCCGAAATCGGAATCGCCTATTCCTATTTCGGACACACTCGTGCTCGCATCCCCTAGGGCTGAGTTGCATTTAGCAACAGCGAGCAGGTCATGAAGAACCAAACCGAATTTCCTAAAACGGGCCTCGTCCGCCTTAGCCAAATCCTGGCGCCGGCCGGTCCCATTCCAGTTTCTAAATCCACATGGTGGGCGGGCGTGAAGGAAGGACGCTTTCCCCAGCCGCAGAAACTCGGGCCGCGAACGACGGTCTGGCGCGTTGAAGATATTCGGGCGTTGTTCGAGGCGGCGGACGCCTGAGCGATGGCGAAGCGCTACCCCGCGCACCGCGTCAAAATTCACCGCAACTATACGATTGAGGAGACGGCGGATTTGCTTGGCGCGCATGCCCAGACAGTCCGCAGCTGGGTGCAGAGCGGCGCGTTATCCGCCTGTTCGGACAAGCGCCCGGTCCTGATCGTCGGCGCCGATCTCCGCGCCTTCCTTCAAGGGCGCGAAATTGCGGCGAAGCGGCGGCTCGGGCCTAACGAGTTCTATTGCCTCAAATGTCGCGCGCCCCGCCGACCGGCCGGGATGATGGCCGACTTTGAGGTGCAAACTGATCGCGCAAGCCGTCTCGTCGCGTTGTGCGAGGAATGTGAAGGGCTGATCTATCGGGCGGTGGCCGCCGAAAAACTAGCCGCCGTCGCGCCCAATCTCTCGCTCATATTCAAGGGCCGAAAGCTGAGCCTAGGCGATCCAGCTGAAGCCGCCTGCAGGACTCACTTCGACAAGGACTGAAATCCATGCGCAAACGATGCGACGAAAACGAACGGCTGAAGCGACAATATCTTGAATGGCTGACTGACGCCGAGGGCTTCAGCGAGCAATCGGTCGATAAGGCCGCCGCTGCGCTCGCGCGCTTTGAGGACTCGACCGGGGGCAAACCGTTCAGGGCTTTTCACATCGATCAGGCGAAGGCGTTCAAGCGAACGCTGGCGAAGACGAAAACCGCAAACGGCCGCCCGCTGTCCAAGGCGACGATCAGTGCAACTGTTCGCGCCGTGAAAGCATTCTTCAAGTGGCTTTCGCAGAGGCCGGGGTTCAGGTCGCGAATCAGTCTAGCCGACTGCGAATATTTCAATCTTGCCGCCAAGGATGAGGCAATTGCCCACGCTCATCGTGAGGTGCCCTTTCCGTCTATGGAGCAGGCTCTCCACGCCTTCCGGGCGATGCCGGATAGGACCGACATCGAAAAGCGCAACAAGGCGATCTCCGCTTTCCTCATCCTGACCGGCGCTCGCGTTTCGGCCGCAGCCTCGCTGAGGCTCGCCCATGTCGATCTTGTCGAAGGCCAGGTCTTTCAGGACGCCCGCGAAGTGAAGACGAAAGCGTCAAAGACGATCTACACGACCCTTTTCCCGGTCGCGGATGACGTGCGCGCCTGTTTCGACAGCTGGGTGCGGCATCTGAAAGAGGCGCTCTTGTTTGGACCGGCTGATCCGCTTTTCCCAAGATCGAAGGTGAGCCTTGGGGGTGCCGGAAAATTTGCGGTCGCCCGACTTGATCGCACCCATTGGGCGACCGCAGCGCCGATCCGCCAAATCGTCGGCGACTCCTTCGAGGCGGCTGGGCTCCCCCGTTTCGGGCCGCACGCCTTCCGCAAGACCTTGGAGCAATGGGGCGCGACCCGATATGTGACGCCGGAGGCGTTCAAGGCGTTTTCCCAGAATCTCGGCCATGAAAGCGTCCTGACGACCTTTACAAGCTACGGGCAGGTCAGTCGCCAGCGACAAGCGGAGATTATTAGGTCAATTCCAGGGCAATAGCCCGGTATTGAAATCATGCCGGATCGGTGTCTTTTCTCACCTTTGTGCTGACTAGGTTAGAGAATTAGGGTTTGTTAAGCCCGCAAAAAGCCGAAACGGAAAATAGTTGCAGCAATGGCGATGAATACACCCGAACGCGATCTTGAAGCGGCGTTAGTCACAAAGCTACGCGGCCTGAAGTATGATTATCGTGACGACATCCGCGACCGCGCTTCGCTGGAGAAAAATTTCCGGGAGAAGTTTGAGACACTAAACCGCGTCCGCCTCACCGACTCCGAGTTCGCCCGCCTACTCGACGAGATCGTCACGCCCGATGTATTCACCGCCGCCCACACCCTGCGCGAGCGCAGCAGCTTCACCCGCGATGACGGCACGCCGCTGAACTACACCCTCGTCAACATCAAAGACTGGTGCAAGAACGCCTTCGAGGTGGTAAATCAGCTCCGCATCAATACGGACAACAGCCATCATCGTTACGACGTCATAATCCTGATCAACGGCGTTCCCACCGTTCAAATCGAGCTGAAAACTCTCGGCATCAGCCCCCGGCGGGCGATGGAGCAGATCGTCGAATACAAGAACGATCCCGGCAACGGCTACACCAAAACGCTTCTTTGTTTCCTCCAGCTCTTCATCGTCAGCAACCGCGACCGCACCTTCTACTTCGCGAACAACAACACCCGGCATTTCGCTTTCAATGCCGAAGAGCGCTTTCTGCCGGTCTATGAGTTCGCCGACGTTGACAACAAGAAGGTCACTCACCTCGACAGTTTCGCCGAAACCTTCCTCGTCAAATGCGCCCTCGGCCAGACGGTCAGCCGCTACATGGTGCTCATCGCCAGCGAGCAAAAGCTCCTGATGATGCGGCCGTATCAAATCTATGCGGTGAAGGCGATTGTGGATTGCATCACCCAGAACTGCGGCAACGGCTACATCTGGCATACCACCGGCAGCGGCAAGACGCTCACTTCCTTCAAGGCCTCGACCCTCCTCAAGGACAACCCTGACATCGAGAAATGTCTATTCGTCGTGGACCGCAAAGACCTCGACCGGCAGACGCGCGAGGAGTTCAACAAATTCCAGGAAGGCTGCGTCGAAGAAAACACCAACACGGCCTCTCTCGTGCGCCGTCTCCTTTCGGATGACTACGCCGACAAGGTCATTGTCTGCACCATCCAGAAGCTCGGCCTCGCGCTGGATGAAAACAGCAAGCGCAACAAACAGCAGAGAAAGGAGGGAAAACAAACCTATAAGGAGCAGCTCGAACCGCTTCGCGACAAACGCATGGTCTTCATCTTTGATGAGTGCCACCGCTCCCAGTTCGGCGAGAATCACAAAGCCATCAAGGCGTTCTTCCCACAATCCCAACTCTTCGGCTTTACTGGCACGCCCATCTTTGAAGTGAACTCAGCCCAGCAGAAGATTGAGGACACGCAGGCCAGCATGAAGACCACGGAAGACCTCTTCCAGAAACGTCTTCACGCCTACACCATTACCCACGCCATCGAAGACGCAAACGTCCTCCGCTTCCATGTCGATTACTTCAAACCTGAGGGCAAAAAGCTGCCCAAGCCGGGCGAACCGCTGGCGAAGAAGGCCGTAATCGAGGCCATCCTCGCCAAGCATGACGCCGCCACCGGAGGGCGCCGGTTCAATGCCCTGCTCGCCACCGCGTCCATCAATGACGCCATCGAATACCACCGCCTGTTCGCCGAGCGGCAGGCGGAAAACCAAAAGACCGACCCGGACTACCAGCCTCTGAATATCGCTTGCGTCTTCTCTCCGCCCGCAGAGGGCGATGCCGATGTGAAGCAGATTCAGGAAGACTTGCCGCAGGAAAAAGAAGACAACGCCGTAGAGCCAGAGAAGAAGAAAGAAGCACTCAAGGCCATCATCGCCCACTACAATACCCGCTACGGCTCCAACCATACCATCGGCGAGTTCGACATCTACTATCAGGATGTGCAAAAGCGCATCAAGGACCAGCAATGGCCGAATGCCGATTTTCCGCACGCCCAAAAAATCGACATCACTATCGTGGTGGACATGCTGCTCACCGGCTTCGATTCCAAATATCTGAACACGCTCTATGTGGACAAGAATCTCAAGCACCATGGTTTGATCCAGGCGTTCTCCCGCACTAACCGCGTGCTCAACGCCACCAAGCCCTATGGCAACATTCTCGATTTCCGCCAGCAGCAAGACGCCGTCGATGCCGCCATCGCCCTCTTCTCTGGCGAAACAGCTGGCGAAAAAGCCCGCGAAATCTGGCTGGTGGAAAAGGCCCCTGTCGTCATCCGGAAACTCGAAGACGCCGTGCAGAAACTGGATGCCTTCATGAAATCCCAGGGCCTCGACTGCGCACCGGACGCCGTGCCCAACCTCAAGGGCGACGCAGCCCGCGCCGTCTTCATCGAACGCTTCAAGGAAGTCCAACGCCTCAAAACCCAGCTCGATCAATACACCGATCTGACTGAGGAAAACGCCGTCGCCATCGAGCAAATCCTGCCCAAGGAAAACCTGCTCGGCTTCCGCGGCGCCTATCTCGAAACCGCGCAGCGCCTCAAGGCCCAGCAGGATAAGGGTTCAGAAAAACCGAGCGAGGATGTGGACCAGCTCGATTTCGAGTTCGTGCTCTTTGCCTCCGCCGTTATCGATTACGACTACATCATGGGCCTCATCGCCCGCTTCTCTCAGCAGACGCCGGGCGAACAGAAGATGAGCCGCGAGCAGCTCGTCGGCCTCATCCAGTCCGACGCCAAGTTCATGAACGAGCGCGAGGACATCGCCGCCTACATCGCCACCCTGAAAGCGGGCGAAGGCCTCAGCGAAAAAACCATCCGCGACGGCTACACCCGCTTCAAAGCCGAAAAGGAAGCGGCGGAACTGGCCAAAATCGCGAACGAACACGGGCTCGCCAAAGCCGCCCTGCAAGCCTTCGTGGACGGCATCCTGCAACGCATGATCTTCGATGGCGAGCGGCTCACCGACTTGATGGAGCCGCTTGGCCTCAACTGGAAAGCCCGCCGCGTGAAGGAACTCGATTTGATGGCCGACCTTCTGCCCTTGCTCACAAAACGCGCTGGAGGGCGCGACATCTCAGGGCTCAGCGCTTATGAGCAGTAAATCCAAAGCCACTGCGATGAAGAGCGACAGCAAACCTGCGTTGACGCCCAAGCTGCGCTTTCCGGAGTTCCGAGATGCGGCGGAGTGGGAAGAAAAGAGTCTAGCCCAAATCTGCGACCGGATAACTAACGGCAAAGCGAACGCACAAGATCATGAGGAGGACGGTGAATATCCGTTATTCGACCGCTCTGCGGTCATCAAGCGTTCGAACGACTTTATGTTCGACGGAGAAGCAGTGATTCTTCCGGGCGAGGGGATGCGATTTGTGCCGAAAATTTTTCGGGGAAAGTTCAATCTGCATCAGCGCGCCTATGCACTCATGGAGCATCAAGGTGATGCTCGGTTTGTTTATCACTCGCTTGATTATCTCCAAGACTCGTTAGCAAAAAAGGCTGTTAAATCGACTGTATTGTCGTTGCGGCTGCCTATCGTCGAAAACTTTGAGATCGGTTATCCCAAGCCCCCCGAGCAAGAAAAAATCGCCGACTGCCTGACCTCCGTAGACGAGCTGATCGCCGCCCAAGCCCGGAAAGTGGACGCGCTCAAGTCCCATAAAAAAGGGCTGATGCAGCAGCTTTTCCCCCGCGAAGGCAAAACCCAACCGAGCCTCCGCTTTCCGGAATTTCGGGATGCAGGAGAGTGGGAGCAAGAAACCGTCGAAGAGATCATCTCGACGATCACCCCACCCAAAAAGCTTCAGACCGCAGACTACCAACCGGCTGGTGAGTTTCCCATCGTTGACCAATCGCAGAACTACATCTGTGGCTGGACGAATGACAGCGAGGGAGTGATAGAAGAAGGGCTGCCAGTCATCGTTTTTGGCGACCACACCTGCGCTCTGAAGTTTATCGATCACCCGTTTGTTCAGGGCGCAGATGGAATTAAAATTTTTAAGCCAAAGCGCGCTATCGATGTTCGATTCCTCTTTTGCGCGCTCGAAGCTAATCCGGTGGTGCCGGAAAGTTACAAACGACACTTCTCAATGCTGAAAGAGAAGACCCTGTCATTTCCCGACCCAAAATCTGGCGAACAACAACGCATCGCCGACTGCCTAACCAGCCTAGACGACTACATCGCCGCTCAAATCCAAAATCTTGACGCCCTCAGGACCCATAAGAAAGGACTGATGCAGCAGCTTTTTCCCTCGGTCGAAGAAGCTGACACATGAGCGGCATCCGCACTTATAAGAGCTTGGGCAAGCTGGTGACACGGTTGCGGGATGATCTGAACAACGCTGACCTCGTGCTGCTGTTCGCCTACAACTGCACAGGCAAAACGCGCCTGTCGATGGAGTTCAAGGACGCAGGAAAGCGTAAGAACAAGAAGAATCCCACCGCGACCCCCGACACGCTATATTTCAATGCCCTCACCGAAGATTTGTTCGTCTGGGAAAAAGACTTCGAAGGTGACTGCGTTCGGCGCCTGCAACTCTCTGAGAAATCGACTTTCTTCGATGCGATGACGGAACTCGCGCTGGACGAAACGATTGCCCAATACCTTTTCAGATACGCCGACTTTGAGTTCGACTTCACCTACAAGGTGATTGAGCAGGGAGACGAGTCCTTTTCGAAGCCGGATTTCGTGAGCTTCCGAAAGGGCGATCAGACCAATATCAAGGTTTCGAGGGGTGAGCAGAACATCTTCATCTGGTGCGTCTTTATGGCAATCTGCGAACGGATGCTTGACGGACATGTGTCATACCAGTCGAAAAAGTATCTCTACATCGACGACCCCATCTCGTCGCTCGATGACAACAATGCGATTTCCGTTGCCTGCGACCTTGCCAAACTTCTCCGCCGCACGGCTACCCGCAAGGACGGCGCCGGTGCGCCAGCCCCCATCAAGGTGATCTTCTCCTCTCACCACGCGCTGTTTTTTAACGTGATGTGTAACGAAGTCGGCAGGCGGATCGAAAGCGAGCCCAAGCTCACTCACAAACGATATTTCCTGCACCGCCCCAATGGTGACGGTGCCTACACGCTTCAGGCGACAGATGATACGCCGTTCTTCCACCACGTCGCGACACTCGCAGAGTTGCAACGCGCCGCCGACCCCAAGAATGGGAAGCTATATACCTTTCACTTCAATGCATTGCGCAGCATCATGGAGAAAACGGCCTCTTTCTTTGGGCATACAGAAATGGCCTTCTGCCTCAAAGCTCTCGACAACGAGGAAGATAGAGCGCTGTTCAACCGGGCGCTCAACCTACTGAGTCACGGCGCCTATGCCGTACATGAACCGACAGAAATGGGTGAGGATAACAAGGAACTTTTCCGCCGCATCCTGAGGAACTTCATCGCGCGATTTGAGTTCGCCTTGCCTAATATTGCCCCCCCCCCGTCGCCAGCACCGGCGCCCGCACCCCAGGAAGCGCCCACACCATGAACGACCAAACCCAAAAGCAACTCGGCAAAACCCTCTGGACCATCGCCGACAAGTTGCGCGGGGCAATGAACGCGGACGATTTCCGCGACTACATGCTGTCCTTCCTCTTCCTGCGATACCTTTCGGACAACTACGAAACAGCGGCGAAGAGGGAGCTGGGGAAGGACTATCCAGACCCCAACGCCATCGGCAATGGAGGGCGGTCCTCCCTGTCGGTCTGGTACGAGCAGAACCCCGCCGATGTGGCTGATTTCGAAAAGCAGATGCGGCTTAAGGCGCATTACGTCATCCAGCCGCAACACCTTTGGGCCAGCATCGCCCACATGGCCCGCACCCAGAATGGCGAGCTGCTGAACACCTTGCAGGCGGGTTTCAAATATATTGAAGAGGAATCCTTTCAGAGCACCTTCGGCGGACTGTTCTCCGAGATTAATCTCGCCTCGGAAAAACTCGGTAGGACGTACCCGGATCGTAACGCCAAGCTGTGCGCCATTATTTCAGAGATCGCCAAGGGGCTGGCGGAATTCTCCACCGATGTCGATGCATTGGGCGACGCCTACGAATATCTGATTGGCCAGTTCGCCGCCGGTTCTGGCAAAAAGGCGGGCGAGTTCTACACCCCGCAGCCGATTTCAGACATACTTTCCGGCATCGTCACGCTTGACAGCCAAGAGCCCGCAACGGGCAAGAAACAACGTCTCGCCAGCGTCCTCGATTTCGCCTGCGGCTCCGGCTCGCTGTTGCTCAACGTGCGCAAACGCATGGGGCCGCACGGCATCGGCAAGATTTACGGGCAGGAGAAGAACATCACCACCTATAACCTCGCTCGCATGAACATGCTGCTGCACGGGGTGAAGGACACGGAGTTCGAAATCTACCACGGCGACACGTTGACTAACGATTGGGACATCCTGCGCGAGCAGAACCCCGCGAGGAAACCCGTGTTCGACGCCATCGTCGCCAATCCGCCCTTCAGCTTACGGTGGGAGCCGACCGAGGCGATGGGCGACGACGTGCGATTCAAGAATTACGGCCTCGCCCCTAAATCCGCCGCCGACTTCGCGTTCCTGCTGCACGGCTTCCACTTCCTGAAAGACGAAGGCGTGATGGCCATTATCTTGCCGCACGGCGTGCTGTTCCGGGGCGGCGCTGAAGAACGCATCCGCACCAAGCTGCTCAAGGACGGCCACATCGACACCGTCATTGGCCTCCCTGCGAACCTGTTCTATTCCACCGGTATCCCCGTCTGCATCCTCGTGCTGAAGAGGTGCAAGAAGCCCGACGATGTGCTCTTCATCAACGCCGCCGAGCATTTCGTGAAAGGCAAGCGCCAAAACCAACTGACGGAAAAGCACATCTCAGATATTATCGACACCTACCAATTCCGGAAGGAGGAGCCCCGCTACTCCAAGCGCATCAGCATGGAGCGGATCGCCGAGGAGGGCTACAACCTCAACATCTCCCGCTACATCAGCACAGCCGAACCGGAGAAGGAGATCGACCTTTCGGCCACGCAGCAGGAACTGGTCGAAATCGAGAAGGAGATTCGCGAGTCAACGGCCAAGCACAATGCGTTTCTGAAGGAACTTGGTCTTGCTCCACTACCGGGAACCGACAAATGATCGAAGCGGTCCGGTCAATCCTCGCGAAGCGATAATCGAGTTTGCATTACCAAGGCACCGGCTAGTGGGGGTATAATTGGGGGTATCGAAAATTCTCCAATTCAGAAATTCCCGATAAATCAAGGCCCTGATTCAAAGTTTGCATGCCCCTAAGCGCACCATTTCTTCTTCCCGGCGTCTTAAGTTTGAATGATCCGGGTGCAGAGAGTCTACTCCTCGCCGCTCTTCCGCTGCATCAGCCGCGCTTCAAGCGGCGCGACATCGGTCGTCACGTAGCGGGCCATCACCGCGAGCGCGTCTTCGGCGGCGCTGGCGGCGTCCTGTTCGTCCTTCTCGACCTTTTCCGCAAGGTCGAGCAGCTTCATGTAAAGCTCTTCCGGTTCGCCCTGGATGGTGAGGGCGAAGGAGGGGAAGTCGGTTTCGTAGCGGGTCCATTCGGCGCGGACTACGGCCCAGAAGTCTTTAGTCTTCTCCCAGTAGGCGTCGGCGATCTCCGTCTCGAAATCTTCGGAATGGCGGTAGGTGTTGACGCCGACCTCGCGCACAAGCGCGCGGGGGCTCCCGCCTGAGAGAACGAGCTTGGTGTTGTCCTGCTCGTGCGCCCAGCCTTCCGGCGTGATCACATGGCGGTTGACGGCCTCGATGGCGTGATAATCGTCGCGGGTCGTCGCGTCCCGCCGCGGCAGCGGGCGCCAGCTTTCGCCGGCCCAGCTTGAAACGCCGTTCTCGTGCGTCCATTCGGCGAGCGCCGCGTAACGCGGGCCGTCGTCCACCTGATAGACGAACTGCGCCCATTTGCCCTTGCGCTCCGCCGGCGACAGCGCGCGCTTCTCCCATGCATTGGCGCCGGCGAACTCGAAAATATGCGCCGGCTCGTAAACCCAGTCCTGGCGCCAGTGCTTAATAGGAAACTTATCCTCGCCGCCGACGACGAGGATATGCTGGAGGCTGATGAATTCGCCGTCGTCGGCGATGACGCGGACGATTTCATAGGCGCCGGAGATTTTCTGCTCCTTCAACTCATAGTCTTCGGCGAGCGCGACCGTTTCGATGAAGTCGAACCGCACGCGATAATCGCCCGCCATGGCGAGGATGGCCTTGCGGTCCGACTCGAAGGCCGCCGCTGGCGATGCGGCGACGGGCGCGGGCGAGCCCGCCGGGCTCGTGACGCAGGCGGAAAGCAGCGCGGCGGCGGACAAGGCGGCGAGGCAGGCGGCGGAAAATTTCATCGGATCGTCCCCATCGAGAAGGCGGCTGGCGATGGTTCGGTAGCTCGCCGGGGCGCAAACTGCAAGTCATTCGCAGAATCGTTTGCAATCCCTGCGGCTCGCGCCTATAGAGCCTCATGGTAATGCGAGTCATTCGCAAATAATGCAATTCAGGTGGGCTGAATGATGAAAAAGCGGCTGTTGCTGGGGGCGGGAATGTTGGGGTTGGCGGCGGGTTGGTCTGGCGCGGCGGCGCAGGAAGCGGCGGGAGAGGGCGTTTCCGAGGAGCGCCTGCTGCGGTTCGCCAGCGTTGAGGACGAAGTCACCGTCACGGCGACCAAGAACCCGACCTCGGTTTTCGCTTATCCCGGCTCAGTCTCGGTCATCGGCCGGGAGGAGATCGACGATCTTCTTCCCTCCGCCATCTCCGAAATCTTCTCCGAAACGCCGGGCGTGCGCTTCGACGGCGGTCCGCGGCGCACGGGCGAGACGCCTTCGGTGCGCGGCATCGAGGGCGAGGGCGTGGTCGTGCTGTTCGACGGCGTGCGCCAGAGCTTCCTTTCGGGGCATGACGGGCGCTTCTTCATCGAGCCGGACCTGCTCGCGGCGGCGGAAGTGGTGCGCGGCCCGGGTTCCGCGCTCTACGGCTCGGGCGCGCTCGGCGGCGTCATCGCGTTCCGCACGCTGAACGCCTCGGATCTGCTCGGCGAGGGCCAAACGCTCGGCGTCCGCCTCCGCGCCGGCTATCAGGGCGTCAATGAGGAATGGGCCGCAGGCGGAACAGTTTTCGCCCGCAGCGAAGACGGACGTTTCGAAGGGTTGGCTAGCCTTTCCTATCGCGACGGCGGCGATATCGCCCTTGGCGATGGAAACGATCTTCAGGCGGACGACGAAATAGTCTCCGGCCTAGTGAAAGCTTCGGCGAAGATCACCGAAGCCTTGAAAGCGGAAGTTTCGTGGATCGCCTATCGCGACGATGCGGTGGAGCCGAACAACGGACAGGGTCTTTCGACCGGCGATCTTGTCGATAAGAAGGTGTCAAGCGACACCTGGCGCGCCGCGCTAAACTACGCCCCGGCGGGGAACAACTGGATCGACGCCGGGCTTATCGCCTACATCAATGATGGCGAAGTGGAAGAGTCGGAAATCGCTTCAAGCCGCGTCATCGCGCGCGAAGTCGACAGTTTCGGGCTTGTGTTCGACAATCGCACGCGCTTTGCATTCGGCGACAACGCAAACGTGACCTTCACGTATGGCGGGGAGTATTACGAGGACGAGCAGACCGGCGAGGACAATATGTCCGCAGACGGAACGCGCGGCGGCGTGCCGGATGCTGAGGCGCGCACATACGGCCTGTTCGTTCAGGCGGAGGCGACGCTCAATACGGCGTTCGGCGAATTCTC
Organism: Amphiplicatus sp.; assembly: GCA_040216495.1. Classification (GTDB taxonomy): domain Bacteria; phylum Pseudomonadota; class Alphaproteobacteria; order Caulobacterales; family Parvularculaceae; genus Amphiplicatus. The sequence continues at coordinate 3,605 of JAVJPA010000212.1, read as the reverse complement.
TCTGATCCCGGCGATACGCTACGACGAGTTCCGCAATGAAGGCGACGGCATCGAAGCCGATGACGGCGCGTGGTCGCCGAAGGTCGGGCTTTCGTGGCGGCCGATGGAGTGGCTGCTGTTCTACGGCAATTATGCGCAAGCGTTCCGCGCGCCATCGTTCAACGAACTGTTCGCCGACGACATCCACTTTGTTATCCCGCTCGGGCCGGGCGTCGAGGCGCCGAACGCGTTCATTCCGAATCCTGACCTTCTCCCAGAAGAATCGGAAAGCTGGGAAGTCGGCGCGGGGCTCGCCTTCGCCAGTATGCTCTTTGACGGCGACGAGTTCACGTTGAAGGGCGGCTATTACGAGTCGGATGTGACGAACCTGATCGATCTGGAGGTGAACTTCGCTTTCTCGCCGGCCTGCTTCAGCCCGATGGCGCCGGGAACATGCAACGCCGGCACAAGCCGCTACGTCAATACGATCAACGCGAAACTCGACGGCTTCGAAATCGAAGCCTCTTACGACAGTCCGCTTCTGTTCGCGGCGGCGGGTTATTCCTCCGTCAACGGCGTAAACAAGGATACGGGCGACTATGTGGGCATCCTCTCGCCGGACCGACTCAATGTGACGCTCGGGGTGAAGGTGCCGGAACTATGGCTCCGGGCGGGCGTGCGCGCCGAGATCGCCGGCCGTTTCGACAAGGTCAACGTGCCGACGGATGCGCGCGACGGCTACGAGACGCTCGATTTCTTCGCCTCCTGGTCGCCGCCTTCGGGCGCGCTCGAAGGGCTGAGGCTTGATGTCGGCGTCGATAACATTTTCGACGCCGAGTTTGAGCGCGTCTTCGCCGGCGTCACGGCGGCGGGGCGCAATGTCAAGGCGCAGGCGCGCTGGACGCAGGCCTTCTAAGACCGGTCTAGTTTGGACTGGAACGAAACTGGAAAGCCTGCGGGACCGTCGAGATAGTAGATGCGTTCGCCATGCGCATCGTCCGGTCCCTTGGGTTCCAGGCCGTTGCGCCGCGCATGAGCCGCGAAGGCGTCGGCGTCATCGACGATGATTTGCAGCATCGTCATTTCCGGCATGTGTTCTCCGGCGGGCCAGATCTCGATCCAGCTATTCTCCTGATTGTGTTCGATCGGGAACACGGCGCCCTGAAATCCCGCGCCGCTCGCTCCTTCCAGTTTGCGTTCGCCGACGCCGAGTTTGGAGAGCATATCGGCGAGGGCCTGCGCGGCGCCCATTTTCGCCACTTTGCAAAATCGTATCCCCAGCACTTTCATTGCGTCTGTCCTGCGTCCTTTGACCTCTGGGCGGCCCTTGGGGATACCGCGGCGATATCGTAAAGCTAGACCGAAATGCGACCTGCGCGAAATCCGGACGAGAACAAATGCCCGCCAAAAAAAGCGAAGCCCCGATCCGCCTCTATCTTGTCGATGGCTCCGGCTATCTGTTCCGCGCCTACCATGCGCTGCCGCCGCTGACGCGGAAGTCGGACGGGACGCCGATCGGCGCCGTCTCCGGCTATTCCAACATGCTCTACAAGCTCTTGTGCGATATGGGCGACGAGCATGACCCGACGCATCTCGCGGTGATCTTCGATCATTCGTCGAAAACATTTCGCAACGAGCTTTACCCCCAATACAAGGCGCACCGGCCGGAGCCTCCCGAAGATCTGATCCCGCAGTTTGCGCTGGTTCGCGACGCGACCCGCGCCTTCAACGTCGCCTGCATTGAGGCGGAAGGATTCGAGGCCGACGACATTATCGCCACCTATGCGCGGATGGTGGAGGCGAAGGGCGGCGAGGTGGTCATCATCTCCTCCGACAAGGATTTGATGCAGCTTGTCTCCGATCGCATCTCGCTTTTCGACACGATGAAGAACCGGCGCATCGGGCGCGCCGAAGTGATCGAGAAATTCGTCGTGCCGCCGGAGAAAGTCATCGACGTGCAGGCGTTGGCCGGCGACAGCGCCGACAATGTGCCGGGGGTTCCCGGCATCGGCGTCAAGACCGCAGCCCAACTCGTCGAGGAGTATGGCGATCTCGACACGCTTCTCGCGCGCGCTTCGGAGATCAAGCAGAACAAGCGCCGTGAAAATCTCATCGAATTCGCCGACAAGGCGCGCATCTCTCGCGAGTTGGTCACGTTGAAGACTGATGTTCCTCTGGAGGAGCCGCTCGACGCGCTGGCGATGCCGAAGATCGATCCTGAGAAACTTTCGAAATTTCTCGCCGAGATGGAATTCAACACGCTGGCGCGCCGGGTCGCCGCCGACTTTGCGAGCGACGGCAAGGCGAAAGGCGAAAAGCCCGTCGCCGCCCAGCTCGCGCCGCCTAAGGTCGACGGGTACGAAACCGTTTATGACGAAAAGACGCTGAAGCAATGGGTGGCGCGAGCCTATGAACGCGGCGTTGTCGCATTCGATACGGAAACGGACAGTCTTAACGCCATGCGCGCGAACCTGGTCGGCGTTTCATTGTCGACCGCGCCGGGAGCCGCCTGTTACCTGCCGCTCGGGCATGGGGCGAAGGGCCTCGCCTTCGATGACGCCGAGACCAAAAAGCAGATGCCGCTTGAGGCGGCGCTGCTCATCCTGAAGCCGATGCTGGAAGACCCGTCGCTCCTCAAGGTTGGCCAGAACCTGAAATATGACGCGCTGCTCATGTCTCGGTATGGCGTCTCGATAACGCCGTTCGACGATACGATGCTGATCTCCTATGCGCTCGATTGCGGGCGCAACAATCACGGCATGGATGAACTCGCCAAACTCCATTGCAATCACGAGACGATCAAGTTTTCGGATGTAACCGGAACCGGAAAGAAACAGATCACCTTTGATCAGGTTCCGATAGACAAAGCGACCGCGTATGCGGCGGAGGATGCCGATGTCACGTTCCGCCTGCACGACATACTAAAGCCGCGCCTCGCGGCTGAAGGCCATGCGACGCTTTACGAAACGCTGGAGCGTCCGCTAATGCCCATCATCGTCGAGATGGAGCGTGAGGGCGTGAAGGTCGATCCGTCAGTGCTGCGCCGGCTGTCTTCCGATTTCGCGCAGCGCATGGCGGCGCATGAAGCGGAAGCCTACGAACTGGCGGGCGGCAGTTTCAACCTCGGTTCGCCGAAGCAAATTTCAGACATTCTCTTCGGCAAGCTCGGTCTGCCGGGCGGCAAAAAGACGTCGGGCGGCGCCTGGTCGACCAAGGCCGACGTTCTCGAAGAGTTGGCCGCAGACGGCCATGAACTGCCCCGCGCCATTCTCAACTGGCGCGGACTTGCGAAGTTGAAGAGCACGTATACGGATTCGTTGCCAGGCGAGATCAATCCCGAGACAGGGCGCATCCATACCTCTTACTCGCTCGCCGCGACGACGACCGGGCGTCTCGCGTCAACCGACCCTAATCTCCAGAACATTCCCATACGGACGGAAGACGGCCGCAAGATCAGGACCGCCTTCATCGCCGAGAAAGGCAATGTCCTCGTCTCCGCCGATTACAGCCAGATAGAGCTGCGTCTGCTTGCCCATATCGCCGATCTCAAATCCATGAAGAAGGCCTTTGAGGACGGCGTCGACATTCATGCACTGACTGCGTCCGAAATGTTCGGCGTGCCGGTC
>JAVJPA010000211.1:0-5305 GCA_040216495.1 Amphiplicatus sp. | reverse complement strand
GCATGATGTGCTCGACGCTGTCGAACGCGAAGTCCTTGTGCGGCGTGTAGTGCATCGCCAGGATGACGCCGGTGAGGATCTGGATGACGAGGCAGACGGCGAGAATGCCGCCGAACGTCCACCAGTAGTTCAGATTCTTCGGCGTCGGAAAATCGATGAAGCTGTCATAGCCGAGGCGGACGATCGGCAGGCGCTTGTCGAGCCAGCGTTCGATCGCGGTGCCGGGCTTGTAGGTGGATTCATGATGCATGGTGCGCCTCGATGCCTTAGCCGATGCGAATGACGGTGTCGGTCAGGAACTGATAGGTCGGCACCAGCAGATTTTCCGGAGCCGGGCCTTTCCTGATCCGGCCGGCGAGATCGTAATGCGAGCCGTGGCAAGGGCAGAACCAGCCATTGTACTCGCCGCGGGTCTCCCCCTGAGCGGTGCCGAGCGGGACGCAACCGAGATGGGTGCACACGCCGACAACGACCATGAAGGCTGGATTCTCTCTGCGGTTCGCGTCGCTGGCTTCGGGCTTGCCCGAAAGATTGTCGTTGCGCGCCACGTCGTCTTTCAGCGAGGAGAGCGGCGTCGCTTCGGCTTCGCGAATCTCTTCCTCAGTTCGGTGACGGATGAAGACGGGCTTGCCCTGCCACATCACCTTGATCGCCTGCCCGACAGAAAGATTCGAAAGGTCGACCTCCTTGGTCGACAGCGCCAGCACCGATGCGTCAGGGTTCATCTGGTCGACCAGCGGGATCAGCGTCCCCGCGGCGCCCACCGCGGCGACCGAGCCCGCGAGAATATGAATGAAGTCGCGGCGCGTCGGCTCTTCGCCTTCGCCGGCCGTTTGACCATGCGTTCCGGTGGATGCGCTCATCGCGTCAGGTCCCTCGCCTTTGATGTCGCCCGTGAGATGTTCCGAAGATTCGCCGAGGCGGGAATTTGTGCGGGCGTGTCTCGCATGCCTTATTACCCAAGTCCAGCCGCGAAGGGCGTGCGGCCTAGCGTCGCGAATGGCCTTCGAGAGGGCGGATTCAGGAAGGAGAATCAGGGCGATGCGCCTTGCGCTTTATGAGCCGGACATGGCCCCCAATGTCGGCGCGGCGATTCGCGCCGCCGCCTGCTTCGGGGCCGGGATCGACGTCATCGGCCCCTGCGGCTTCCCCCTCGATTCAAAAGACCTGAAACGGGCGGCGATGGATTATGCCGCCCTCGCCCCGCCCCTCCTCCATTCAGGCTGGCGGGCGTTCCTCGAAAGCCCCTCCCGCCGCGAAGGAAGGCTGGTGCTGATGACCACGAGAGGCGCGACCTCGCTATACGACTTCGCTTTCACCGAGAGCGACATTATCCTCATGGGCCGCGAAAGCGCCGGCGCGCCGGACGAGGTCCACGCCGAAGCCGACGCCCGCCTCTTCATTCCGATAGCGCCGGGAGCGCGGTCGCTCAACATTGCGGTTGCGGCGGCTGTGGCGCTCAGCGAGGCGAGAAGACGGACGGGATGGCTTGATCGGCGCGCGCGCGGCTGCGAGTGAATAAGCATGACCGAAACCGAAATCCGCAAGTCGATGGCAAGGGACTGGTTCGAGGCGCTGCAAGCGCGCCTCATCGGCGCATTTGAGGCGTTGGAAGACGCCGCCGGGCCGCTTTACGGCGGCCTCTCCCCCGGCCGATTCGAGCGCAAGCCGTGGACCCGCGGCGACGGCGCAAGCGATCAGGGCGGCGGCGTCATGGCGATGATGCGCGGGCGCGTCTTCGAGAAGGTCGGCGTCCATACCTCCACCGTTTTCGGCGAATTCTCCGATGAGTTCAGGAAGCAGATCCCGGGCGCCGAAGACGATCCGCGCTTCTGGGCGTCGGGCGTGTCGCTGATCGCGCACCCGCGCAATCCGCACGCGCCGGCCGCGCACATGAACACGCGCATGATCGTCACGACCAAAAGCTGGTTCGGCGGCGGCGGCGATTTGAATCCAATGATGGAGCGCTATCGCGCCGACGGCCATGAAGATACGCGCGTCTTTCACGCCGCGATGAAGCAAGCTTGCGACGCGCACGACGGGGCCTATTTCGCGCGTTACAAGCAATGGTGCGACGACTATTTCTTCCTGCCGCACAGAAACGAGCATCGCGGCGTCGGAGGGATCTTCTACGACCGCCACGACAGCGGCGACTGGGAAAAGGATTTCGCTTTCACGCGGGACGTGGGCCTCGCTTTTCTCGGCGTCTATCCGAAGGTCGTCGCCGCGCGCATGAATGAGCCGTGGACGGAGGAAGACCGCGCCGAACAATTATTCAGGCGCGGACGGTACGCCGAATACAATCTCCTCTACGACCGCGGCACGACGTTCGGACTGAAGACCGGCGGCAATGTCGAGGCGATTCTCTCCTCGCTGCCGCCGCTGGCCGCGTGGCCCTAATTTAAACCCTAAAACAAAAGCGCGCTCCTTGCAGGAGCGCGCTTCAGGTCTCCTCCCTCTTGAGGAAACAGCGGGGCGTTATTATCGCCCTCGCATGCCGGACAGTCCGGAAACCAAAGTTAGTAATCCTCCCCCGCCGGCGAGATAGGAGCCCCACTGCACGCCTTCGAGTCCTTCTTTCGATCCCATCATATTGAGGATGAAGAACCCGATGGCGGCGATGACGATGACGCCCGCGAGCATGGTAATCGCGCTGGTCAACCGGCCGATCACCGGAATGAGGCCGAGCACGCCGAGAATGGCGGCGACGGCGGAAACGAACACCGCCCCGAAGATGAATTTGCCCTGAAGACCGCCTCTAGGTTCGCACTCGTCGGCGATGGAGAAATTGCGATCAAGGAAGCACTGGATTGTGTTCTCGACGAAGTAGTTCCCCGAACGCGTCGTGACCGCGTCCCCGGTCACTGACCCGGACGTCACTTCGGAAAACATCGGCGTAAAAAGCAGCGCCGCTATCACAGCAATCGGTAGAATAATCCGGATCATGCCCGCACCCCGTTGACCCCGCTGAAGCGGACACCTTACCTGCCTGTCAGAATATTGTGAAGCCGCGCGCCCTGTGCGCTGGTCTTACCGACGTTCATAAGGGGTCGGGGCTTTTTGCTGCGGCGCACCAACAGCGATTACAGGCCAAGCCGCGCCATCGCCGCGTCGAGCCGGGCAAGCTGCGCGGGCCAGGCGTAAGCGGCTTTCATCCTCGCGCGAGCCGAGGCTCCGATGGCGTCGCCGCGCTTGCGCTCGCTCATCAACCACAGGACAGACGCGGCGAAATCGGCGGGGCCGTCGGCGAGGATGAATTCCTCCCCCTCTCGCGCATCGATCCCCTCGACGGCGGCGGCGGTGGCGACGACCGGGCGCGCCATCGCCATGGCTTCGAGCATCTTGTTCTGCACCCCGCGCGCCATGCGCAGCGGCGCGATGGCCGCGCTCGCATGCTGGATGTAAGGGCGGACATCGCCGACGCGGCCGGTGACGACGATCCCGTTCTTTCCATCGAGCGCTTTCACGGCATTGTCAGGGCGCGCCCCGACAATGGCGAAGCGCGCCTGCGGAGCTTTCGAACGCACGATGGGCCAGACTTCAGCCGCAAACCAGCGCACAGCGTCAATGTTGGCGCGATAGTCCATAGCGCCGGTGAAAACTACATCAGCGGACGCTTGCGGCGCAGCGCGATCGGCGTGCGGACGAAAATGGTCGACATCGACGCCATTGCCGAACCAGTCGCATTTGCGCTCGGCGCCGGCGCGCGCGTTGAAGATCGCCGCTTCGCTTTCGCTGACTGCAAACGCCGCGTCGACTCTATTGATGATCGCGGTCTCGGCGGCGGCGAGATGCTGCGCCTCGCGCGCATAGACAGCGCCCATCGCGCCTGCCGTTTCCGCCGCATACTGACGCCATTTCTCGGAATCGGCGTCACACAGATCCACAATGCGAGGGCGGCCCTCCTTCGCCGGCTCGATATACGGCGCCATCGACGAGGAAAAGGCGAACTCGGCGGCGAGGTCGCCCCCGCGCACTTCATCGACATGACGCTGCATTCGTCCATCGCGGAAATAGGGAAAACTCAACGGCTCGCCGGTGACGAACCCGGCGGCGCTGCGCGCTTTCGCGACGAGGGGGTCTAGGGATGCGAGGAAGACGCTTTCGCAGACGCCCTTGAGAAACGCCTCATGCGCAAAATCGGCCCGGTCGTCGACGAAGGCGGCGAGATGCACGCGGAAACGCTTCGACAAATGCTCGATGAGCCGCCAGGAACGGATCTTGTCGCCCTTGTCCGGCGGATAGGGAATCCGGTGCGCAAGGAAGAGAATTTCCGGACGCGCACTCATGCGAGGTGACGCGCGAGCATCGGCCCCGCGGCGTTGGCGAGCGTCATGGGCAGACGGCGCCACAGTTTCGAGGCGACGGAGAATTTTGGATTGTCAGGATTGATGTTCGGCGTTTCGCGCGCGCCGATCAGCCTGTATTGATATTCGAGCGGTTTCGGCTCGAACCCCCAGAATGATTTGTATTCGAATGCGCCGGAGCCGTACTTGCTGCGCCCGAAATCGAAAAGGCGCGCGCCTCGCTCCGCGCCGCGCCGCATTTGCAGCCAGATCGCGTAATCATAGGCGCGATGCGCGCGCGCATCAGACCGAGCGCCGAAATAATATGGCATGACCCGATCGCGGAAATAGAAGGTCAAGAGGGCCAGCACCGGCTCGCCGTTCGCCCGTACAAGGAGGATTTCCGTATCTTCGCCGAATTCGCGCGCTACTTCGCGCGCGAAGCGGCGCGGAAAAATCGGCGTGCCGAGGTCGCGCATCGCGTGGGCGTAGAGGTCGTAAAAAACGTCTACGTCGCCCTCAAATCCCGCCGCAAGTTCGCCTGCCGCCGCTGCGTCCATACCCTTTCTCACAGAGGCCCGGCGCCGGCGAGGAATCGTCGCGAGATTCTCCCTCTCGTCGGCGGGAAGCGCTTTTTCAAAACCGGCGTAAACGGAATCCTTGATCGCCCAGCCCTCAAGCGCTCCCTGCCTGCTGCGCAGCTCCACATACCGGACCTGCCGCATCCGCCCTTCCTCTTCGGCGGCCCGCGCCAGCAGCGCGCAGACGTCTGGCCTTGCAGCGGCGATTCCTCCCCCTACCGTGAATGCGGTTGAAACGAGCGAACGGCCGAACAGGGGGCTCCTGACATCCGTAAGCGGAAGAACGCCGACGATGCGGTCGCCCTCGACCGCCATCAGGTTCAAAGCCTCATAGCCGTAGACGCGGGCGACGATGCGACTCCAGCCGAAACGGTGAAACATCGTCGCTTCAGGCGACGCGGCGACAAACGCGTCCCACCGCGTCGCCTCGCCCTCGCC
>JAVJPA010000210.1:0-7729 GCA_040216495.1 Amphiplicatus sp. | reverse complement strand
CACCGGCAGCATAAAAACGCTGTTTCTCGGCATCGGCGGCATGCTCCAGTTCGGCAGCGCAAATAATAATCTCGCCGCTCTCGACCTTGCGACCGATACGGCCATCGTTCGTCGCGACGACGGCAATATCGAAGTCGCCATGGTCATGGACATCACCGGCTCCATGGGCGGATCGAGAATCACAGATTTGAAAGCCGCGGCCAAGGAAATGGTCGACATCGTCGTGCGAGAAGACCAGAGCGAATGGTATTCGAAGGCGGCGCTTGTTCCCTATTCCATGGGCGTGAACGCCGGCTCCTATGCGAGCCAGGCTCGCGGATCAATTCCCGCAGGGAAAACGATCACCAACGCTGTCGGTAAGATCGGGTCGGCCCAAAACATCACGAATGTTGAAAAGCTTAATCCGGTCAAGGTCACGACATCGGGCAGCCATGGATTTTCCAACGGCGACACCGTGTGGATCGAAGGCGTGAAAAGAACTGGCGGTTCGGGTTCATGCAGGTTGGACTGCAAAATCAACGATGCGGCTTATACCGTCACCAGCGTTACAAGCAACACTTTCAAGCTTTCCGGCGTGGACGGCACTTCCTGGAGCGGATCTTACGACAGCTCTAGCGGCGACACGGCGACCAAATGCGTCACCACAAAATGCGAAGTCATCGTAACGGCTGCTTCGCACGGTTTCTCCACAGATGACTACGTGCATATCAACGGCGTCGTCGGCATGACGGAGATCAACAACGATGTCATGAACTCCGGGTATTCCGATGATGTCTGGCGCATAACGAAAGTGGACGGAAACACTTTCACTCTCAATGGATCAATTGGCGCGGAATATAACAACTACACATCGGGCGGATCAGCGTGGTGTACGCTCCAAGGCTGCGAGTATTACTACTTTACGAACTCCGACAACGACAAACGGGCGTTCAAGGTCACCTCCTGCGTGTCGGAGCGGATCGGAGCTGAAAAGTATACGGACGCCGCGCCGTCGTCGGCTTCTGTCGGGCGCCTTTACAAAGGTTCCGGAAATACCTGCCCGTCCGCGTCGATCGTGCCGCTTTCGACCGATAAGGCGGCCCTGAAGGCTTCAATCGACACCTATGCGGCTTCGGGCTCCACGGCGGGTCAGATCGGGGTGGCGTGGGGCTGGTACATGCTGTCTCCGAGTTTCGGCTATATGTGGCCTGACGCCGAAAACGTTCCCGGCCCCTATAACGATCCGGAAGTCACCAAAGTCGCCGTCATCATGACCGATGGCGAGTTCAACACCCCCTATTGCAACGGTGTCATCGCCGATAACGCGGGCAGCGGCAGCGGCGGCTCTGCAGACCACATCAACTGTAACGCCACAAACGGAAATCCGTACACCCAGGCGAAAGACGTGTGCGAAGCCATGAAGACCGCCGGCGTCATCGTTTACACGATCGGCTTCGACATCAGCTCCAGCACGAACGTCACCGACCTTTTGAATAACTGCGCGTCGGGGCCTGATCAGGTCTATTACGCGGCGACTGGCGATGAGCTGAAGGACATCTATCGCCAGATCGGCAGCGAGATCACCAAGCTGCATATCGGCAAATAGGGGCCAGTCATGCGCAAAGCTAATAAAAGCAGCGGCAAAATAAGGCGCGGGCGCTTCCTGCGGGACCGGCGAGGCGCTTCGGCGGTCGAGTTCGCGATCGTCGCGCCGGTTTTCCTGATGCTGATGTTCTCGACCTTCGAGGTCGGCTGGTACTACTTCGTCAACTCGACAGTCGACGGCGCGGCGACGAGCGCCGCCCGCATGCTGCGAACAGGGCAGGCTCACGGCGTCAGCAGCGGGGAGTTCTTTCACCAGATCGTTTGCCCCAAGGTGAAGCTTCTTGGCGATTGCTCTTCCCGGATGACGGTCGAGGTCAAGAAATTCGATAACTTCAGCGATCTCGCCGCGCATTCTGGCGACCCCTTCGTCTGCAAGGACGCCGAACCGCCGGAGCTCGCCGCGATCCCCTATGACACGAGCGAGGAACTGGGCATCTATCGCATCCGGCTGTGCATCCTTTACGACACGCTCAACCCCCTGATCGGTTTAAGTCTCGCCCAGAACGATCAAGGGCAGCGAAAAGTCACCGCGAGCTATGTCTTGCGGACGGAACCTTACAAGACGACCACCTCGAGCGAAGAGACTTAGTCACAGGCATTGTGAGGGCGCGCAGAGTATGAAAAGCGAAATGCGTAAGGGAGCGCCGGTCATCGGGCGGTTGATGCGCGCGGCTGGCGACCGGGACGGGATGGCGGCGACGGAGTTCGCCCTGATCCTTCCCCTCATGACGTCTATTTTTTTCGGCATGCTCGAAATATCGGACGCGATGATGGCGAGCCGCCGGGTCGTCAACGCCACAAACGCGCTCGCGGACCTTGTCACGCAGGAAAAAAAGATCATCACGGACGATGTTCCAAAAATATTCGAGGGCGCCAAGCAGATGCTGGAGCCTACCGCTACGTCCGGCGTTTCCATGACCCTGGTGAGCGTTAAGCTCCACGATAACGGCACGCCGAACAACAAAGCTGACGACAAGGTCGTTGTGGAATGGAGCCGTGACGATAGCGGCGGCACTCCTTATGCGGTCGGCGTCGACTATGACAAGCTCGACGACATCACCATCCTTCAATCCGGCGTGTCGCTGATCGTCTCCGAGCTCAGCTACCAGTACAAGTCCGGGCTGACGAGCAAGATTCTCGGCTCGCCGATCACATTCGACCGGATGGCGTCGCGCTGGCCTCGCCGTTCGACGCGCGTCAAGCTCTGCACGCCTAACGAATCGACCTGCTGGTAGGCGTGCGCCAGCAGCGCAGGCGGCCCTTGGGCGAGCGCTTTAGCCTTATGCGTAAAGCCGGCTTGCGCCAATTGCCTCCTTCGCTTTCCTCTCCGGACGCTTTGCCCTTTCGCTCCGAGAGCGACTGAGGCATGACGAGAGCTGGCGCGAAGAGGGGCGGCGGCGAACGGCATGCGGCGCAGGAACTTCACTGAGCTTTGTCACAGAGCGCGGCGATGACGGAGATTGTCGTTTCGCCGCTCGATGACATCGAGCCGTTTCTTGCGGACTGGCGGCTTATGTACGAGCTGAACCCGGCGGCGTCGTTCTTTTTGAGTCCAGCATGGCGCCGCGCATGGCTGGAGGGACAGGCGCCGGGCGCGACCATGTATGCGGTGCGCGGGCATGAGGCGGGAAGGCTTGTTCTCCTTGGCGCGTTCGGCGTCCCGGCGCCGCGCCCTTTGATCGGCCCGAGCAGCGCGCGTCTCTCGGAGTTCGGCGTTGACGCCTTCGATTCCATCTATGTCGAGGACAATGACTTCCTGACGGCGCCCGATGCGCCGGAAGACGCGCGCGATCGTGCGCTCGCCGCCGTCATCGATGCTGTGGGCGCGGAAGAGATTGTCCTGCGCAACAGCGCGCCTTCTCTTTCGGAAGCGGCGGCCCGAACCGCGGAAACGCTTGGGTGGCGCCGGACCGAGCTGCGCTCCCAGCCGGTTTTTGCGGTCGATCTCGCCGCAGCGCGCAGCGCTGGCGCCGGCGCCCTTGATAAAACGAGCGGCGCGTTGAAGACGAAAATAAATCGGGCGCAACGGCGTTACGAAGAGCGCGGCCCTGTGGAATTGCGCGTCGCGCGATCGGAGCTGGACAGAGCCGGGATTTGGCGGACGCTCGTTGATCTGCATCAGGAAGGTTGGAGACGCCGCGGCGAAGCGGGAGCTTTCGCCAATCGGGCGTTCGTTGCGTTTCACGAGCGCTTGCAAAGACTGGCGCCCGATGCGACGCAATTGCTGGAAGTTAGGGTAGGGGGCGAACCCATCGGGTGCCTCTACAATTTCCTGCATCAGGGGCGCGTGCTGAATTATCAAAGCGGGTTTCGTTTTGAAGATGACAATCAACTGACGCCGGGCCTTCTTACGCACGCGCTGGCGGCGCAGCATTATCTTGAAGCCGGATACGACGCCTATGATCTCCTCGCCGGCGACGCCGAGTACAAACGGCGTCTGGCTGACGAGACGGGGCGACTTTCGACGATCGTGCTTGAGAAGCGCGACGGCGTTCGGGCGAGCCTAAGGCGCGCCCTTAAAGGGCTTCGCCGCGCCGTGCGGCCGACGTGAGAAACGCGTCGAACATCAGGACCGTCCACAATTCCTGCGAACAGTCGCTTCGTCCCTGCCGGTGATCGTCGGCGGCGCGCATCACGGCGGTCTCGTCGAGAATGCCGGATTGACGCCATGCGCCGGAGGTCGAAAGGCGCGTCAGCGGACCGTTCCGTTCGCGCAGCCAGCCGGCGAGGGGGAGCGCGAAGCCCTGTTTGGGGCGATACAGGATCTCTTCCGGCAATCGCGTTTCCAGCGCTGATTTGAGGATGCGCTTTCCGGTTCCGTCCGCGAGCTTGTAAGCGGGCGGCAGTGAAACCGCCCATTCGACGAGCTTGTGATCGAGGAACGGCGCGCGCGCTTCCAGCGAATGCGCCATCGACGCGCGGTCGAGTTTCGTCAGCATGCGGCCGGGCAGCCATGCGGCGAAGTCAGCCTGCTGCGCTTTGGCGAGAGGGTGCGCATCCTTGTCCATCGCGGCGGCGATGACGCTTTCGGGCTTGTAGTCGCCGATCAGGCGGCGGAAGTCCGCCGACATCATGCGATGCATCCGGCCCGGCAGGTTCGCGGCCATGGCGTGCGCGTATCCTTCGGCGCTGCCGCGCGCCAACGCTTCCAGCGTCGTTTTCATCCGCAGGGGCCGGGGCGCCCAGTCGAGTTTCGGCCAGACGCCGCCGAGCGCGGCGAATACAGGTTTGCGCAGCGCTTCCGGCGCGGCGGCGCGCATCGCCTCCTCGCGCAGGAAAAACGGATAGCGGCGATAGCCGGCGAAAATTTCGTCGCCGCCGTCGCCGGACAAGGCGACCGTGACATGCTTGCGGGTGAGCTTCGAGACGAGATAGGCGGGCAGCGCCGAGCTGTCGGCGAAGGGTTCGCCATAAACCCGCGCGATCTCGTCCATGAGGCCGGCCGCATCGATACGCGCGACTTCTTCGGCATGGTCGGCGCCGTAAGCGGCCGCCACCGCGCGCGCGTAGGGGCGCTCGTCATGGCTTTCTTCCTCGAATCCGATGGCGCATGTTTTGATGCGTCCTCCGGCCTGCGCCATCGAAGCGACAATCGCGGAAGAATCGACCCCGCCGGAAAGGAACGCGCCCAGCGGCGCATCGGAGATCATCTGCAACCGGACGGCCTCGTCCAGCAGCGGCAGCAGCTCCTCGCGCGCTTCATCGAAACTTTTTGCGCCGGACGAGCCGAATACGGGGCGCCAGTAGGTCTCGATCCGCGGCGCGCCTTTTCGCGAAGCGATCAACATTGAGGCGGGAGGGAGTTTGCGGATGGCGCGATAGATAGATTTCGGATCGGGGACGAAGCCGTAGAGGAAATAATCGGCGAGCGCTTGCGGATCGAAATCGAGCGCAACGAGGCCCGAAGCTGCGAGGGCGCCGATTTCGGAAGCGAAGAGCAGAAAACCGTCATCCGTCAGCGCGTAATAAAGAGGCTTCTCGCCGAACCGGTCGCGAGCGAGAAGCAGCGTTTCATCGGTGACGTTCCAGTAAGCGAACGCGAAGGCGCCGCGAGTCTGGCTGATGAAGGCCGCGCCATATGCGGCGAGCCCTTCGGCCAGCGTTTCCGTGTCGGAGCGCGTCGAGAGAGGGACGCCTTCGGATGTCAGCGCCCGCGCCAGCGACAGATAATTGTAGATCTCGCCATTGTAGTTGAGCACGCCCTTGCGGCTCGCCACGTGAAACGGCTGCGCGCCGCCTTCCCTGTCGATGATGGCGAGCCGGCGATGGCCGAACCCGACGCCCGGCGCAATGAAGAAGCCTTCTCCGTCAGGACCGCGATGGCGAAGCGCGTCCGTCATGCGGCGCAGCGCGTCGCGGTCGATCTCGCGCGCCGCGTGAAGATCGACGATGCCGGCTATGCCGCACATTCGCTCAGCGGCTCGCGTCGGTTGAAAGGCGCTGCGCCAGCGCCATGCGCCTGCCGATGAGCATCAGCAGGAACAGCATCAGCGCGTAGAAAACCCATCCGAAGACAATGTGATCGGCGCCGATCGTGTCGGCGCTGTTCATGATCGTCGCGGCGGCGATCACGACAGCGACGCGCGCGATGTTGGCGGCGACAGCGAGGAGAAGGGCGAACGCGACGAAGCCGATGCGCCGGCGCCAGCCGTGAAGCGCGGCGGCGGCGAAGAGCGTCGAAACCATCGCCGCAGCCAGCAGGAAGTTCAAACCGGCGCAGGAGTCGGCGACTTCGAACGGCCCGGCCCCGGTCGTAATGATGACGCCGCTTCTCGTCGCAGGAAGCCCGGAAAGATTGAGCAGGGCTTCGCTGGCCGCGGATGTGATCTGTTGAAGCGCCGGCGTGAGCGACGCGCCGAACGGAACGAGGAAGAAAAGAAACGCGAGGGGAAAAGCCCAGTTTCTTGCGTTGGCGATGCCGAAGAACAGCGCCGCCCCTGCGATCAGCAGGCTGACGAACGCGACATGCTCTGCGATGTCCGCGCCGAGAACGCGCCCGGCGATCCAGAGACCGCCCAGCAGGGCGACGGCGATAAGGGCCGGAGGGAAGAGGGCGGGCGTCGCCGCTTCGCGTTGGCGCAGGATCAGCCACAGAGCGAGGGGCGCGGCGAGGGGCGCGTGGTGAAAACTGGAGGAGGAGACCCACTGGCCCGCCATCGATGCGGCGCTGGGCCAGGCGAGCGCCGTCAGGGCGAGCGCATAAAGCGCAAACCCGGCGATAGCGCGCCGCCATTGGGGAGCGAGCCCGCGCCATAAAGCGAAAGGCCTGGCGAAGCCGTCCAACGCTCGTGCGGCCAGCCGCATGGTCATGTCCCCACAGTCCGGCGCATGGGCGCCGCCGCCATCCCATGCACGCCCCGGACCAGCATCGTTAACGGTTAAGACGCCCCTCGATCAGCGTATCGACGACGGAAGGGTCGGCGAGGGTCGAGGTGTCGCCGAGCGCGCCGAAATCGTTTTCGGCGATCTTGCGCAGGATGCGCCGCATGATCTTGCCGGAACGGGTTTTCGGAAGGCTCGGCGTGAAGTGGATGAGGTCCGGGCGGGCGATGGGGCCGATCTCCTCGCGGACCGTGTCGAGAAGCTCTTTCTTCAGCGCGTCCGACGCGGCCTCGCCCTGCATCAAGGTCACATAGGCGTAGACGCCCTGACCCTTGATGTCGTGCGGGTAACCGACCACGGCGGCCTCGGCGACTTTCGGATGCGCGACGAGCGCGCTCTCGATTTCAGCCGTACCGAGACGATGACCGGAAACGTTGAGCACGTCGTCGACCCGGCCCGTCACCCAGTAATAGCCGTCCGCGTCGCGCCGGGCGCCGTCGCCGGTGAAGTACTTGCCGGGGTAGGTGGTGAAGTAGGTCTCGTTGAAGCGCTGTTGATCGCCGTAAAGCGTGCGCATCTGGCCGGGCCATGAGCCGAGCAGCACCAGATTGCCCTGGGTTTCACCCTCAAGAATGGTTCCGTCCGTGTCGACGATGGCGGCTTCGACGCCGGGAAGCGGTTTCGTCGCCGAGCCGGGCTTGAGATCGGTCGCGCCCGGAAGCGGCGTGATGAGGGCGCCGCCGGTTTCGGTCTGCCACCATGTGTCGACGATCGGGCAGCGCCCGTCGCCGACGACGCGGTGATACCAGAGCCAGGCTTCGGG
>JAVJPA010000209.1:0-13373 GCA_040216495.1 Amphiplicatus sp. | reverse complement strand
CCCGGTCGCCCGCGACCGCCTCTACGGCGAGGATATCGGCACGGGGCCGCTCGGGCTTCTCGGGAATCT
Organism: Amphiplicatus sp.; assembly: GCA_040216495.1. Classification (GTDB taxonomy): domain Bacteria; phylum Pseudomonadota; class Alphaproteobacteria; order Caulobacterales; family Parvularculaceae; genus Amphiplicatus. The sequence continues at coordinate 13,304 of JAVJPA010000209.1, read as the reverse complement.
CATCTGGTTCGTGCTGGCCGGCTGGTGGCTCGCCCTCGCCCATGTCTTTGCGGCGCTGGCGCTCGCCATCACCATTATTGGCATCCCGTTCGCCTGGGCGCATCTGAAGCTCGCCGGCTACGCGCTGTGGCCGATCGGCCGCTCAATCGTGCGGCACGATATCGACCGGAATTACAGGCGATATCGCTGACCGGCAGGCGCTGCGTGGGCGCAACTCCCGCAGTAAAAACGCGCGTAAAACCGGCTGAAGCCCGCCAAACGCCCCTATCGAGTCGGTTAAGCAGCGGTTAAACTCCTGACATGGTTCTGGGGTCTGACAACCGACGGGCGAGGCGGGTCGCCGGCGGGAGCGCGGGGCGGCGCGCCCTTTTGGGCGCGGTTAGCGGCGCGCTGGTTCTTGCGACGTGCGTCTTCCCCGTGCACACCGCCACGGCAAACGCCATTCCCGAAGCCGTCATCACCGGGCGCGACTGGAAAGTCATCAAAGCCGCCTGGTCGCCTGAAGACGAGGCCGGCTATTCCGCTTTCGTGCAGGCGATCGGCCGGTCGAGCTGTTCATCGCTCGACAGTTGCCTCCAGAGCGAGGCCAATCCCTATCGGCATACGGACGACAAGAGCTTCTACGGCGATTGCGCCGACATGGCCTACATGCTGCGCGCTTACTATGCATGGAAGAACGGCCTGCCCTTCTCCTACCAGAACGCCATGCGAACCGCCGACGGAAGCGCGCAAGATCAGCGCTATTCGACCAGCGGCAACATCGTCGCCGGGCGCCGGCAGATCATAAACTCGACCGGGAACGCGCCGCATTTCATTCAGCGCATCGGCGGCGAAGTTTCGACCGCGATGTTCCGCACGGACCCGCAGAAGGGCGGCGGCAAACTGTTCGACGATTTCTATCCCATCGAAATATCCCGCGACTCCGTGCGCCCCGGCGTCATCGCCTACGATATTTACGGCCATGTGGGCATCGTCTACGACGTGCTCGACGACGGCCGGGTTCTCGTGGTTGCGTCGCACCCGGACGATTCTGTGACGCGCACGGTTTACGGGCCGAATTTCATGCGCGCGTCTCCTGCGCTCGGCGCCGGCCTCAAGGCGTGGCGGCCGATTTATGTCGACGGCGCCGAGCGCGGCGCCGATGGCGGGCTTCACGGCGGCAAGCTCAAGGCAGCGCGCAACGAAGACCTTCCCGACTTCTCTCTCGAGCAGTTCATCGGCAACGCGCCGCACCCTTCAGGCGAATGGCATTACGGGGAGTTCCGATATGCAGGCAGGACGCTGAGCTATTATGATTATGTGCGCCGCAAGCTCGCCGCACCGGGCTTCGCCTACGACCCCGTCGAGGAATTGCGCCACGGACTTGAAGCGATCTGCGGCGCGATCCGCGATCGCAAGATCGCCGTCGACAGGGCTGTCGCCGCCAAAGTGCATTTGCGCGCGCATCCAGCAAAACTCCCGCCGAACATTTTCGGCACGTACGGCCTGTGGGAAGATTATTCGACCCCTTCGCGCGACGCGCGCCTCAAGGTTTCATTCATCGAACTGCGCCGCACCGTTCAGGAGCTCTATGAGCATTTCAAGGCGGGCGATCCAAGCGTGCGGCACAAAGGCGGCGATATCGAACGCGACCTGTGGGAGGCGTTCGAGGCGGAGAAAAGCCGCTGCACGATGATCTATCGCCGCGCCGACGATACGCGCGTGAAGCTTAATCTCGGCCACGTCATGGATAGGTTATGGGATATGTCCTTCGATCCCTATCACTGCCCGGAGCGGCGCTGGGGGGCGAGCGGCGCCGAGCTTGAAACGTGTACGGACGACGAGACCAAGACGCGCTGGTACAATGCGCAGCAATTCATGCGTTATCAGGCGGAGCGCACCTACGACGTGCGCATGGACTTCACCGTCGATCAACTCCAGCCGCCAATGTCCGCTGCGCCGGAAGATGGCGGGCTTGGAGTCGAGGCGCCGGCGGACGCCGATATTCGCGCCTACCTTGCGGGCCTGAACAAGTTTGAGATCGCCGAGAGCGAGGTCCGGCCCGACGTTCTGTCCGTCAGTTACCCAGACGATGCGACGCCATGGATCCCGAGCTGGGTTTCAGAGCGCCGCAGCAAGCCCTGAGGCGCCTTCGGACGATCCGGGCTGCGACCCGACAGCCCGGTGCAATCTTCCCCGTTCAGCCCTATATGTCATAAGCGCCGCCGCAAAGGAGCCGCCCATGCTCAGCAATCTCGTCTTTTTCATGATCCCGATCGCGCTCATCGCCACCGCGATCATCCTCGGCGTCGGCATCTATTCCCTTGCGCGGGGCGGCGCCTTCGCCAAGGCCAATTCCAACAAGCTGATGCGGCTCCGGGTGATGGCGCAGGCGATCGCCATCGCGCTGATCATGCTGTTCCTGTGGCTCGCAAGCCGCGGCCAATAACAGGTCAGGCGCCGGCGACCGGCAAATCGATAAATTCCGCGAAATCGAGCACGATCGATTCCCAAAGCCCCGCGGCTTCGCCCACGACCGCCTTGTCGCCTGGGCCGCTCACCGAGAAAATGTGATCCACATACGGATCGCCTCCGGCGTCCAGCGAAGCGCGGCCGGCGTATCTTTCCCAGTTCCATTGATTGATTTTCTCCAGCGGCACAGGCGCGCCGAGCGTGAAACCCGCTGAGAACAAAAACTCGCTGCAGCGTGAGACCTCGCAATTGTAGCCTTCAAGCGTAAAACCGATCCCGCTGATCTCTCCGCGCAACACTTCGCCGTCCTCGGAGGTCGACATATCGGCATCGCTCAAGGCGGCGGCCATCTCCGAAAGAGTCATGCCAGCCGATTGGGCGGCGGCGCTCGAAACGCTCGATACGATCATCGCTAAAGCGATAGTGGCTATGCGAAACGACATTTCTTTCTCCTGCCTAAAGCTGCCGCGATCCGCGCCGCTGCACGCAACTGTTAAGGCGTCGGCGCGGTCGGCGCGCCCATCCGCGTGTGCGCTGGCTCGCGATGGTTGAGGCTGTATACTCCCTGGATCATCAGATCCGTCCGAGTGCACTGGTACGCGAACCCGCTGGTGCGGGGATTCGGCGGAGCGAAAGCCGTCGTATTGCTGAACCCGCCTCCTGCCCCCTCGACTTTGTAAGTGAGAGCGACCTCCACCTTGTCGTATGTGGCGCTTCCCGCGCCGCGGTCACGCACTGTCCAGGTAAAGAGGATCGGGCCGTGGAGAGACACTCTCTGAAAATATAGTCCTTGCGCGTCTGCGAGGGCGCATTTCGTCTCGAAATTATTCCAGGACACGCCGCCCGTTCCATCCGGCTTGAACGAAAGCACCCAGTTCCCGCCGGCGTGGCCGCAACTCATCCCGACGCCGGCCGAGGCCAACGGCCCCGCCGCGCTCTCCAAAATCATGGCGGCTCTCGCCGAGAGCGACTCGCCTGTCGGCGCCCAGTCGCCAATGAGGCAGCAGGCGCGCTGGTCGAGTTCCTCGGGATCATCGACGACAAGCGTTCCGCTCGCTTCGTCTTCGACCGTGAGGACCAGAACCCGGAAGGCCTTGTCCTCATCGCAGGCGAGCACGCGCGCCGGCGGGTCCTGCCACAGGCCCGAATGCTCCGCCATCTGCATACGCAGCATATCCGGCGCGTCCAATCGCAGCTTGTAGGTTTTGCCCTCGACGAAATTATACCCGTACCGCGCCAGCACGTAGGCGGACGCAGTGAGCGGGATGGCGCGCGCGGAAGCGATATTGACGATGGCGCGCGCCGACGCCGCGCGCGGAACCGCGCGGCCGCCCGGCTGCCTGATATCGCCGTTCATGTAATCTTCGGCGAAATTGTTCCAGTCATCGAGCGGCGCGATGCTTCGCAGCGCGTTGAAATGGTCGTCGCGCACGTCTGTATCCGGCATCGCCTGCAAGGCGATGCGCACGCCTGCGGGATCGCGCTCCTGGCCGAGCCAGAGAAAGAAAACGACATTCTCATACGTCATGTCGAGGAGGCTTTCTCTGACCGATCCGTTGTCAAAGTCGGCGTAATACCCGTCGCTGTATTCCGTTCCCATCTGGACGAGATTGGCGAAATATTCGGCTGAACCTTCCACCCACCACATGGAAGCGGCGTATGTCGCGCGCGGTCCCCATGTCTTTTGCTGGATGCAATGAAAAAGCTCGTGCGCGTATGTGAAAACGAACTTCTCGACGGTGATCGCCTCGCGTTCCTTGTAGAAGGTGATGAAGCACTCGTTCGGATGAGGACTTTGAGCCGTCGCGTGAGCCCGCTCTCCGTCTTCAGCGACGTATTCGAGCGACGTCAACATTACCGAAACGTCCGAAAGATCGAGCTGACCCATCGCGTGCAGCGGCCCGCTGATGGCGCTCGCCAACGCCCCGACATAGGTGATCCACTGCGAATTATCGCCCCCAGAGTCGCCGACCATTTCGAGGACCCGCATTTTTACGCGGCGACCCTCATTATTAATCTCGAAGGTGGCGATCTCGCGGCAGCGCTCAGCCCCGTAGGGCTCACTGTCGCCGAGCCGGGCGTCGAACGCCGCCACATAGCCAGGCGCCCGGCAGTCCCCTAACGAGGCCCGAGCCTCGTTTCCGGCGGCCCAGAAAAAGATGGCGCATAGAAGAAAAACAATGGCTCGCATGACGGCTCCCCCCGCATCAGCCCGATAGCCGAAGCTAGCCTGCGCCATGCGGTTCAACAACCAGGCCTATGGCCCCGCGCCCTGGCGGACGGGCGCCTCGCCGCACCCCAAAAGGCGCCAAAGCGCGTTGAAAGGGGGCGCCCTCGCCGCTAAGGTCCGGCCGAAATCGGAGCTTGCCGTATTGGCGCAAGCGTCCCGAGCGTCCCCTCGGTCCTCACAAGGTCCGCCGCAAGAAAGGCCAGGAGCAGGTCATGAAAGTCCTCGTGCCGGTGAAGCGCGTCATCGACTACAACGTCAAGGTTCGGGTGAAATCCGACCAGACGGGCGTCGATCTCGCCAACGTCAAAATGTCGATGAACCCGTTCGACGAGATCGCTGTCGAAGAAGCGGTGCGGCTCAAAGAGGCCGGTACGATCACCGAGATCGTCGCCATTTCCATCGGCCCGGAAAAAGCCCAGGATCAGATCCGCCAAGCCCTCGCAATGGGCGCCGATCGGGGCATTCTCATCAAAACCGACGCCGAGGTCGAACCGCTTGGCGTCGCCAAATTGCTGAAAGCCGTGGTCGAGGAAGAAAAGCCCGATCTCGTCATTCTCGGCAAGCAGGCTATCGACGACGATTCGAACCAGACCGGTCAGATGCTCGCCGCCCTGCTGGGCTGGGCGCAAGGCACGTTCGCTTCGAAAGTCGTCAAGGAAGGCGACAAGCTCAACGTGACCCGCGAGGTAGACGGCGGCTTGCAAACAGTGGCGCTGTCGCTGCCGGCGATCGTCACGACCGACCTTCGCCTTAACGAACCGCGCTACGCTTCTTTGCCCAACATCATGAAGGCCAAGAAGAAGCCCCTCGACGTGAAAGAGCCTTCCGCCTACGGCGCCGATATTGCGCCGCGCCTGAAGGTCGTGAAAGTCACCGAGCCGAAGAAGCGCGAGGCCGGCGTCAAGGTCGCCTCCGTCGCCGACCTTATCGACAAGCTCAAGAACGAAGCGGGAGTGCTCTGATGGCCATCCTTATCGTCGCCGATCACACAGGCGCCGCCCTCTCCGACGCCGTCGCCAAAACCGTCACTGCGGCCAAGGCCGTCGGCGGCGAGATCGATATTCTCGTCGCCGGGTCAGGCGCCGACGCTGCGGCGGAGGAAGCAGCCGGCCTGCAGGGCGTCAGGAAAGTGCTGCACGCGGACGATCCCGTCTATGACAAGCTCCTCGCCGAGCCGACCGCCGCGCTCGTCGCCAAACTCGCCGACGGTTATGACGCGCTTCTCGCGCCGGCGACCGCCAACGGCAAAAACATCATGCCGCGCGTCGCCGCCCTGCTCGACGTGATGCAGATATCCGATGTCATCGGGATCGAAAGCGCCGACACTTTCACGCGCCCGATCTACGCCGGCAACGCCATCGCGACCGTGCAGTCGTCCGACAAGAAGAAAGTTCTGACCGTGCGCGGCGCCTCGTTCAAGGCGGCGGAAGCGGGCGGTTCGGCGGCGATTGAAAAGGTCGCCGTCGGCGACAAGCCCGGCCTTTCGAGCTTTGTCGGCGAAGAACTGACGAAGTCCGACCGGCCGGAGCTTACCGCCGCGAAGATCATCATCTCCGGCGGACGCGCGCTCGCCTCCACAGAAAATTTCGAGAAGCTGATCTATCCGATCGCCGACAAGCTCGGCGCGGCGGTCGGCGCGAGCCGCGCAGCGGTCGACGCCGGCTACATGCCGAACGATACGCAGGTCGGCCAGACCGGCAAAGTCGTCGCGCCCGACCTCTACATCGCCGTCGGCATCTCCGGCGCCATCCAGCATCTCGCCGGCATGAAAGATTCGAAAGTCATCGTCGCCATCAACAAGGACGAGGAAGCACCGATCTTCCAGGTCGCCGATTACGGCCTTGTCGGCGATCTTTTCAAAATTCTTCCCGAACTCAAGGATGCGCTCTAGCGTTCTTTGGCGAATCCGAATTCCAGAGGCCCCGCTCAAGCGGGGCCTCTTTATTTCAAGCTCGGTTGATACGCGCTGCGAAACAGCCATGCGCAGCATTATGGGCGTCGATATAGGAAGTACTTGGATCGTCGAAAGCCCGGGCGATCGCGGCCTTGACTGCGCCGTCGGCGATCAGGCTTGCGCCGACAAGCATGCCTGACTCGTCGAAGTGCCGAAAAGCCAGCGGACGGCCGCGAAAAACCGGCGGGATTTCATCCACATAAACGCGCGCTTCTTTCGCGGCTTCACGCACATAAATTGCGTAAGCGGAGCGATAAGGCGTCGGCGCGCTATGGCTTTCGTAGTTCAACAGCAGCACGCTCTCGCCAGGTTCGGCGTCTTCAAGCGTGATGCGGCAGGGATAGCCAGGCTTCTTGTCCGCTATGCGGCGAATGACGCCGTGAGCGGCGAGCGCATCGTCGGTAAGTCCGGCAAGCGAAGCGAATTCGGCAGGAGCAAGGCCCGTTATGGCGAAGGACATCAGGGTTCTCCTTTGGAAGCGGCGTTAAGAGCGATCGACCCTCGCTCACTCGCTACGCCTTCGCCCACCCGCTTCTTGCGTCAGTCTGGCTGTCGCCGACGTCCTCGCATTGTTCTGTCCGACGCTCCGCCCAGTGCGTCCGGCATTTGCTGCGTTGCGGCGATGCCTGTATCATTGCGACAAATTAAAAAGCGCAAGAGGACGGCGTCTTATGGCAGCGGTCGAAACGATAGGCGTGATCGGAGCCGGGCAGATGGGCGGCGGCATCGCCCATGTCTTCGCCCTCTCCGGCTACAAGGTGAAGCTTCACGATGTCGACCCCGACCGCATAAAAGCGACGGCGGCGATCATCGAAAAAAACATCGGCCGTCAGCTCGCCAAGGGCATGGTCAGCGAAGCCGATCTGGCGAAGGCCTTGGCCGCCATAACCCCTGCGCCCCGGCTGCAAGACTTGAGCGATTGCGATCTCGTTATCGAAGCCGCGACCGAGAACTTGGCGATCAAGAAGAAAATCTTCGGTGAGCTTTCCGCCATCCTTAAAAAGGATGCGCTGATGGCGTCGAACACATCATCGATCTCGATCACCGGCCTCGCCGCCGCCACCGATCGCCCCGACCGCTTCATTGGCCTGCATTTCATGAACCCGGCGCCGGTCATGCAGCTCGTCGAAGTCATACGCGGCATCGCGACGTCGAAGCCCACCTTTGAAACGGTGCGCGATATTGTCGGACGCCTCGGCAAGACAATGTCGGTATCGGAAGATTTCCCCGCCTTTATCGTCAACCGCGTGCTGATGCCGATGATTAACGAAGCAATCTACACGCTTTACGAAGGCGTCGGCACGGTCGAGGCGATCGACACCGGACTGAAGCTCGGCGCCAATCACCCGATGGGACCGTTGGAGCTCGCCGACTTCATCGGCCTCGACACCTGTCTTGCGATTATGCAGGTGCTATATGAGGGCCTCGCGGACTCGAAATACCGTCCGTGTCCGCTGCTTGTGAAGTATGTCGAAGCCGGCTGGCTCGGACGCAAGACAGGCCGCGGTTTCTACGACTATTCCGGCGACAAGCCCGCGCCGACCCGCTGATTTCTCGTTTCTTCGATTTTGCATCGCTCCGGCCGAACGCGTAGGCTCGCGGTCTGGCCGCATTTCGGCGGTCCGCACAACCAGAAGGAGTCTTGGATATGGCCGTCGCACGTGTCACTGAAATCATCAGCGGGTCGCCGAAGGGCTTCAAGGACGCGATCGAATCCGGGATCGAGCGCGCAAATCAAACGCTGAAGAATGTCGAAGGCGCCTGGATCAAGGATCAGTCGCTCATTCTCGACAAGGGCAAAATCAAAGAATACCGCGTCGTGATGAAGGTGACGTTCATTCTCAACGAATAAAGGCTCATTCGTCCCTTTACTGAGTAATGGAGCTAGGCGCCGCTGGGGCGTTTATTCGGCCGCGAGTGCGGGGCGGACGAACAAATAAAGACGGGGCGGCTCTAGAAAGCCGCCCCGTTCGCATTTTTACGGTAAATGCGCCAGACGTCGCCTATTGGGGTTCCGCGGGAGCGTCGGTCGGCGCTTCCTCTGCAGCTTCCTCAGAAGCATCGGACTCACCGGAAGGCTCCGACGGCGCACCGGCGGGCGGAGTGTCTGCACCGCCCTGCGCCGCCGCCTGTTCGGCCTCAAGCTTCCTGATATTCTGCTCAATAGCCGCGCATTCCGCCTCAGGCCGGGCTTGCAGGCGGCAGACGTTGAGGCCTTGCCGCTCGCGCGCGATCTGCGCCTGACGGGCTTCAATCTGTTGCGCTTTCTCAAGCGCATCCTGATCTTTTTCGGTCTGATTGATCGCGTCGATATACTTGACCCACTGCGACGCCTGCGTACGCGTGTTGGCGTAGCCTTGCGCGCGGACAAAAGCTTCGCGCGAACGGGCGCGCGTTGCGCGGTCGCCGGGACCGGCCTGCGCAAAGCGGGCGGTGCCGATCAGCAGCCAGCAGTCGCCGGTCTGGTTCGAGGTCATGCCGCCCTTGTTGATAGCCGCCACAAGCGCGCGGTCGGCGGCGGCGTATTGCTCATCGGCGACCAGCACTTGTCCGAGGCGATAGGAAAGCTCGCCCGTATCGGACATTGTCGCCGCTTTCTGCAGCACCGGAATCGCGCGCTTGTGCTCGCGCGACTGGCTCCACAGTTGCGATAGGAGAGTGAGGTTCTTCACGTTCTCCTTGACAACGCCCGTTTCCATTTCACGCGCCAGCAGTTTCGCGCCGCGATAGGGATTGTCGAAGAAGGAGTAATATTGAACGAGCGTCAGAATCTCATTTTCGTTCTTCAAGAGCCCCGCCCGGTAGGCGACTTCGAGCACCGAGAACGCATCCTGGTCGCGGCCAGACGTATTGTAGAGCGCCGAAAGCTGCGTCCAGTAGCTGCGCTCTCCTGGCCAAAGATTGACCATTTTTTCAAGAATCCCGCCCCGCTTCGTGCTTTCATTCAGCTCCGAATAGACGAGGTTGAGAAGGTCGTAATCGCCCTTTTTGGGCTCGGTGCGCGCGGCGACGGCCTGTTCGGCCGGCTGCATGGCGGCGCGATAGTTCGGCGGCGTGCTTTGGACATAGGCGGCGGCGAGCAGGTAATAAGCATTTGCGTCGATCGGTTGGCCCGCGGCGCGCGCCAGCGAAATCCACTCGTTCAGCCCTCGGATCGCTTCCGCATAATTCTCAAGCTGCAGGTTGAGCTGCGCGATGTAGTAGCGTATCTGGTTATTGCGTTCGACCGGAAAGCCGTTGGCGTTAAGCGCTGTCTGGAAGTCGCTGAGAGCCCCTCTGAAGTCTTCCAGATTATACTTCACCGACGCGCGCATCTCATACGTGGTCGATTTGTCGAACGCCTTCATGCCGTCGCCGCGGCTGGACACAAGTTGATTCAGTTTGGCAAGCGCGCCGCGGTAGTCCTCGGCCGAGATTAGTTCGAAAACTTCCTGCAAGACCTTTGCGACGGCGGGATCGAGGGTTTCGGAACGCCGGCGCGGCGCTTCCCCGTCGTCTTCCTGCGCATGCGCGACAGCCGGCGCCAGAGCGGCGAAGCTGAACGCTCCGCCCCAGGCGACGCCCGACAACAGAATGCTGAGGATCGTATTCTTCAGTTTCATCATCTTGCCGCCTTACAGGATCGACTCGAAGTCCACTACGTTGGCGCGAGCGCCGCGATTACTCGGATAGTTCAAACGCAACGTTGGTCTGCACGCCGCGCCGCCATTGGGCCTGGTTGTCGACAATTTTCGGCTGATACTTCCAGCGCTCGACCGACCTGATCGCCGCACTGTTAAGGCAACTGTTCGTAGAGTCGACCACCTTGATATTCGTCGTCGTGCCTTCCGGCGCCACGTCGAACTCGACGAGCACATTCTCACGCGCCTTGGCGCGCGCCATGCAGCGCTCGGGATATTGGGGCGGAATACGCACCAACGGCTGGGCGTCGCGATCCGGATTAAAGCCGCTGCCGACATTGAGACTGACGTCGAGCTGCGGGATCGCGGCGCGAACCCCATCCAGCGCTGGGCGGTTCGACGGGTCGTTGACGGCCGGCGGTGGCGGCGGCGGCGTATCGAGAGTCGGACGCTTGAACTCCTTGTTGATGTTCGAAATGTCCGTATCCTGAATTTGCGCAGTGATGTTGAGCTTGAGGGAGTCTTTCTCTTCCTCAAGCTTCACGTCCTGCCGGATAAGGCCGCTCATGATCAAAAACAGGATCGCGGTGACAATGATCGCGACCGGCACCCCAATGATCAGGCGAGCAAAAGATCCCATTCTTCATTCTCCCTGGCGCCGGCCTTTTGAGCCGCGCCTTCGGTTCCCCGGCCTTAAACGTCTTCGGTCGACACGGCGACATCGGAAATGCCCGCCGCCTTGATCTGGTTCAGCACATCGACGAGGTAGCGCGACTCGGATCCCTTGTCCGCCTGGACGACGGCGGTGCCTTTGGGGTTTTCGCGACGAAGCTGCTCCACCGCGTTGCGCACTTCCTCAAGCTTGATCTCTTCCTTGTTCACCCAGATTTTGTTGTCCGGCGTGATGGCGACCAGAATCGAAGCCAGTTTCCGGTCAGACGCAGTGAGCGCTTCGGGCCGCTCGATATCGACGCCCGGCTCCTTCACGAAAGTCGAGGTGACGATGAAGAAGATCAGCATGATGAAGACGATGTCGAGCAACGGCGTGACGTTGACATCGTCGCCATCAGCTTCAGGTTTTGCTCGTCTAGCCATAATACTTTCCCAACAACCTGTTTAAGCGCCTTGCTGGCTCTTCTGGAGCGTCAAAGACACGCGGCCCGAACCGCACGCAGCCGACGCGCGGTCGACAACCGTAACAGCGATCCCCGATTTCGATGTCGGCGCGGCGCTGACCAGAACGACGCCTTTCGGCTCCCTGGCGCAGAATTCTTCCGCAACCGATTCTGTCGACAGGGCGTCGATGATGCGCACATTGTTGACGCGCACGAACCCGTCTTCCTGAACTGAAAGCAAAATGGAGGGCGGCGGAATAGTTTCGTTTTCCGGCGCATCTTCCGGAAGATTGGTGTCGATGCCCTTCTCGCGGATGAACGTCGCCGTCACGATGAAAAAGATCAGCATGATGAAGACGATGTCGAGCAGCGGCGTGACGTTGACGTCCGCGGCTTCGCCCTGATGTGTTCTGGCTCTGCGCATTGCTCTACTCGACCGTCAGTTCGTCGTGAATCTTGATCTCCGACTTCGACAGGTTCCGCTCGAACATGTTGATGAAGAAGACGCCCGAGAGCGAAGCGACGAGGCCGGCCATGGTCGGGATCGTCGCTTTGGAAATGCCGCCCGCCATAAGACGCGCGTTGGCCGAACCCGTCGCAGCCATGACGTCGAACACTTCGACCATGCCGGTGACGGTGCCGAGGAGGCCCAGCAACGGCGTCACGGCGACCAGCGCCTGAATGATGCCGTTGAAACGCTGCGCCTCTTGCCGGGTTTCGGAAAGAAGCTGTTCCCGGATGGCCAGCGCGTACCAGGAGTGATGCTCCTTTTGCGCCACCCACTCGCGTTTGGCGCGTTGGACAACCGCCTTGTGCGCGCCGCCCCAGTAGATCAGCCGCTCCACGATCAGCGCCCACATGAAGAAGGTGACGACCATGATCACGCCGAGCACCTGCCCCCCGGCTTTGAGGAAATCCTGGATCGCATTGAATGCGACGACAGGGTTCAAGAATTCAAGCATGGACGAAGTACTCCCTTGCTTGGGAGGAGCGCGCGTTAGCGCGCCCCTTGCGCATGCTTGGCGACGATGCCGGCCGATTGCTCCTCAAGGATCTGGATGACGCGCTTCGAGGCGCCGCTGGCGAAAGCGTGCAGCAGCAGAAGCGGGATCGACGAGACAAGGCCGATAACCGTCGTGACGAGCGCTTCGGAGATGCCGCCCGCCATGATTTGCGGGTCGCCGGTGCCGAACAGCGTGATCGCCTGGAAGGTGGTGATCATGCCGCTGACCGTGCCGAGAAGACCCATAAGCGGAGCGACGGCGGCGATCAGCTTGACGAAGTTGAGGCCGCTTTCGAGTTTCGGAATCTCGTGAAGGATCGCATCGTCGAGCTTCAGCTGCACGGTCTCCAGATCGGCGTTCTTGTTCTCTTCATAGGCGAGAAGCACGCGGCCGAGCGGGTTGGACTTGGACGGCTTGCCGCGGCGCATCTGCGCGCGCACAGCGCCCGCTGTCGACGAAAGCTGCACAAAGCGCAAAACGCCGATGACGAAGGCGATCGCCGCAAGACCGATAGTGGCGTAGCCGATTTCGCCGCCCTGTTTGACGCGCTCGGTGAAGTTCGGCGTTTCGACGATCAGCGACAAGAGCGTGCCGAGCGACGGATCGATGACGGCCGTAACGAAGCGGTCGCCGGAAGCGTTTTCGACCCGCGATGCGGCGGCCTTGGCCTGTCCGCCGGGCTGGCGGGCGAGGAACTTCAGCTTCTGAGCGCCGCTGTCATATGTCAGGTAGTCGCCGCGCGAAATCGCGACGAACGGACCGACGCGGGTGATCGCAGCGTCAGCGGCTTCGCCGTTAGCGCGGACGATCGGCGCCTGGAACTTGGCGACTTTCGACTGTTCCGTCATCTGCTGCATGAGCACATACCAGAGCAGCTCAAGCTGCTCGACGGAGGGCAGCGTGTCGCTTTCGGCGATTTCACGAAGCGAC
>JAVJPA010000208.1:0-7685 GCA_040216495.1 Amphiplicatus sp. | reverse complement strand
CCATGTTCCGCACGACGCCGTTCACCCGATATTGCGGCGGCGAGTGCGGGTTGGTGGCGACGAGGTTCTTCATCGCATCTTCCCGGTAGAGGCTCTTCCAGACCTGCGCCCACGCCATGAAAAAGCGCTGGTCGCCCGTGTAGCCGTCGATGATCGGCGCCGGTTCGCCGTTCAGCGACAGCTTGTAAGCGTGATACGCCATGGCGAGCCCGCCGAGATCCCCGATATTCTCGCCCATCGTCAATGTGGGGTTTACCGCGAAGCCGGGATAGGGCTCATAGGCCGCATACTGAGCGCCGAGGCGGTCGGCGAGAGTTTGAAAATTGGCGGCGTCTTCCGATGTCCACCAGTCGCGCAGCACGCCGTCGCCATCCGACTTGCGTCCCTGATCGTCGAAGCCGTGTCCGACTTCGTGTCCGATAACGGCGCCGATGGCGCCGTAGTTCACCGCCGGGTCGGCGTTCGGATCGAAAAACGGCGCCTGAAGAATCGCCGCCGGGAAGGTGATCGCGTTGAAGGAAGGGCTGTAAGAAGCGTTGACGGTTTGCGGCAACATGCCCCATTCGGATTTGTCGACAGGCTTGCCGAGTTTCGAAATCTGATAATCCCATGCGAACTGATCGGCTCTCTTGGCGTTGCCGTAGGCGTCGCCCTTGACGACTTCGAGCGCGGAGTAATCGCGCCATTTGTCGGGGTAGCCGATCTTGGTGATGAACTTCTCCAGTTTGGCGTGCGCCTGCGCTTTCGTTCCCTCGCCCATCCAGTCGAGCGTATCGAGCCGTTCGTCGAGCGCTCGGCGAAGATTGGCGACGAGATCCTGCATCTGCGACTTGGAAGAGGGCGGGAAATGTTTCTCGACATAAACCTGGCCGACCGCTTCGCCCATGGCGCCGTTGACGGATGCGACCCCGCGCTTCCAGCGTTCCTTTTGTTTGGGCGTGCCGCTGAGCTCCGTGCCGAAGAAGGCGAAATTAGCATTGTCGAGAGCGGCGGGAAGCACGGACGCGCGCGCGTTGAGAATGTTGAATTTCAAATAGGCGCGCCATGTTTCGACCGGCGTTTCTATGAAAATTCTCGCCAGGCTTGCGACCGCATCGTCCTCGCGAACGATGATTTCGCTTTCCCCGCCGAGGCCGGCCTCGTCGAGCATGGCTTTCCACGGAAACCCGGGCGCGTACGCCTGAAGCTCGTCGAAAGTCTTGAGGTTGTAGGTGAGATCGCGGTTGCGCCGCTTGGCGGGCTCCCAGTGGACTTCCGCCATGCGATGTTCCGCATCATAGATCGCGGCGGCTTTTTCCGCCGCGCCGTCGACTTCGGCGAGCGTCAGAACCTGTTCGATATAGGCTTTATACTTCTCGCGCTTGCCGGCGAATTTTTCATCGATGTAATAGTCGCGGCTCGGCATCCCGAGCCCGGATTGGGTCAGCGTCACCGTGTAACGGTCAGGACGCTTCGCATCGACGCCGACAAAAACGCCGACGGGGCTGTCAGCGCCGAGATCCGCGCGTCCCATGACGCGCGCAATGTCCTCATGCGTCAGGAGACCGTCAATATAAGCGAGGTCCTCCGCAACCGGAGCGAATCCCTTGGCGTTTATGGCGCTGACATCAACATAGGTGGAAAAATAGTCGCCGATTCTCTGGCGGACCGATCCTTCGGGCGCGCCCGCCGCCGCCGCTTCGTCGATGATCGTTTTCACCCGGTCTTCCGAGCGCTCGAAGAGCAGGGTGAACGAACCGTAGCTTGCGAATTCGTCGGGGATTTTGAACGTGTTGAGCCAGCGGCCGTTGACGTGACGGAAAAAGTCGTCGCCGGGGGCGACTGCCTCATCGATATTCTCGGTGACGACGCCGAACGAGCCGAGCTCCGGTTTCGGCGCGCCTTCTTTCTCAGCGACAACGGTTTTGAACGCATCCGCGGAAGCAGCCTCCTGCTTCTCACCCCCGCAAGCCGCGAGCGCCATCAGCGCCGCGCTGCAAAGCATCGTTCTTCTCATATCCAGCCCTCCGTTTGGCGCCGCGTCGTCCCGCGACTTGATTCCCGCGCAATCCCTTTAGGCGCATGACGGCGAGGGGAACAGCCAAGCGGCGAGTCGGTCGGGATTCGCGATGAATTGAAACCGGACTGGCCCATCCTGCGCGCTTGTGGCGCCGCAGCAATTGCGCCATGTTTCCGGCGCAGCCGACGCGCCTGAGGAAAATCATGGATCTGAAATCGTCTATCCGCGCCATCCCTGACTATCCGAAGCCCGGCATCATGTTCCGCGATATCACGACGCTCCTAGCCGATGCGCGCGCGTTCCGGCGGGCGGTGGACGAACTGGTCCAGCCGCTGGCGGGCGGAAAAATCCACAAGGTCGCCGGCATAGAAGCGCGGGGATTCATTCTGGGCGGCGCCATCGCGCACCAGCTTTCGGTCGGATTCGTGCCGATCCGCAAAAAGGGCAAGCTTCCCTACAAGACGATCGGCGAGAGCTATGAACTCGAATACGGCGTCGACGAGGTGGAAATTCATATCGATGCGGTGTCGAAGGGCGACAAGGTCTTGCTGGTGGACGACCTGATCGCCACTGGCGGCACCGCCTCCGCGGCGATCAGGCTGCTGGAGCGCGCCGGGGCGGAAGTCGTGCTATGCTCCTTCGTCGTCGACCTCCCGGAACTGGGCGGCGCCGACAAGTTGAGGGCGATGGGCAAGGACGTAGCCGCGCTGGTCTCCTTCGAAGGGCATTAGGGAGGGGCGGATGACCCTGTTCATCCTTGGACTGATTATTTTTTTCGGCGCTCACCTGTTCACCGCCTCCGCAAGGGGCGCGCGCGAAGCGCTGATCGGGCGGCTCGGCGCCGGCCCCTACAAGGGGCTGTATTCCGTTGTGTCGATCGTCGGTTTCGTTCTCATTATCTTGGGATGGCCCAAGGCGGACGGCGCGGTGCTGTTCGTTTCGCCCTACTGGATGATTTATGTCGTCTATCTGCTGATGTTCATCGCTCTCGTGCTCCTTGCGTCTGCGTATTTGCCGAAGGGCAAGATCGCACCGGCGGTGAAGCATCCGATGCTGGCGAGCGTCAAAATCTGGGCGTTTGCGCACCTGCTGGTGAACGGGGACGTGCGCTCGCTGTTGTTGTTCGGCGCGTTCCTCGCCTACGCGGTTTTCGACCGCATCGCCGTGAAGCGGCGCGGCGAGCCGGTTCCGGCGCCCGGTCCGGCCGTCAACGATGTCCTCGCCATCGGCGTCGGCGCGGCCGCCTGGGCGGCGCTGTTTTTCTGGCTTCATCCCTATATTGCGGGCGTGCCAATTCCTCGCTGATCACCGTAGCGGTTCATTCGGCGCAGGCGGCTGCGCAGGAAAATAGAGCGCGGTCGTATCGTAGCCAAACCGCTGAAGCCGGTTTAACGCCGCTTCTTTAACGTCGTCGCTGATCGTCGGCGTACGGGACAATATCCATAGATACCGGCCGGAAGGTTCGCCGACGAGCGACATAGAATAGTCCTCGGGAAGCCATAGTATCCAATAATCGCCCCAGAAGGGGCCGAAAAAACTGACTTCAAGTTTGGCGTTCGTCGTTTCGTCCGCAATCCGGGCGCGTCCATTCGCTACCTTGAGCTTGCCGTCCGGCGCGCCTTTGCGGCAGGAGTTGACGACTTTGATTTTCCCGTCGGGAAGAAGACTGTAGTCGGCCGTGACGCCCTCGCAGCCCTTTTCAAATCCGTTGGGAAGCCGGGCGATTTCGTACCAGCGTCCCAGATATCGGTCGATGTCGACAGAACTCGCGACGGACAATGGTTTGGCGGCGTCGCGGTTCGCTGGCGGCGAGGAGCAGGCGGCCAGCGCCGCCAGTGCGAAAGGCGCCAAAACGCAGAGTCGGGTCATATCGTCCTCCTTTTTCATATTGGCGGGTCCGTTCACAGTATGGAGCGCGCCTGCGTTCGGTTTTGTGTGCGGCGCAATAAAAGAGTATAATCCGGAAAGTCGTGTTTCACGAAAGGCTCCGCATGTCCGCTCAGGTTCAGACCAAACGCATCACTGCCGCCGATATTGCGGCGCGCAAGGGGGGCGAACCCATCGTTTGCCTGACGGCGTATGACGCCCCGATGGCCGCCATCCTCGACGAGCATTGCGACATGCTGCTTGTGGGAGATTCAGTCGGTATGGTGGTGCACGGACTGCCATCCACCGTGGGCGTGACGCTTGACATGATGATCATGCACGCAAAAGCGGTGATGCGCGGCGCGAGCCGATCGCTCGTCATCGTCGACATGCCGTTCGGGTCTTATGAAGAGTCCCCCGAAGTCGCCTTTCGGAATGCCGCGCGCCTTCTCGGCGAAACCGGCGCGCAGGCGGTTAAAATCGAAAGCGGGCGTTATGCAGGCGAAACTATTCGTTTCCTTGTCGAGCGCGGCGTGCCGGTGATGGCGCATGTGGGCCTGCGGCCGCAGGCGGTGAACGTCACCGGCGGCTTCAAGGCGAAAGGCCGGACAGCCGCCGAGCGCGAAGAAATCCTCGCTGAGGCGCGCTCCGCTGAGGAGGCCGGCGCTTTCGCCATCGTCGTCGAAGGCGTCGCCGAAGAGCTCGCTGACGAGATCACGCGCACGGTCAAGGCGCCGACGATCGGCATCGGCGCCTCTTCCGCTTGCGACGGGCAGGTTCTGGTCACGCAGGATATGCTCGGTCTGTTCGACTGGACGCCCAAATTCGTCAAACGCTACGCTGGCCTTAAAGGCGAGATCGACCGGGCCGCGCGCCAGTTCGCCGGCGAAGTCAGGTCGAGGACTTTTCCCGAGCAAGCCCAGGTCTACCGCTTCGATCCCGGCAAAGGCGCCGGGAAGACGCCGCCCAAGGCCCGCGCCAAATAGGCTCGGCCCGCCGGAGCCGCAGGTCCGTCCGGCCGCCCGCGTTGCGCCCCTGCCTAAAGGTCGGTAGAACCGCCGCTCGACTGCGTCGCGAGAGGGCGAAAACCCTGGCGGCGCTTGATCATTGGCAGCAAAGGGCGCCGCGTGGCTGAAGACGAAAGCGTAATCCGCGAGGTCGAACAGGAACTTGCGGAAGAGCGCCAATGGGCGTTTTTCAGGAAATATGGAAGCGCGTTGATCGGCGGGGCCGTGGCGATCGTCGCCGGGGTCGCCGGTTGGCAGATCTGGACAGGCCAGCAGACGGCCCGCTCCTCCGCGGCGGCGGTGGAGTATAATGAGGCGCTGCAATCGCTTGTCCAGAACCCAGAAGAGGGCCGCGCCGCGCTCGCTTCCTTTGCGGAGGAGGCGCCTGCCGGCTACGCCGCGCTCGCCCAGTTCCGCCGCGCCGGCTCGCTTGCGGCGGGGGGCGACCGGGAAGGCGCGCGCGCCGCCTATCGGACGCTTTATCAAAACAGCGCCGCCTCGGCGCATCTGCGCGACCTCGCCCGCCTTCGCGCCGGATATCTCTCCATCGCCGACGGCCGTCAGGAGACGGCGGTCGATCTCGGCGGACTGATCGACCAGGGCTCGATTTTCGGCGCCTATGCGCGCGAGATTGCGGCTGTCGCGGCGCTCGAGGCCGGCGACTATTCGGACGCCAAGGCGATGTTTGCGCGCGCGGTCGAAGACGTGACGACGCCGCTGGCAGTTCGTCAGCGTGCGGAAGAATTCGCCGCGCTCGCTTCGGCGGGAGAGGCCGGCGTCAATATCAAGGGCGAAGCGCGTGTTGAGGATTTGCTGAACGCGCTCGACGCGGCTGCGCCGGCGTCGCCGGAGGAGCCTGTGCAGGATGACTTGGCCGATACGGCGCCGCCGTCAGCCAATGCGCCTGTGACCGAAGATGGAAGCGAACCCGACGGCGAGGATCAGTAAGCGATGAGACAAAATCTTCAGTGGCGCCGCGTCGCGCTTATCGCCGCCGGCCTTGCGACGGCGCTCGCGCTTTCTGCGTGCGGCGGCAATCCGGTGACGCGCGCCGTCGGCGGCGTCTTCAGCGGCGGCGATGACGAAAAGGACGAGAACGTTCCGGAAGAAGAAAACCGGATTTCGATCCTCGCGCTTGAGCAGACGCTCGAAGCCGATCCCCGCTTCTCCGGCGCCGTGATCGAGTTGCCGCCGTCTTACAAGAACATTTCATGGCCGCAGCCGGGCGGCGAAGCCGACCACACGTTGCATCACCTGAACGCCGGAACGTCGCTGAGCGTCGCATGGAGCGAGGACATCAAGGCGGACGCCGGCCGCCGCTCGAAGCTGACCTCGCCGCCGATTGCGGCTGACGGCAAGCTTTACGTGATCGACACCGAAGCGCGCGTCTCCGCGTTCGGCATGGATAACGGAAATAGACTGTGGCGCGTCGATCTGGCGCCGGAGATCGATGAGCGGTTTCGCCTGCGCGAATTGTTCTCGCGGCCCGATCCGGCGCAAATCGGTTTCGGAGGCGGCGTCGCCTTCGATTCCGGGCGCCTTTTCATTACATCCGGGTTCGGATTTGTGGCCGCCCTCAACGCCGAGACAGGCGAGGAAATCTGGCGCTTCCGGATCGAGGCGCCTATCCGCACGCCGCCGACCGCCTATCGGGGCGCGGTGTATTTCGTCACGAACACCAACGAAATGATCGCCCTCGATCAAGCCACGGGCGCGCGGAACTGGAGCTATCAATCGTTCGAGGAAACGGCGCGGATTCTCTCGGCGGCGAGCCCGGCGGCGGCCGGCGATCTTGTCGTCGCTCCGTTCTCGTCCGGCGAAATCGTGGCGTTCCTTGCGGATTCAGGCCGCGCCGCGTGGAACGATACGCTCGCCCAGAACGCCCAGCTGACCGCGCTTGCGACCCTGAACGACATCGCCGGCAGCCCGGTGATCGATCGCGGGTTGATCTACGTGGTCAGCCATGCGGGCAGGCTTGCGGCGATCGACATCCGTTCCGGCCAGCGCGTCTGGGAGGTGCCGGTCGCCAGCTTGCAAATGCCGTGGGTCGCCGGCGATTTCATTTATCTCGTCTCCGTCGATGGCGAACTCGTCTGCATCAACCGCGAAGACGGCGCGATCGCATGGGTCTCGCAACTGCGCCGTTATGAAAAAGAAAAGAAAAAGAAGGGGCGGATCATGTGGGCGGGGCCGGTTCTCGCCGGCGATCATCTTATTCTTGTGTCCTCGCGCGGCGATGTCGCCAAGGTTTCTCCGCAAGGGGGCGTCGTCGTCGATACGAAACGCATCGGAGACGGATTCACTGTCGCGCCCATCGTCGCCGACGAAACGATTTTTCTCCTCACCGAAAAAGGAAAGCTCTACGCCTTGCGCTGATCTCGGGCGCAGGCGTCGGGCGAAGAACCCATGACGCTTCAGAAAGTCGCGATCGTGGGCCGGCCGAATGTCGGCAAGTCGACCCTTTTCAACCGTCTCGTCGGCAAACGCCTGGCGCTGGTCGACGATACGCCCGGCGTCACCCGCGACCGGCGCGAGGGAGAGGCGCGGCTCGGCGATCTTGAGTTCATCGTTGTCGACACGCCCGGTCTTGAAGTCGCGCCCGAGCGCGCTCTTGAAGGACGGATGCGCCGCCAGACCGATGTGGCGGTGGACGAAGCGGCCGCCTGTATTTTCCTTGTCGATGCCCGCGCCGGGATCACGCCGCGCGATGAAGTCTTCGCCGACATTCTGAGGTCGAGCGGCAAGCCGGTGATCCTGCTCGCCAACAAGGCCGAAGGCGCGGCGGGCGAGGCGGGCGTGCTCGACGCCTGGTC
>JAVJPA010000207.1:0-4013 GCA_040216495.1 Amphiplicatus sp. | reverse complement strand
CTTCTTTTCCTTTGGCGGCGGCGCCGTTCTTTACTGAGAGAGTTCTTCCGTGGACGGTTTCGAAATCCCCCTGCGCCGGTCACTCACGGAGCCGATCCTCCTTGGCGGCGCGCCTCGGTCTGCCGCGATCCTGATCGGCACGATCGCTGCGGCATTGGCTTTGGGCTTACGCCTTTGGATACCGGGGCTTCTCGTCTGGCTCGCCGGACATACGGGCGCCGTCATGGCGGCGAAGGCCGATCCAGATTTTCTAAGCGTTGCAATCCGCAACCTCCGGCACAAGGCGCATCTCACATGCTGAACCTCAAGGAATATCGCGACAAGCCGCGGTTGCTCTCCGATTATCTTCCCTGGGCCTGTAGCCCGGCGCCGGGGATCGTCCTCAACAAGGACGGATCGTTTCAGAAGACATTCCGCTATCGCGGGCCGGACCTCGAAAGCGCGACCGAAGCCGAACTCATCGCGAGACACGCGCGCGTCAACAATGTGCTGCGCCGCTTCGGATCGGGCTGGGCGCTTTTCTTCGAGGCAGTGCGCGTGGAGGCGCACGACTATCCGCATTCGGACTTTGGCGACGCCGCCTCATGGCTCGTCGACGAAGAACGACGGCTGCGTTTCGAGGGCGGTCTCGACGGCGAGAGCGGCGACCAGTTCGAGAGCCATTATTATCTGACCCTGCTCTGGCTGCCGCCGGCGGACGCCAAAGGCCGCGCCGAACGCGCCCTCATCACCCGGTCTGAAAAACATGGAACCTACGACTGGCGTCGGCGGCTTGAGACCTTTGTTGAGACTTGCGTGCGCGCCTATGATCTTCTGTCGGCGGCGCTCGTTGATATTGAGCCTTTAAGCGACAGCGAAACGCTGTCCTATCTTCATGCCTGCGCCTCGGCGAAACGTCATCGGGTCGCGGCGCCGGAGATCCCCGTTTTCTTGGACGCCATACTCGCCGACGAGCCCTTCACCGGCGGCCTCGAACCGATGATCGGCGATTATCACTTAAGGACGCTGACGATTCTCGGTTTTCCGGCGTCGACCATGCCGGGCATCCTCGACGATCTGAACCGTCAGGGCTTTCCCTATCGCTGGGCGACGCGATTCATCGCCATGGACAAGCACGCGGCGGAAAAGGTTCTCGCAAAACAGCGCCGGCACTGGTTCGCCAAGCGCAAGTCCATGGGCGCGGTCATTCGCGAAGTCATGTTCAACGAACAGGCGGCGCTCCTCGATAATGACGCCGACAATAAGGCCGCCGACGCCGACGCCGCCCTGCAGGAACTCGGCAACGATCTCGTCTCCTTCGGTTACGTCACCACCACGGTGACGGTGATGAGCGAGGAGATCGGCGAAGTCGAAGACCGCTTGCGCGCCGCTGAGCAGATCATCAATGGCCGCGGCTTCACCGCGATCCGCGAAACCTTGAACGCTGTCGACGCCTGGCTCGGGAGCCTGCCGGGCCATGTCTACGCCAATGTGCGCCAGCCGATCCTCCACACCTTGAATCTCGCACACATGACGCCGCTCTCATCGGTCTGGGCGGGGGAGGCGCGGAACGATCATCTTAACGCGCCCGCGCTCATACAGGCGCACACCAACGGGACGACGCCATTCCGCGTCAATCTCCATGTGGGCGATGTCGGGCATACGCTGGTGGTCGGTCCGACCGGCGCCGGCAAGTCGGCGCTGTTGTCGCTGATCGCCATGCAATGGCGGCGTTATGAGGACGCGCAAATCTTCATCTTCGACAAGGGCCGCTCAGCGCGCGCCGCAACGCTCGCGGTTGGGGGCGCCCATATCGATCTTGGGACCGACGGCGCGCCATCACTGCAACCCTTAAAAGACATTGATAGTGAAACCGGCGCAGTCTTTGCCGCCGACTGGATCGCCGGGCTTGCGGCGCGTGAAGGCGTTTCGATGACGCCGGATAAAAAGGAAGCGATCTGGTCGGCGATCAAGTCGCTCAGCACGGCCGAAAGATCTGAGCGCACCATTACCGGGCTCGTCATGCTGTTGCAGCATGAAGAACTGAAATCCGCGCTTCACCCCTTCACCCTGGAGGGACCATACGGGCGGCTCATCGACGCCGATCATGAGACTCTGGAGCTTGCCGATACGGTCTGTTTCGAGATGGAATCGCTAATGGCTGCGCCTGCCGCGGTCGCGCCAGTCGTCACCTACCTCTTCCATCGTCTCGAAGCGCGCTTCAACGGGCGCCCGACGCTCATCATTCTTGACGAAGCCTGGCTGTTCCTCGACAGCCCGCTCTTCGCCGCGCGCATCCGCGAATGGCTGAAGACGCTGCGCAAAAAGAATGTCGCCGTCGTCTTTGCGACGCAATCGCTCGCCGACATTGCGGGCGCCTCGATTGCGCCCGCGATTGTCGAGAGCTGCCCGACGCGCATCTTTCTGCCGAATGAGCGCGCCTTCGAACCGCAGCAGCGCGAAACCTATGAACGTTTCGGGCTTAATCCGCGGCAGGTCGAGATCATCGCGCGGGCGACTCCGAAGCGCGATTATTATTTCCAGTCGCCGTTGGGCGCGCGAATTTTCGAGCTGGGGCTAGGGCCCGTCGCGCTCGCCTTTTGCGGCTCAGCGAGTCCCGCAGACCAGAAACTCATGGACGAGATCGTCGAGGGCAGTGCGCCGTTCGCAGAAGAATTCCTCGGACGGAAAAACCTCAAATGGGCCGTCGATATCTTGCGCCAATGGCCGGGCGCCGCGGCGTCCCTAATGGCGGCCGAATAGGAGGACACGATGAAGAAGACGATCATCAGCATCATCATGTTGGGCGTCATGCCGGTCACGAGCATCACCGGAACAGCCCATGCGCAATTCGGATTTGGGGGCATCGTCTATGACCCGACCAATCATGCCCAGAATCTTCTGACGGCGGCGCGCTCGCTCACCCAGATCGAAAACCAGATCAAGCAGCTCGCCCATGAAGTGACCATGCTTGAGAACCAGGCGAAGGATCTCGCGAGCTTGCCGACGTCGGTCGCCGACGATCTAAAAGCGAAGCTTCTCACTATCGATGCGCTCATCAATTTGGCGGACGGCATCGCCTACCAAGTCTCGGCGATCGAGACTGGTTACGAGACGATCTATCGTGAGACCTATGGCGCATCGCCGCCGGCGACGCCGGTGATCGTTTCCGAAGCGCGCGACGCCTGGATGCAATCGCGCGACGGCTACAAGCATTCACTTCAGGTGCAGGCCCAGGTCGTCACGAACATCCGCGACGATATCGACGAACTCCACGGGCTCGTCGGCGAGAGCCAGGGCGCCGGGGGAAACCTGCAAGTCTTGCAGGCCGGCAACCAGATCGCCGCGCTCTCCGCCGAACAGATGATGCAGATTCAAACCCTGCTCGCCGCGCAATATCGCGCCGAGGCGCTTGAAGCCTCGCGCGCGCTCGCCGAACGCGAGCGCGGCAAGGCGCGTCTCATTCGGTTTCTTGGCGACGCAACCGCCTACACGCCGGGAGGCTGACCCGTGGACGATCTCTCGGTCATCGATTCATTCCTGACGACGTTCTCGACCTATATCGATTCTGGGTTCGGCCTGTTGTCGCCAGACGTCGCCTATCTCACGACCATCCTCATCGCTATCGACATCACGCTCGCCGGCCTTTTCTGGGCCATGGCCGAGAACACCAATGTCGTCGCGCAGCTCATCAAGAAAGTGCTTTATGTCGGCTTCTTCGCCTTCATCATCGGCAATTTCGCGTTTCTGAGCGGCGTCATCTTCGACAGCTTTGCCGAACTCGGGCTTCGCGCCGGGGGATCGACGATGAGTGCGGCTGATCTGATGCGCCCCGGATTTGTCGCGAATGCAGGCTTTGACGCGGGCAAGCCGCTTCTCGAAGAGATCGGCGATCTCACCGGCCCCATCGCATTCTTTGAGAATTTCGTCACAATCGCGATTTTGTTCTTCGCCTGGGCCGTGGTGCTACTGTCGTTTTTTATCCTCGCCGTGCAGCTTTTCATCACCGTGCTCGAATTCAAGCTGACGACGCT
>JAVJPA010000206.1:0-8158 GCA_040216495.1 Amphiplicatus sp. | reverse complement strand
GACCAGTAAGACATGCCTTGTGCAATCGCCGGATGGGCGGGCCAGAAATGCCAGGGCTTATGATGCGTGACGCGATTCCAGAATTCCTTCAGCGCGGCGATGCGGTCGGTCCGGCTATTGCCCACGATGAGGCTTGCATTGATGGCGCCGATCGACGTGCCGATGATCCAGTCCGGCTCCAGACCGGCTTCATGGATCGCCTGGTAAACGCCGGCCTGATAGGCGCCGAGCGCCCCGCCGCCCTGAAACACCAGAACGAGCTGGCCGACGTCTGCTGGCGATGATTTCAACTTCCGTCCGTCAGCCTCGCGTATTGATTGAGCGTTCATCGTCCTCTCCAGAATCGCGTTCCGTACATGCCTATTGCGCCGTCCACCCGCCATCGACCGGCAAGGCGGCGCCCGTGATCGAGGCCCCGGCGTCCGAGCAAAGGAACGCCGCCAGCGCGCCGATCTCGGCGACCTGCGCAAACTTCTTGTTGGGCTGTGATTTCAGCAGCACATCGGCGATCACTTTCTCTCGCGGGATGCTGTGAGCGCGCGCCTGATCCTCGATCTGTTTCTCGACGAGAGGCGTCCAGACATAACCGGGGCAGATCGCATTGCAGGTGACGCCGGATTCCGCAGCCTCAAGACCGACGACCTTGGTCAGACCGAGAACGCCGTGTTTGGCGGCGACATAAGCGGACTTGAAAGGCGAACCGACAAGCCCGTGCGCGGAGGCGACGTTGACGATCCGGCCCCAGCGGCGGGCTTTCATTTCAGGCAGCACCGCCCGGATGGCGTGGAAAGCCGAGGAAAGATTGATGGCGATAATCGCGTCCCATTTGGCGGGCGGAAATTCATCGACCGGCGCCACATGCTGGATCCCGGCGTTGTTGACGAGGATGTCGATCGGGCCGAGCGCGTCGCGGGCGAAGGCGATCATGCCGGCGACAGCGTCAGCCTTTGACAGATCGGCGTCGGAGTAGATGGCGTCAACGCCGTTCTCGCGAGCGATTCTGTCGCGGAGCATGTCGATTTCGCAAATGTCGCCGAAACCGTTGAGCACGACCTTCGCGCCTTGTGCGGCGAGCGTTTCGGCGATCCCGAGACCGATCCCGCTGGTCGAGCCGGTGACGATGGCGACGCGTCCCTCCAGCGGCCGCTTCCGGTCCGCCGTTTGCGCCGGCTTGGTCATTTCCATCATGTTCATATCCGTTTCCCGTGTTGCGCTTATCGCCTGACTTGCTGACGGGATGCTCCACGACCGGCCGGCGAAACGGAAATGCCGAAATCGCATGGGTTCGATGCGGACGCCACTTGCGCGGCCGGGCGCCATGCGCACGGCGCATGGAAGCCAGAAGCAATCGGCATTTCCGCAGCGCCGCCCCGGTTCCTATACCTCTCGGGGTCAACCCAAGCGCACAAGGAAGCCGTCATGCAGTCAGCCGTCAGATGGACAGGAACCGGCCTGTTCTCTTTGCTCGCCCTGTTCTTTCTGTGGTTCGGATATGTCTACGCCAGTGTCGACGAACCCTTGTGGTTTCACGCCGCCGCTGTTCCCGATAGCGCGCGCGAGGCCGTGCGGCCGCTCTATTTCGCCTTAATGACTCTGATCGGCGGATCGTCGTTCGCGCTCGGCCTGCTGGCGCTATTCACGACCGCAACAGCGATCCGAAAAGGATCGCGCGCAGCCGCGCTGGCGGTCTCAATCTCATATGCGATTGCGCTGGTCCTCGCCGCGATCACCGCCGAAAGGCTCGCCCGCGCCACAGGCGCGCCGACATCGTGGCATGTCATGGGCGTTCTTCTGGCTGTCAACGTCGCCGCGCTCGGCGCCTCGCTTACAGCGCGAACCAATCGTTGAGAAGACCGGACTGCGTGGTGGGCGGTGAGAGGGTCGAACTCCCGGCATCCTCGGTGTAAACGAGGCGCTCTACCACTGAGCTAACCGCCCGAATGCGCGCTGACGCGCGTCTTTCCTATCGCGGGAAATCGGGGCGCACAAGCGCGCCGGCGCGCGCCTTTCGCCGTTCCGGTCAATTGCCGATTTTGACGGCGGGCCTCCCTGCGGCTCAAAAAAAGACCGCCGCAGGCCCGAAGGTGCGGCGGCTTCAATTCGTCAGTCTACGGCGCGAAAGGGCGCCGTCTACGCCGTTAATTCAGCGCGTCTTTCAGGCCCTTGCCGGGCGAGAATTTCGGCTGCGTCGAGGCCGGAATCTGGATGGTCTCGCCGGTGCGCGGGTTGCGGCCTTCGCGCGCCTTGCGTTTCGCCGCCGAGAAGGTGCCGAAACCGACGAGACGGATATCGTCGCCCTTTCTGAGGCCCTCAGTGATCGCGTCGAATACGGCGTCGACCGCCCGGGTCGCTTCAGCCTTGTTGATCCCGGCCATGTCGGCCACGCGATCGATGAATTCATTCTTGTTCATTCGTCCACCCTTTCAGTTTGTTGGGAGATGGCGGCGATAGGTCGGCCAAGTATCGCGCGCGACGCAAGGCGCGGCAAAGGGAAAGGCGCAGAAAGTCTAGCCTTTTGCTCCTTCCCCCTTCTTAAGAGCCTGAAAACAAAGCGTTTTTATTTTTCATTTCGTATGCGGAACAAGCGCCATTTTTCGTGCTCATGTTCGATGCACCGGTCGATCAACTCGCGCCAGACAGGCTCTGCGATTCGTTTCGACAGGCCTTCGCGCTCGGCGCTGGCGAGAACTTTGGCGACCACATCCTCAATGCGCCACTCCAGGCGCACCTCGTCCGCCCTCTCCTTGATGCGGGCGGCCGCCTCGATATAGCCCTGTCGTTCCGCCAGAAGCCGCACCAGAAGCCGGTCCAGACGATCGATCTCCGCCCGCACTTCGTCCATGGAAACGCACGCGGCGGCGGTCGTTTTGGCGATGTCGTCGGTCATGCTTTAGCGCCGTCCAAGGCTTCAGGCGCGCCCGCAGCGCCGCGCCATCCGCCATTTCCTTAACGAAAACAGCGCCCTTGGCCAGCCCTGGCCGCCGCCGCCAATCGCCGCGGGCGGCATTACCAGGGCGCAAGAATTGCGCATTCCTCTTGAATGGGCGCAGTATTTGCGCTATATGACACTTCGGTGACACTTTCGTCACAGATACATGACACAGAATACTGACCGCGAGGAGAAACGGACGAGTTCAGTAGGGATCAGGAGTATGGCCATGGCTTACAAGTCGCACATTGACGTCAGTTCAGCCCAGCATGCGGGCATTTCAAGCGGCAAAGAGGCGTTGTTCTATCTGGCCTTGGCCCTGCTTGCGATCGGCGTGGGCGTCCCCGCAGCGATCGCCACCATGCTTGGCGCGCAGTAAACGCAGCCTTCTAACGAACAGCGAAAACGCAGCCCCGCGGGGCTGCGTTTTTTTATGCCTGAAGAGAGGGGAAGGTCCGCCGCCCGCTCTCCTGCTCACGCAACGCCGCTTCCGCTTCCAGCATGTAATCCCGCCGGATCGGCGCCGCATCCCGCTGATGCGCGAGCTGAATCTGAAACACCATATGCCCGCCGACGCGGAAGGCGAATTCCGACGACGACAGATAGAATTCCCACATCCGGCAGAAGCGCTCGTCGAACAGGCTGGCGATCTCGCGCCTGTTCGCCTGAAAACGGCGCTCCCATTCCTTCAGCGTATCTGCGTAATGGAGGCGAAGGATTTCAACATCCGTCGCCCACAGACCCGACCGCTCGATCGCGGCGAAGGTTTCGGACAGCGCCGGCGAATATCCACCCGGAAAAATATACTTGCGGATCCACGGGCCGGTGACGTTCGGCGGCCCTTTGTGACCGATCGAATGCAGCAGCGCGACGCCGTCCTCTGCGAGCAGGTCGGAAAGCTTCTCGAAAAACCCCGAATAATAAGGGACGCCCACATGCTCGAACATCCCGACCGAAACGATCCGGTCGAAACGCCCGTCCACCTGGCGATAGTCGAGCAGGCGGAAATCGACCTTACGGTCGAGCCCGCGCTCGCGCGCGCGCATCGTCGCCAGCGCCTGCTGTTCCTTAGATAATGTCACGCCGACGACCTCGGCGCCGAGATGCTCGGCGAGATAGAGCGCCATCGATCCCCAGCCGCTGCCGATATCGAGCACGCGCATGCCGGGCTCGATCTTCAGCTTGGCGGCGATGTGCCGAAGCTTGGCTCTTTGCGCGGCTTCAAGCGATTGGCCTTCGTGCTCGAAATAGGCGCAGGAGTAATTGAGGTCTTCGTCCAGAAACAGGCGATAGAACTCGTTCGACAGATCGTAATGATGCGCCGCGTGTTCGCGCGCCTTGCCGATCGTATTGTGCTGCTGAACGCGCCGCAGGCGCCGCATCGCCTCCCCTGCAAGACGCCGCAAGGGCCGATTGCGAAGATTGACGGCGTTGCTGTGAAATATTTGCAGGAAATCGCGCACCGAGCCTTCTTCGAAGATTAAGGCCCCGTCCATATAAGCTTCGCCGACCTTGAGCTCGGGGTTCAGAACGATCTGTCCGTAGAGAGAAGGATCGGTGAGGCGCATGGCCGCGAACGGCGCATTCCCATCGCCATGCTGGTGACGCCGCCCCTGGGCGTCGATCACAGTCAGGGAGCCGCGCTTGACCGTGTGGCCGATCATCGCGTTCAACATGCTGAAAAACAGACCGTCAAAAGCCGACATGACCCTCTCATCCCTGCGGCGGACGAGCTGGCGCAGCCTACCTTAAAAACAGCCTGAAAGAAAAACGCGGCGCCTTCCGGCGCCGCGTTTGTGTATGAAATTGATAGGCGGTTTAGTGCGTAATCACCGCCTCGCCGCCATCCGTTTCCGCCGGCTTCACCGTCGCCTCCGGCGTTTCCGACCACTCGATCGGAACCAGCGGTTTGGTCAGCGCATGGCCGAGCACTTCGTCGACAGTTTTAACGGGGATGATCTTCATGCCCGACTTCACATTGTCAGGAATCTCGGCGAGATCCTTTTCGTTCTCTTCAGGAATAAGCACCGTCTTGATCCCCGCCCTGAGCGCGGCGAGCAGCTTCTCCTTGAGCCCGCCGATGGCGAGCACGCGGCCTCGCAAGCTGATCTCGCCGGTCATCGCCACGTCCTTGTGAACGGGAGTGCCGGTCAGCACGGAAACGATCGCCGTCGCCATAGCGACGCCGGCGGACGGTCCGTCCTTAGGCGTGGCGCCTTCGGGAACGTGGATGTGAATGTCGGTTTTCTCGAACACCGGCGGCTCGATGCCGAAAGCCGTCGCCCGGCTCTTCACATAGGAGGATGCGGCCGAAACCGATTCCTTCATCACGTCTTTCAGGTTGCCGGTCGGGGTCATACGGCCCTTGCCCGGCATTTTCACGCCTTCGATCGTCAGGATGTCGCCGCCGACCGATGTCCATGCGAGGCCGGTGACGACGCCGATGCGGTCCTCGCCGTCGATCTCGCCGTAGCGGAACTTCGGCACGCCCGAATATTCGGCGAGATTTTCCTGCGTGATTGCAAGCGACTTGGCCTTGCCGCTCTCGATCTCGCGAACGGCTTTGCGGGCGAGGCGCGAAATTTCACGCTCAAGGCTCCGGACGCCCGCTTCGCGCGTGTAGCGCCGGATCAGGCCGTTAAGGCCGTCATCGGTGATTTTCCACTCTTCTTCCGATAGCCCGTGATCGGCGCGGATTTTCGGAATGAGGTGGCGCTTGGCGATCTCGCGCTTTTCGTCTTCCGTATACCCCGGAATGCGGATGATCTCCATCCGGTCAAGCAGGGGCTGCGGCATGTTCAAACTGTTCGCCGTCGTAATGAACATCACGTCGGAAAGATCGTATTCGACCTCAAGGTAATGATCGGCGAACGTCCCATTCTGTTCAGGGTCGAGAACCTCAAGCAGCGCCGATGACGGATCGCCGCGGAAGTCCTGGCCCATCTTGTCGATCTCGTCGAGCAGGAACAGCGGGTTGGACTTCTTGGCTTTCTTCATCGACTGAATGACCTTGCCGGGCATCGAGCCGATATAGGTCCGCCGGTGGCCGCGGATTTCCGCTTCGTCGCGCACGCCGCCGAGCGAGACGCGCACGAATTCGCGGCCCGTGGCGTTAGCGATCGACTTGCCGAGCGAAGTCTTGCCGACGCCCGGAGGGCCGACAAGGCAGAGAATCGGGCCTTTCTGCTTGCCCATGCGTTTTTGCACGGCGAGATACTCAAGGATGCGCTCCTTGACTTTGTCGAGGCCGTAATGATCCGCATCAAGAATATCTTCGGCGTTCTTGAGGTCGGACTTGACCTTGGACTTGTTGCTCCACGGGATTGAGAGCAGCCAGTCGAGATAGTTCCTGACGACCGTCGATTCCGCCGACATCGGCGACATCTGGCGCAGCTTCTTCAATTCGCCTTCAGCCTTGGTCCGGGCTTCTTTCGAGAGTTTCGTCTTCTTGATGCGGTCTTCCAGTTCGGCGAGCTCGTCGCGCCCGTCGTCGCCTTCGCCGAGCTCCTTCTGGATCGCCTTCATCTGCTCGTTGAGATAGTACTCGCGCTGTGTCTTCTCCATCTGCCGCTTCACGCGGTTGCGGATTTTCTTCTCGACCTGAAGGACGCTCATTTCGCCCTCCATAAGGGCGTAGACCTTCTCCAGCCGCTCGGACACGTTGACGATCTCGAGAAGCTCCTGCTTCTCGCCGATCTTGATGTTGAGATGCGAGGCGATGGTGTCGGCGAGCTGCGAAGCGTCGTCGATCTGGTTGATCGACACGATCACTTCCGGCGGCACGCGCTTGTTGAGCTTCACATAGGATTCGAACTGCCCGATGACCGAGCGCGACAAGGCTTCGATCTCCGGGCCTTCCTCGCCGGCTTCCTCGGGAAGCTCGGCCTCGGCTTCAAAATAATCGTCGGTCTGGACATAGCGCAGCACTTTGGCGCGCATCTCGCCCTCGACGAGAACCTTCACCGTCCCGTCGGGCAGCTTAAGGAGCTGGTGCACCGAAGCGACGACGCCGATCTCGTAAATATCTTCCGGATCCGGATCGTTGTCGCCGGCGTCCTTCTGGGCGACCAGGAGAATCTTCTTGTGATTCTGCATCACGTTTTCGAGCGCCCGGACGGATTTCTCGCGCCCGACGAACAGCGGAACCACCATGGAAGGAAATACGACAATGTCGCGCAACGGCAGAACCGGATAAGTCACAGTATCGGTCATCAACGTCTCCTAACGACTGACGGGCCCGTTCTCGGCGCCCGCTCCGAAGAGGCGGAAAATGCGCCGCTCCAGAGAACAATACGCTCGTCCCCTTAAGGGGCGATCACCAGCGCGAAAGCGCCGGACCTCGCCGCAAGCATGGGCGGCGAGCGTTGCGATAATGTGGCGAGCCGGGCGGCGGTTTCAAGGCGGCGGCGGCGTTCCGGGAAAAGAAGGGCGATTCGCCGGCGAGAGAGCGGATATTACGCGCTCGCGTCGGCTTCCATCGGCTCTTTCGAGCGCCGCTCCTCGTAGATGTAGAGGGGCTTGGCCCGCCCATCGACAACCTCGGCGTTGACGACGACCTCGACGACGCCTTCGAGCGTCGGCAGGTCGAACATCGAATCGAGGAGGATGCCTTCCATGATCGAGCGGAGGCCCCTTGCGCCGGTCTTGCGCGCAATGGCCCGACGGGCGACGGCGGCGCGCGCGTCTTCGGTGAAGGTGAGCTTCACGTCTTCCATCTCGAACAGGCGCTGATACTGCTTGATCAACGCGTTCTTCGGCGTCGACAGAATCTGGATGAGCGCGTCCACATCAAGGTCTTCGAGCGTCGCGATCACCGGCAGGCGGCCGACGAATTCGGGGATAAGGCCGAACTTCAGCAAATCTTCCGGCTCGACTTCGCGCAGCACCGCGCCGACGCGGCGATCATCGGTAGATTTCACCGGCGCATTGAAGCCGATCGAGGTGCCTGCGCCGCGCGCGGCGATCATCTTTTCAAGACCCGCAAACGCGCCGCCGACGATGAACAGGATGTTCGTCGTGTCGACCTGAAGGAATTCCTGCTGCGGATGCTTGCGCCCGCCCTGCGGCGGCACCGACGCGACGGTGCCTTCCATGATCTTCAGCAGCGCCTGTTGCACGCCTTCGCCCGACACGTCGCGGGTGATCGAAGGGTTGTCGGACTTGTAGCTGATCTTGTCGACCTCGTCGATATAAACGATGCCGCGCTGCGCGCGTTCGACATTGTAGTCG
>JAVJPA010000205.1:0-12931 GCA_040216495.1 Amphiplicatus sp. | reverse complement strand
TTTTTAATGAAATCGCCGGAATAGATGCGCAAAACTGGCGTTGTCGCTCAAAGAAAAACAGCCAACGCCCAAAACATCGCAGCGAAACGACGCCATTCGTCATTGCGCTTTAATAATTCATTGTTGAACTAAGTATCGGATAAGGTTACGCGAGACATCCGGCTCAAGTCCGACGGGGGAAGTACATGAGTTCGCCTGACGTCCGCTCAAAAGTGAGCGCTGTTATCGTCAGTTATTTCACTGGTCCGCTGCTGGCGCGCGCGATCGCGTCGCTGAAGGCGCAGGACGACGTCGCTGAAATCATCGTCGTCGATAACGGCAACTGGGACGGCGCGGTCGAGGCCGCCGCCGCCGCGACGCCGCTGGGCGCGCCAGTGACGGTGATTACGGGCCACGGCAATGTCGGTTTCGCCACCGCGTGCAATCTCGGCGCGAAACGCGCGACGAGCCCGTTTCTTCTTTTCCTCAATCCCGACGCGGTGATGCCGAGAGACGGCGTCGCGCAGCTTCTCGCCGACGGCGCCGGACTGATGCGGCCGTGGCTATTGGGCTGCAAGCTGGTCAATCCCGACGGCAGCGAACAGCAGGGCTCGCGCCGCAGGACGCTGACGCCGTGGCGCGCGTTCGTCGAGGCGACGAAGCTCTATCATTTCGCGCCGCGCCACCCTTACTTCCGCCGCTTCAACCTGCATGTCGATCCGTGCCCGAAGGAAGTCTCGCCGGTGCCGGTGATTTCCGGCGCCTGCTTCTTTCTTCCGCGTGAGGATTATTTCGCCATCGGCGGCATGGATGAGAGTTATTTCCTTCATGTGGAGGACGTGGACTTCTGCCTGCGCTTTGCGAAAGCCGGCGGCGGCGTGTTCTTCGACCCGCATGTGAGCGTCGCGCATTTCAAGAGTTCGAGCCGGGCGAGCGCGATACGCATCGAATTCCGCAAAACGGCGAGCGTGCTTCGTTATTTCCGGACGCATTTCTCCGGTCCGTATCCGGCGCCCTTCCTCTGGCTGGTGTCGCTCGCCCTGTGGGCGGCGTTCTGCATGAAGGCGACGGGCCGCGCGACCGAGCGCGCGCTGGCGCTCGCCGGCCTCGCCATTCGGCGCGGCGATGTCGCGGCGACGCGCGCAAGGGTGATGGCCTCGCGCCGCTCGTCGCGCTGATCGTCCTTATTGCGCGCCTGACGCTTCAAACAGATAAAGCTCGCGCGTCTCTCCGGGTCCCAGCGGGATCGACAGAACGCCGATGCGGCTGACTGCTGAGAATTTCGGCGTCAACGCCTCCGGCGCATCATGCGTCAGGACCGCCAGCAGCCTGCCGCCGCCCGACGGATCGTAGGGCATGGCCGCTTCATAATGATGCTCGACGCGGTTGTTGGAGTTGAGCGACATGAAAGGCGGCGCGCCGCGCGCATAGAAAATCAGCGGCCCCATGGCTTCGCGGTCGTCGACAAGGACGCCGTCATAGCCTTTTGCGGCTTCCGCGACGGCGGCGCCTGCCGGCTCCCAGCCGCGCACGCCGCGGAGCGCCTTGCCGGCGCCGAGCGCATCGCCGACCGCAAAGTTCGCGAAGACGGCGAGAAAGATCGCGACCGCCGCCGCGTGGACGAGAACGCCGGCGCGCACGAGCCAGCCGATCCGCGCCCGGAACGCCCATGCGGTGGCGAGCAACAGGGCCGCCGGAAACGCGGCGGCCGCCCAGTTCGCATGAGCGCGCGAGATGAGCGCCTGCCCGCTGACGATGAGGAGCGGCGGCAGGGCGAAGGCGAGGAGCGCGAGGTCAGCCATGCGCGCCGCGCCCGCCTGTTCGAGCCGTTTCGTCAGCGTCGCCGCGCCCCAGATGAACAGAAAAAACGGAACCGGCCCGAAGACGCCCGGCTGCGCGGCGAGAAATTCCGCGAACTTCACGGGATGCAGAAACGAGCCGTTCCAGCTGGCGTTGGCGGCGGTGTGCGTGACGGTGCTGAATTCGTTGGCGGCGTTCCACAGGAAATTCGGCGCGAGGATCGACAGCGCGATAAGGGCGGCGAGCGCAAGGTCGCGCCAACGGAGCGCGACGCGCACGCCGGGGGATACGATATAAGCGAGCGCAGCGCCGACCGGAAAATAGATCATCGCATATTTCGACATCAGGCCGAGCCCGACCGCGGCCCCGCATAGCGTCGCCCAGACGAGCGAGCCTCGCAGATCGACCAGCCGGAAAAAGCAGTACAGCGCGGCGGACCAGAAAAACAAAAGCGGCGCGTCGGTGGTGATGAGCACGGAGGAGAGCGCGACGCCGGGAACGACAAGCCAGCCGAGCCCGGCCCACACGCCCACCGCTTCGCCGTAAAGCCGCCTCCCGAGCGCGAACAAAAACGCCGCTGCGCCGAGATGGAAAAACGGCGCCGCGAGCCGCACCGCCCATTCCTCCTGGCCGAACAGCGCCGTCGTTGCGCCGATCGTCCACGCGATCAGCGGCGGCTTCGAATAATAGCCGAACGCCGGATCGAGGCTCCACACCCAGTATTGCGCCTCGTCCGGCCCGAGGTCGGCGTCGGAAAAGACGAGAACGAGGACGCGCGCAAAGCTCAACGCGCCGGCGAGAAGCCAGAAGGCCGCAAAGGGCCGGGCGCGCCAGTAATTCAGGAATGCCGACATGCGCGCTCTTTGTTAAGCCAAGGAATGACGAAAAGATGGACGAAGCGGCGACGGGACCGTTTCTTCGGCTTTAACGCAGTTCCCTAGGAAAGACCGTCGCCGCCGGCAAGGCGTCGCAGGCAGGCAGGCAGGCGGCGACTTGACTGCGACGGCCGGGCACACGGAGCACAACGCGGGGGGATTTGTTTTCTTCCCGGATTCTGCGAAGACCGGCCGGTCATGACCGAGGCCACGTCCCCCTCATCTCCGGCGGCGCTGTTCGCCTTTCCAGCGCCGCGCCCGGCTGCCGGCGCCCAACATAGCGGACTGGCGCTCAGCATCGTCGTCCCGATGTTCAACGAGGAAGGCGGCGCGGCCGCCCTCGTCGCCGAAATCGCCTCGGCGCTCGCCGCAATCGACCATGAGATCATCGT
Source organism: Amphiplicatus sp. (assembly GCA_040216495.1). Taxonomy (GTDB): domain Bacteria; phylum Pseudomonadota; class Alphaproteobacteria; order Caulobacterales; family Parvularculaceae; genus Amphiplicatus. The sequence goes on along the minus strand of JAVJPA010000205.1, from coordinate 9,885 downwards.
CGTCGACGATGCCTCGAGCGACGCGACGCGCGAGCGCCTTCTCGCCATGCGCGCAGCGCACAAGCAGCTTCGCGTCATCGCCCATACGGCGAACGCCGGCCAGAGCCGCGCGGTCAGGACCGGCGTTCTCGCGGCGCGCGCGCCCGCGGTCGCGACGCTCGACGGCGACGGCCAGAACGACCCAGCCGACATTCCCGCGCTGTTCCGCCAGCTCACCCGCGAAGGCGCGCCGAAGGCGCTCGCCATGGTCGCCGGCGAACGAAGAGAACGCAAAGACGCGGCGTCGAAGAAATGGGCCTCGCGTCTCGCCAATTCCGTCAGGGCGCGGCTGTTGAAGGACGGCGCCGCCGATACGGGCTGCGGGCTCAAACTGTTCGCGCGCGAAGCGTTCATGCGGCTGCCAGCGTTCGATCATATGCACCGTTATCTGCCGGCGCTGATGGCGCGCGAGGGATTCGTCGTCGAATTCGCGCCCGTCGGCCACCGCCCTCGCGCCCATGGGCGCTCCAAATACACCAATTTGGGGAGGCTGGCGGTCGCCTTCCGCGACCTTCTCGGCCTGATGTGGCTAAATGACCGCGCCCGCGACCCAAAAAGCATCTGCGAGCTTTAGGCGGGCATCGAGTATGGTAAGGTGAAGGCGCGCCATTGGGGGCGATGCGAGGGAGGAGCGCTTCTCATGAAGCTTGAGATTTTTCCGCTGTTGACGATCAGTTTCGTCGTCTACATCGTGCTGTCGCTGGTCACGCCCGAACGCGCCGGCCTCGCCTGGCACGAATGGGAAGTGCTGACGCTGCCGCTCTATTCCGGCGATAACTGGACGGTCCGCTGGGGCGACGTGTTCCTTGTCGGCTCGATGGCGCTCCTGTTCGTCGAACTGGTGCGCGCCACCAAGACCGGCTCGGCCTCGATCACCAACCATCTCCTGTCATTCATCCTGTTCGTGTTCGTGCTGCTCGCCTTTATCCTGATCCCCCGCTTCGGCAATTCGGTGTTTTTCATCTTTTTGACGATGACCTTCCTCGACCCGATGGCCGGCTTCATCGTCACCACCGTGACGGCGCGCCGCGATCTTTCGGTCGGCGACAAGACGGGCCTGATCGGCTGAGGTCAGAGCAGGACGTTGAAGCGCGGCGCGGCGAGAAGGGCGTCGAGATCGCCTGTAGCGCGATAGGCGTCCGCCGCCAGCGCGGTTGAAGCCCGTTTTTCAGCCGCCGCCGGCGAGGGCCGCGCCTCGAGCAAAGGCGGCTCCTTCGCCGAGGGCGCAGCCTGCTTTACGGACGCGACCGGCCGCACGGCGAGTTTCGCCGGCCTGACGGCCTGCTGCAGTGCGGGAAGGTTAACAATTGGTTTCACGATTGGGACAGAGCAAGAAGCCTGCCGCAACCCGCCCCGAGCAACGGCGCCCATGATCGGAACATGAATTGTCCGAAAATGGCCACCGTTGTCAGTCTGTTTCAATTTTATTTACGGCTCTCGTCCTAAGGTCGGTTCGACGAAAATCGAGTTGTCCCATGCCCTTGAGCGTCGACGCGCGCCGTGCCGCCACGCCCAATCCTTCCGCGTCTTATGAGTCGCAGCAGCGACGGGTTGTCGACGCCCGCGCCGGAGAGGCGGCCGCGGACGCCGAAGGGGCCATCCAGGCGCTGTTCGAATACGATCCCGCCGCCGGCGTCATCCAGTGGGCCGACCCCGCCGCCGCCGAGCGCTTGCTCGGCGCGCCTGATCTTTCCCGTCAAGCCGATCGGGCCGCCTTCGAGGCGTTGAGCTTCGGCGAGAAACTCGCCGGGCGCGCCGCCGCCTTCGAAGGCCGCGCTGAAAGCTATGTCTGCCAGTATCGCCTGTCCCGCGAAGGCGGAGCGCACTGGGTCGAAGAGCGCGGCGGCTGGATCGGACAGGGCGCAGCCCGGCGGCTCATCTCGATCGTCCGCTCCATCGAGGCGCAGAAGAAACGCGAAGCGCAGCTCGCCTGGCTCGCGGTCAACGACGAACTCACGGGCCTCTTGAACCGCGCGCATCTGCGTCGCGAAATGGACGCCTGGCTTGAAGACGCCAAACAAAGCGGGCGCCGCGGCGCTTACTTTCTCGCCGGCATCGACGATCTCGGCGCGGTCAATTCCGACTACGGGTTTGAGATCGCCGACGAAGTGATTGTCGAAATCTCGGGCCGCCTCGCCAGCATTCTGGGTCCGGACGATTCCATCGGCCGCGTCGCCGGCACCAAGTTCGGCCTTCTTATCGTCGACGCCAGCGCGACGACGCTGCGCGAGACCTGCATCAAGCTGATGAACGTGGTGCGCGAGAGCGTCATCGACACGCGCCGCGGCGGGGTTTCGGCGTCGATCTGCATCGGCGCCATCGAGCTTCCCGAAGACGCGGACTCGTCGACCGCCGCCATGGCCCGCGCCGAAGCCGCGCTCGATCAGGCCAAGCGTCTCGGCCGCTCAAGCTGGAGCGCGTTCTCGGAAAAAACCGACACGGTCTCCATGCGCCGCCGCAACACGCACATGTCGGACGTCATTCTCACCGCCCTCAACGAACGCCGCATCCGCCTCGCTTTCCAGCCCATCGTCACCGATCTCGGCGAAGCGCCAGGCAAGTTCGAATGCCTGATCCGCATGCGCGCCGAAGACGGGCGCGAAGTTCCGGCGCCGGAATTCATTCCCGTCGCCGAACGGCTCGGCCTCGTGCACCTGCTCGACCGGCGCGTCCTCGAACTCGCCATCAACACGCTGGCGATCACTCCCCACATCCAGCTCGCGGTCAACATTTCGATGGAGACCGTGAAAGATCCCGTGTGGGCGGAGGGGTATCTCGCGCATCTGCGCGCCAACGCCGCGCTCGCCAAGCGGATCACTGTCGAACTCACCGAAACGCAGGTGATCGACGCGGTCGACGCCTCCATCGAATTCGTCTCCGAGGTGAAAGCGCTCGGCTCGACCTTCGCCATCGACGATTTCGGCGCCGGCTATACTTCGTTCCGCAACCTCAAGGCGCTCGACATCGACATTCTGAAGATCGACGGCTCCTTCGTCACCGGCGTCTCCGCCTCTCGCGAGAACCAGTTGTTCGTCCGCACCCTGCTCGACCTCGCCCGCAATTTCGGCATGAAGACCGTCGCCGAATGGGTCGACAACGAGGCCGACGCGATGCTCCTCAAGGGCCTCGGCGTCGATTATTTGCAGGGCTATCTGATCGGCAAGCCGGAAGTGAACCCGAGCTGGCTCCCGTCGGGCGCGCCGAACGAAGCGCCGGCGCAATTGCTCAGGGCCTAAACGGCCAGGGCGTTGACTTCCCGCCGGCGGCTGCGCTCAACCTTGCTCCATGAACTACCGCCACATCTATCACGCCGGCAATTTCGCCGATGTCGTCAAGCACGCGATTCTCGCGCTCTGCCTTGAGCATCTGAAGCTCAAGGACGCGCCGTTCCGCGTCGTCGACACCCATGCGGGGATCGGACGCTACGATCTGGCCGGCGTCGAGGCCGGCAAGACGCTCGAATTTTCAGACGGAATCGGCCGGCTCATCGGCGTCGATGCGGCCCCGATCCCGCCGGGCGCCGCCGATGCGCTCGCGCCCTATCTCGAGATCGTCCGTAAACTGAACGCTGAGGAAGGCCTGTCGCTGTACCCCGGCTCGCCGGAAATCGCCGTGCAGGCGCTGCGGCGAAACGACAGGCTTGTGGTCAACGAGCTTCACCCAGCCGACCATGCGACGCTCGCCGCAGCGTACGCTGGCGACAGGCGCGTGAAAGTCATGGCGCTCGACGCCTGGAAGGCGCTAAAGGCTCTGCTGCCGCCGCCGGAACGCCGCGGGCTGGTTCTGATCGACCCGCCGTTCGAGGACCGCGCCGAGTTTGAAAAACTCGCCGCGGGATTGGCGGACGCCCGCAAACGCTTCGCCACCGGCACGCTGATGCTGTGGTATCCGGTGAAGGACCCGGCGACCGTCGCTGCTTTTTATCGGGCGATCGGGGGCCTCGCTCTCGATAAAACGCTGCGCGCCGACCTGTTGGTCCGCGCGCCGTCGGACGTATCGAAACTCAACGGCTGCGGCCTCTTCATCGTCAACCCGCCCTGGACGCTGAAAGACAAGCTCGCGGCGCTGCTGCCGTTTCTGGCGGAGCGGCTGGCGAAAGGGGCGGGGGCGGAATATCGGCTGGAAGGAAGTACGTAGTGCTTAGTGCGAAGATGGAGACCGCCTTACTACGAACTACGAACTAGCTCACCCCTTCTTCTCAAGCTTGTCCAACTGCCGCTGCAACGCGGCGAGTTGCGCTTTCAGATCGCTGATGTCTTCGGAGTCGCCGGGGGCGGCGCTGGTGCGGCCGGCCTGTTTGTACATGCCGGTCATCGGCTGGAACATTTTCATCGCCTGTTCGAACAGCGCCATGTTCTGGCGCGCCGTCTCCTCGAACATCTGGAAGCCGGGCGCGCCGCCGAAGGTTTCGCGCATCTGCGAACGCAGCTTCTCCTGGTTCTTGGAAAAGGCGTCCATGCTCATTTCGAGATAGGACGGCAGGAACGATTGCAGATTGTCGCCGTAGAACTTGATGAGCTGGCGGAGGAACTGCACCGGCAGGAGATTCTGCCCCTTGCTCTCTTCCTCGAAAATGATCTGGGTCAGCACCGAGCGGGTGATGTTGTCGCCGGTCTTGGCGTCATAGACCACGAAATCCTGACCGTGCTTGACCATGTCGGAGAGGTAGTCGAGCGTCACGTACGAGCTCGTCGCCGTATTGTAGAGGCGCCGGTTTGCGTACTTCTTGATGACGATGGGATCCTTGCCGTCGTCCGGCTTGGAGCTCGGCTTTCCGCCCGCGTTGTCGGTATGGTTCATCGGCTCGGACATCAGCCCGGTTCCTCCCGTTTTTGTGCACTTATGCTGCGCAGCATATTGCGGCGCCGCGATTTTGTGCGCTTGCTAATCTTGCTATAGCATGAAAATCAGTCTTGCCCACGCGGCCCGCCCTGATCCGGCGTCCCGGGCGGCGGCGGAACCCGGCGGAAAACGGGCGACGCAGCGAATTTACAACCTAGGGAGGAAAAATGTCCGGGGTAGTCATCGTATCGGCGGCGCGCACGGGCGTCGGGTCTTTCGGCGGAAGCCTCGCCTCGGTTCCGGCCGCCAAGCTTGGAGAAACCGTTATTTCCGCGGCGCTAGCCCGCGCCGGGGTCTCCGGCGAGGATGTCAGCGAAGTGATCATGGGCCATGTGCTGCAAGCGGCGCAGGGCCAGAACACGGCCCGTCAGGCCAGCATCGGGGCGGGCGTCGCGAAGGAAAAGCCGGCCATGACCATCAATCAGGTCTGCGGCTCGGGCCTTCGCGCGGTGGCGCTCGGCGCGCAAGCGATCCGGCTCGGCGACGCCGCCATCGTCGTCGCCGGCGGCCATGAGAACATGTCGGCGTCCCCGCACGCGCAGCATCTGCGCGACGGGACCAAGATGGGCGAGGTGAAGCTCGTCGACACGATGATCAGGGACGGGCTCTGGGACGTCTTCAACGATTATCACATGGGCCAGACGGCCGAGAACCTCGCGCAGAAATACCAGATCAGCCGCGAAGCCCAGGACGCCTTCGCCGTCGCCTCCCAGAACAAGGCCGAGGCCGCGAAAAAAGCCGGCAAGTTCAAGGACGAGATCGTCCCGGTCACGATCAAGACCCGCAAGGGCGAGATTGTGTTCGAGACCGACGAATACATTCGCGACGGCGTGACGCTGGACTCGATTTCGGGCCTCCGCCCGGCCTTCGCCAAGGACGGGTCGGTCACCGCCGCCAACGCCTCCGGACTCAATGACGGGGCGGCGGCGCTGATCCTCATGACCGAAAAGGAAGCCGACAGGCGCGGCGTCGAACCCCTCGCCCGCATCGTCTCGTCGGCCCATTGCGGCGTCGATCCGTCGATCATGGGCATCGGCCCGGCCCCCGCCTCGCGCATGGCGCTCGAAAAGGCCGGCTGGAGCCTCGACGATCTCGACCTCATCGAAGCCAACGAGGCTTTCGCCGCGCAGGCCCTTTCGGTCGGCAAGGAGCTCGGCTGGAACCCGGAGAAGGTCAACATCAATGGCGGCGCCATCGCCATCGGCCACCCGATCGGCGCTTCCGGGGCGCGCATCCTGACCACGCTCCTCTACGAGTTGAAGCGCTCGGGCGGCAAAAAAGGCCTCGCCACCCTCTGCATCGGCGGCGGCATGGGCGTCGCCCTGACGGTCGAACGCGACTGATAATCATCCTGCATTAGAACGATCAGGCCGGCGCCGATTGCGCCGGCCTGTTTGTTAGTGCGACAAATAACGAAACAGCGCGCGCTGTCGCTCGGCGGGCGTCGAAGAAATCGCGGCCAACAGGGAGACACGGGTCATGGCGAAACGGACGGCGATCGTCACAGGCGGCACAAGAGGCATCGGCAAAGCCATCGCGCTCGCGCTGAAGGAAAAGGGCGTAACGGTCGCGGCGACCTACGCCGGCAACGACGACGCGGCGAAAGCCTTCAAGGAAGAGACTGGCGTCAACGTCTTCAAATGGGACTGCTGCTCCTATGAGGCGTCGCAGGCCGGGGTCGCCGAGATCGAGAAGCTTCAGGGGCCGACAGACATTCTCGTTAACAACGCCGGCATCACCCGGGACGCGATGTTCCACAAGATGACGCCGCAGCACTGGAGCGACGTCATCCGCGCCGACCTCGACAGCGTCTTCAACATGTCCCACCAGGTGTTCCCCGGCATGCGCGAGCGCGGCTTCGGGCGGATCGTCAACATCACCTCGATCAACGGCCAGAAGGGCCAGATGGGGCAGGTCAACTATTCCGCCGCCAAGGCCGGCATGATCGGTTTCACGCGGGCGCTGGCGCAGGAAGGCGCCTTCAAGGGCGTCACCGTCAACGCCATCGCGCCCGGCTATATCGCCACCGAAATGGTCGCGGCGGTGCCGGAGGAGGCGATGAAGAAGATCGTCGCCCAGATTCCGGTCGGCAGGCTCGGCGAAGCGGCGGAAATCGGCCGCTGCGTGGCGTTTCTTGCCGATGACGCGGCCGGTTTCATCACCGGCGCGGTGCTGACCGCCAATGGCGGCCAGTATATCGCCGCCTGACGAGGCGTTTCGCCGCCCGCTGTTCTCAGGTTGACGTAAGGCTCTCGACCCAAGGCGGGCGATCGATCCGCCTTAGCCCTCATGCCCGACTCGCCCGGACGCTCAGCCACCAATCATCGGACCTGCCGACATACCGGCGTATGCCGCTGACGATCCAGCCGGCGTCGGCGAGGGCGGACCGCAGCGCAGGCTCGCGCCAGTATGTCTCGACGTAGCGCCGAGGCGCCGCGCCGTCATGCGTGGTCACATCCTCGCCATCGCCGTCCCTAACCGAAACGTGCAGGGGGCCTCCGGTCCGGGTCGCCGCCGCAAGCCGTCCAAGCACCGCCCTGAAATCCTCGCGCGCGACGTGAATCAGGCAGGCGCAGGCCCAAATCCCGTCGTATGGCGCGCCGGGACGTTGCGGGTCGATCAGATCGTCGGTCAGCGGGTCCAGGAGGTCTGCCTCGAAACCGCGCTCGCGAAGCAGATCGACGAAACCCTTCGAGACGTCGGTGCGCCGGACGCCTATCCCCCGCTTCTCGAATTCCAGAGCGTCCCGCCCGCCGCCGCTTCCGATCTCCAGCACCCTGCCCGAACCGCCCAGCCCAGTCGCGAACGCCTCGATTTCCGTCGCGACCCAGTCGGGCATCGCCGCGGCCTCCGCGGCGTACTCCGCCGCGACCGCGTCATAGGACTGCACGGTGTCCCGATCCGTGCCCATGCCGGCGCTCCTCCCTCAAGACCGGAAACCCCGATGAGCGAGAGGCCCATCACGGCTTTCCCGCTTTCGGCGGTTGGCGCCATCGCGGGCGATCTGCTTCCCGATCATAACAGAGATTGGATCCGAGCCGCTATTCGCCGCCCGTTTTTCGCCAAATTGCTGGCATAGGCTCCAGATAGAGGGATGCCGCCCGACGGATATGAGCCCGTCCGGCGTGAAACAAGTCTGGATGGAATGACCCGAAAATTGCTCACCGCCGGCCTGATCGGGGCGGCCGCCACGCTCATGGCGGCGGCCCTTGCGGCGATTCCGGCGCGGGCAGAGGCGGCTTCCGCCCAGGTCCAGACCACTGACGACCCGTTTTCCTCCCTCGTCGGCAAACGCCGCGAGCGCGCGGCCAGAGACGCGCACGAGATCGAGCGCTACGTGACGACGACAGGCGAGCGCGAGTTCCTGCTTGAAACCGACGGGGACGCCGCCCGCATCAAATTCCTGTGCAGCGAGAACGATCCGCGCCTCGACTGCCGCATCGATCCCGAAGGCCCGGCGGAGGAAATCTTCCTGCTGACGACCATGCGCGCCTCGCGCGGCGAATTGCTGTTTCGCGATTCAGAGGGCGGGACGGTGTTGCGCATCGCGCCTCATGGCGGCGCGACGGTCAACTGGCCCGGCGAGCTGACGGAGAAAGGCGCGTCGAAGAGTTACACGGACGAAACCGGTCCGCTGGCGCTCGCGCCGGCGCACCGCAGCGCCGCCCACCGCAGGGCGCAAGGCGCCGCCGCGCATTTGAGCGCGCTCACCGGCAGCCCCATCGTCTTCGATGTGGGCGTCCCGGCGGACCTGCTGGCGTCGGCGGCCATCGCCCCGCCGGCCGAACTGAGCGCCCGGCAGTCTTTCGCCGCCGCAGCCCCCGCCGCCGTTTCAGACCGTCTCGCCGCTGACAGTTTCGCCGAAAGCGAAAGCCCGGCTGACGAGGCGGACGAACTCGGGGCTGATGAAAGCGCGGCCGACGAAAGCGACGCCGACCAGAACGCGCCCGTCCGTCGCCGACGCGACGCCACGGTGCTCGCCGACGCGGTCGCGCGGGTTGCAGGGGGGATGCACCTCGTCGCGTCCGATCCGACCGGCGCGCGGGTGATCGGCGCGCGCATCGCAGTGGTGCGGTTTGTCGAGCGCGCCGCCGCAGGCCTTTCGCTCGACGGAGATGTGCTCACGGTTTTCTACAACCCGCGCAGCGGGCTCGGCGGCCGGCCGTCCTCGACGGCGGTAGCGAAATATTTGGAAGACGCGCTGTAAAACCGGCCGAGACCGCGTTTTTCGCGCCCCCCGGGGGGCCTAATTGCAGCCGCATTGGCGCGGCATGATGCGTATGATGGTTAAAAGCAACTCATCCGGGGCGCTCTCGCGCCCGCTCGCCCGCCTGACTGCTCTGGCGCTCATTGCAGCGCTGGCGCTGTCTGCGCCGGCTTCCGCGCAGCGCTCCCTGAAAGCCATGCGGGCGGCGGAATCAGAAGAGCGCGATCTCGCCGGCGAAGCCGCCTACACCAATTCTGTCTGCGGCTCCGACATGGATGCGCGCATCGACTGGGGCTCGGTCTCGGACTGGCCTGAAGGCGAAAGCCTTGTCGACGCCTGCGACGGCGCGCTCGGCGCCCTTGAAGCCGCCTGCCGCTCGGGCGCGGGCAAAGAGCGCATCCAGTCCCTGTCGAGTTTCGTCTGCGCCGGCGACGGCGACGGCCCGTCGCTCAGCGGGCGGACATTCCGCTACGGCGCGAGCCCCGGCCAGAGCGGCTTTGAGGAAACCGCCGACTATCTGGACGGGGCTTTCTAGGCCGGCGATTGAAACTTTCCTCCTTCAGCGCCATTTGTTCTCCATGAAACATCCGGCGCTCGTCTCCCTCCTGTTCGCCCTTCTGCTCGCCGCCTGCGGCGGGCGCGACACCGAGGTCGGCGAATTCAAGAACGACTGGGTCGGCAACGAGATCAAGCTCGAGGCGCTCAAAGACCCGAAGATCGAGGGGGTCACCTGCCACCTCTCGCATTTCGACCGCGGCTTCTGGGACCGGGTATCGAAGGGCAACTGGTTCGAGGAT
>JAVJPA010000204.1:0-4434 GCA_040216495.1 Amphiplicatus sp. | reverse complement strand
GGCGCGCTCGCGGACCCGGTGGACGGAAGCGTGCTGATCTTCAAGGGCGAAACCGATGCGGCGGCGCGCGCTTTCGTGCAGGCCGATCCTTACGTCAAGAATGGGCTGATCAAGAATTGGCGCGTGCGGGAGTGGACGGTTTCCATCGGCGGCGACGCGCTTGTGAAGGTGTAGCTGACGATGGCGGAGATCAGGCGCGCTCGCGCGGAAGACGCGAAAACCGTATCGACGCTGGGGACAACGACTTTCGTTGAAACCTTCGGCCATCTTTACAGGGAGGAAGATCTTTCCGCGTTCCTTGAAAAGAGCCACTCGGCAGGGACGTACGAGACCCTTCTGAACGACGCTGCGTGGGCGATCTGGATCGCGGAGCAGGACGGCGTTCCTTTCGGCTACAGCGTGGCTGGCCCCTGCACGCTGCCGGTGCCGGACATGCCCGAGAGCGCAGGAGAGCTCTCCCGGCTTTACTTGCTCAAACAAAGTCAGGGATCGGGCGAGGGCGGGCGTCTTCTTAAGGTGACGCTCGACTGGCTCGAGGAGCGTTTCAAGCATGTCTATCTCAGCGTCTATTCGGAGAATTACGGCGCTCAGCGGCTCTACGCCCGCCACGGGTTCGAGAAGATCTGCGATTATTTCTACATGGTCGGCGAGCACGCAGACCCTGAATGGATCATGGAGCGCCGGCGTTAACTCTTTTCCGCGCGACGCGGCCTTGCAAATCAGCTAAGCCTGTCGTCACCGACGATGGAGGATCCGATGCGCTATGCGGTCGATCTGGGGATCTTCGTGGTGGTGTTCATCCTGGGGCTGATGATTTTCAAGAGCGCGGCGCATGGCTTGCTCGCCGCGATGCTTGTCGCCGGAGCGGCCGAATCGCTTTTGTGGACTCCGCCAAAGCGCTGATAGGGCTTCATCCGCCGGGCGCACGGTCTGCTCTGCAATAAAGCGGAAGGGGAATGGGCGTGCTCGGTCGAGCATGCGAGCGGTTTTTTTAAATCTGTTTACTTTCAATAAGTTATGCGATTTTTATTTTGCGTGCGAGATTTATTATACGCAACTTTAAGACGAACTTCTTTACCTTTGCGAACCTCTGCCCCTTTAAAATTCGCATAGGAAGGGGGCGCGTGCGGCGCTCGCGATGAGGGGGCGGCACAGGCAAGGGGTCAGGTATGACCACGGATAAGGATGAGTACGCTCGAAAGCTGGATGCGCTCGCCGCCGGACAGGCGCGCATCGCAGCCGCCATCGAAGTCATCGACGGGCGCCTCAAGCAGCTTTCCGACCAGATGCAGCGCATCGCCGAGACATCGGCGCGGCTGAAGCTGATGGCAGGCAATGCTAAAACGGCGAGCGCCGAGCGCGCGCGCCGCCTCGAGGCGATCGAGCAAAAGCTTGGCCTGCCGGATAGAGCGGCGGGAACGGACTGACGCCGCTCCCGCCTTAGGGCGCAATCCTTCGCTACTTCTTCGCTTTCAGATGCCGGTCGAAGAAATCGAGGATGAGCGTGTCGCGATGGATCTTGTTCGCGGTCGAGCGGAACCCGTGTTTCTCGCCGGGATAAGTCATCAGCTCGAACGGCTTGCCGGCTTCCTGCAACGCCTTCATCAGCTTGACGCTGTTCTGGAAGACGACATTGTCGTCGGCCATGCCGTGGATGACGAGCAGTTTCGCGGATAGCGCGTCGAGATCGGTGAAGACGGAGCCTTTCGCATAAGCGTCCGCTTCGCCTTCCGGCGTCCCCATGTAGCGCTCGGTGTAGGCGGTGTCGTAGAGCGCCCAGTCGGTGACCGGCGCGCCGGAAACGCCGGCGGCGTAAAGGTCAGGCGTGGCCGTCAGCATACGGAGCGTCATGTAGCCGCCATATGACCAGCCCGTGACGCCGATGCGGTCGCCGTCGACGAAGGGCAGGGATTTGAGATAACGCGCGCCGACCGCCTGGTCTTCCACCTCCACCGTGCCCATGGCGCGGTAGAGCGGGTTCTCGAACGCCAGCCCGCGGTTCGTCGCGCCGCGATTGTCGAGGCGGAAGACCACATAGCCGTTGTCGGCCAGCATCTGCGCCATTGTGTCGAGCGAGCCTTTCTTGACGCTCTGCGCGTGCGGGCCGCCATAGACGAGAATGATGGCCGGGCGCTTCTCGCCGCGCTTGATCCCGGCTGGCTTGAGGATCTTGTAGTCGAGCGGCGTTCCGTCGGCTGCCTCGAGCTGGCCGTAGGTCCAGTCGAGATGCGAGGCGAGATAGGGCGTGTAGGGATGATCGCCTTCGACCTTGTTTTCGTTGAGCCAGAATTTGAAATCTCCCGCCGCGTCGTACACGCCGGTCTGGCCCGGCTGGCGATCGCCGTAGAAACTGCGGATGACGGTCTTGCAGTTCTTCGAATATTTCGCCGAGTGCCCGCCGGGCGCCGACGTCAGCTGCGTCGCTTCGCCGGATTCGGCAAGTCCTGCGGCATCGCCGCGGGCCAGCGGGACGGAAAACAGATGCCGCTCCAGCGGCGTCTCGCGCCAGCCGCTGTAATAGACGAGGCCAGCTTCCTCATCGACGCAGTCGAGGGAGTTGACGAGGCCCGGCCCTTCGGTCACCGCGCCCACAAGCGCGCCGTCGGCGCCGTAGCGATAGAGCTGCTGGAAGCCGCTGCGTTCGGAACCCCAGATGAAACCGCCGCCCTCAAGCGCTTCGAAATCGTTGTGAAGATTGACCCATGTTTCGCCCGTTTCCGAAAACAGGACTTTCGTCTTGCCGGTGGCGGGGTTGGCTTCAAGGAAATCGAGCTTCTTCTGGTCGCGGGTCAGGCGCGCGACATAGAGCTTCGATGAATCCGCCGACCAGTAGACGCGGGCGAGATAGATGTCGGCGTCGGGTCCGAGATCGACCCAGACAGGTTTCCCGCCTTTCGCCCCGACGACGCCGAGCTTGATCGTCACATTCGGGGTGCCGGCGAAAGGATAGCGCTGCTTGATAGTGACGACATTGTCGGCGTTGATGTCGATGCGCTCGGCGATCTTCACCGGCGCTTCGTCGATCTGCGCGAAGGCGATGCGCTTGTCGTCAGGCGACCACCAGTAGCCGGTGTCGCGGTCGAGCTCTTCCTGCGCGACGAATTCCGAAACAGCGTTGCGGATCGTGCCGCCCGCGCCCGAGGTCACCCGCCTTTCGCGTCCCGCCGCGAGATCGTAGACGACGAGTTCGTCGTCGCGGACATAGGAGACGAAGCCCCCTTCGGGCGAGAACTTCGAGTCGGTTTCGAAGCTTTCGGTTTTGGTGAGCTGGCGCGGCGCGCCGGCGACGAGGTCGTAAATGTAGACGTCGCCGCCGAGGGGAAACAGGATCTGCTTTCCCTGTTCGTCCCAGTCGTAGGAGGTGATGCCGTTGGCGTAGATGCGCTGGCGCTCGCGGCGGTTTTTCTCTTCTTCCGATAACTCCGTCTCTTCGCCGACGAGATCGGTCGAGGAGACCAGCATGCGCGCCTCGCCGGACGCGAGGTCGTAAGCCCACAAGTCGAGCTGTTTCGCGTCGTCCTCGCGGCCCTTGAGAAGGGTCACCAGCGCGCCGTCCGGCGACACGGCGGGGCCGCGCAGGGAAGGCCCCGTCAGGGAGGCTTCGGCGTTGATGATTTCAGGTGTCAGCGTCGGAGCGTCCTGTCCCCAGGCGGCTCCTGTGGAGAGCGCAAGCGCTCCCGCAAAGCATAGCAGCTTCATTCGGTTGTCCCTCCGATTTTGTTTTGATGGGCGCCCTCGTCGCGCGGGACTATTGGCGATGCCGCCCCGGATTGCAATTCACACCAGGGACAGAGGAGAACAGGGCGAAAGCGCGCAGGCGGGGGCTGAAGCGCTGGAATCCCGCGCCAATTCCGTCTAGACCGGCTCGGTTTTCCGGGCCTCAGACTCCTTCTGTCGGCCCCCGATCTGATGGAGCGCATTCCCGATGAGCGACACCCGCGTGGTCAAGGTCAACGGCAGGGAAGTCGAGGCGCCGCTGAATCTCACCCTGCTTCAGGCCTGCGAGCTGGCCGGGGAAGAGATTCCGCGCTTTTGCTATCACGAGCGGCTTTCGGTCGCCGGCAATTGCCGGATGTGCCTGATCGAGGTGAAGGGCGGCCCGCCCAAGCCCGTCGCCTCCTGCGCCCAGAACGTCCGCGACCTCCGCCCGGGCCCAAACGGCGAGCCGCCGGAAATGTTCACCAACTCTCCGATGGTGAAAAAGGCGCGCGAAGGGGTGATGGAGTTCCTGCTCATCAACCACCCGCTCGACTGCCCGATCTGCGACCAGGGCGGGGAGTGCGACCTTCAGGACCAGGCCATGGCCTATGGCCGCGACGGCTCGCGCTACGCTGAGAACAAGCGCGCGGTCGAAGAAAAATACATGGGGCCATTGATCAAGACGATCATGACCCGCTGCATCCAGTGCACGCGCTGCGTCCGTTTCGCGACCGA
>JAVJPA010000203.1:0-5061 GCA_040216495.1 Amphiplicatus sp. | reverse complement strand
ATTGAACAGCGGCGGTGACATGACCGTCGCCGTTCAGCCAGCAACGGAATATCCGCCTTGCGTCAGTTAGCGCTCGACCTCGTCACCCAGCCCCCGCGCTATGGCCGGGAAGATTTCCTGCCGAGCCCTTGCAACCGGTCGGCGCTGGCGGTGGTCGACGCCTTCATGGAGGCCCGGGAACCCGCGCTCGCGATCACCGGGCCGGCGGCGTCCGGAAAGACGCACCTTGCGCACATTCTCGCTGCGGACGCCGGGGTCGGCGTGCTGGCCGGATGGCCGGTGGAGACCGGTTTCGATATCGCCGGGCCGATCCTCGTCGCCGACAACGCCGAAACCGCCGGCGACCCCGCGAGCCTCCTCATCCTTGTCGAGACCTGCCGGGAGCGGAGCGTCAAACTCGCCCTCGCAGGCGGCGGGGAGCCCCGAAGCTGGGCGAAGGGGCTGATTGACCTTGAAACCCGCCTGTCGGCCATGGCCCGGGCTGCTCTCCATGAGCCGGACGAGGCGCTGCTCCGGGCGGTCATTCTCAAAGGCTTCGAGGACAGAAACCTCCACGTTCAGGCGGCCGTTATCGATTACGCCGCCCCCCGCATGCCCGGGACATTCGCCGCGGCGAGGGCGTTTGTGGCGCTTTGCGAGCGCGAAATCCTCGAATCTCCCGGAAACATCTCCATCCCATTGGCGAGAAAAGTCCTTGGGAACCTTTCTGAAGCGGTTTCTGCGTCATAAATTAGGGCTATTCCAAACCGCCGGCAGCCCGCCGGCGCCCGGACGGACGGATCATGGCCAGCGCAGACGACGGAACCCAGGTGAGCGGGGCGGCAGCCCCCGCGGGCGATCTTATCGCCCCCGAGCCTGCGCTCGAGCCGCGGCGGATCGCGCCCGATTCGCCTGAGCGCTTCATCAACCGCGAACTCTCCTGGCTCGAATTCAACAGCCGGGTTCTCGACGAAGCGTTCAACGAGCAGCACCCTTTGCTCGAACGGCTGCGCTTCCTGTCGATCTCCGCCTCGAACCTCGATGAATTTTACATGGTGCGCGTCGCCGGGCTCAGGGGCCAGCTTCGCGAGCGCGTCTCGGTGCTCAGCCAGGAAGGGCTGAGCGTGCAGGAGCAGCTGACGCTGATCAATCACGATGCGGCGCTTCTTCTTGAGCGCCAGCAGCGGTGCTGGCGCGAGCTGCTTCCGAAACTCCGCGAGGCGGGCGTTGAGATTCTCGATGCGGAAGAGCTTTCGCCCGAGGAGGACGCCTGGCTCGAAGCCGAATTCCTGCGCAACATTTTCCCGACGCTGACGCCGATCGCGCTCGACCCGGCGCATCCGTTTCCGTTCATTCCGAATTTCGGTTTCGTGCTCTGCTTCAAGATGAAGCGCCGGGACGGCTCCGTGCTGACGACGTTGCTTCCGTTGCCGATCAAGATCGCGCGGTTCGTTCGCCTGCCGGCGCAGCCGCGCGGCGAGGACCGGCGCAATGTGGTGCGGTTCATCGCGCTTGAGAAGATCATCGCGCGCTACATCCGCCACCTGTTCCCAGGGTACGACCTTGTCGGCAACGGCGCTTTCCGAATCTTGCGCGACTCCGATGTCGAGATCGAGGAAGAAGCCGAAGATCTGGTGCGCGTGTTCGAAACGATGCTGAAGCGGCGCCGGCGCGGCGACGTCATCCGCGTGAAGATCGACGCTTCGACTCCGAAAGTGTTGCAAGATCTCGTCACCGAGCGGCTGCATGCGACGCCGCAGGACATCGTGCTGGTCGACGGCATTCTCGGCCTTGCGCAAACTTCGGAACTCATCCCGTCGGATCGCCCGGACTTGCAGTTTCCGCCTTACGAGCCGCGTTTTCCCGAACGCATCCGCGAGCATGGCGGCAATTGTTTTTCCGCGATCCGCTCGAAGGACATTGTCGTTCATCACCCGTATGAATCGTTCGACGTGGTCGTGCAGTTTCTAAAGCAGGCCGCCGCCGATCCGAACGTGCTCGCGATCAAGCAGACGCTCTACCGGACGTCGAAACAGTCTTCGATCGTCAACGCGCTGATAGAAGCGGCGGAAGCGGGCAAGAACGTCACGGCGCTGGTCGAGTTGAAGGCGCGTTTCGATGAAGAGGCGAACATTAACTGGGCGCGCGCGCTGGAACGCGCGGGCGTCAACGTCGTCTATGGTTTTGTCGAGTACAAGACGCACGCCAAGCTTTCGATGGTGGTGCGCGACGAGGCGGACGGGGTGCGCACTTACACTCATGTCGGCACCGGCAACTATCATCCGATCACCGCGAAAGTGTATACGGATATTTCGCTCTTCACCTGCGATCCCGCCATCGGACGCGACGCGGCGAAAGTGTTCAATTTCGTAACATCCACCGCGCGGCCTGAAAGCTTCGAGCGTTTCGCCATCGCGCCGATTAATTTCCGCCAGAAATTCGCGGCGCTGATCGATGAGGAAATAAAACATGCGCGCGCCGGCAAACCGGCGGCGATCTGGGCCAAGATGAATGCGCTGGTCGACGGCGTCCTGATCGACAAGTTTTATGAAGCGAGCGAGGCCGGCGTCCAGATCGATCTTATCGTGCGCGGCATCTGCTGCCTGCGGCCCGGCGTTCCGGGACTCTCCGGGAACATCCGCGTCAAGAGCATTGTCGGCCGGTTTCTTGAGCACGCCCGCATTTATTGCTTCGGCGCGGGCAAGCCCCTGCCGCATGCGCAGGCGAAAGTTTATATCGCCTCCGCCGACCTGATGCCGCGCAACCTCAACCGGCGCGTCGAGATTTTCTGTCCGGTCGAAAACCCCACGGTCCACAGCCAGATCCTCAACCAGATCATGGTCGCCAATCTCAAGGACGAGGCGCAGAGCTGGCGACTTCAGCCGGACGGAACTTACCGGCGCGTCGAAGCGCCGGCGAATGCGGCGCCCTTCAACGTCCACACCTATATGATGATCAATCCGAGCCTGTCCGGGCGCGGCGCGTCGATCGAACTCAGCGCGCCGAAATCGCTGACCTCGGGAGGCTGACGATCAAAAGGGGCGCGACGATGCGCGAATCGGGCGAACCCTTCAGACTGGAAGCCGTTAAAGCAGCGTGATGTCGGACAGGACGCAGCACCCATCGTCAGGAGGCGCGCGCAGCAGGGCGGGCGGAAGCGGCCGTCAGGCGGTGGTCGATATCGGGTCGAACTCGATCCGTCTCGTCATTTACGACGGTCCCGCCCGGGCGCCTGCGCCGATCTGCAACGAAAAAGCGCTGTGCGGCCTTGGCCGAGACATGGGCGCTGACGGCCGGCTCAATCCGGCCGCTGTCGATTACGCCCTCGCGACCCTGGCGCGTTTTCGCCGGTTGATCGAAGCGCACGGCGAACCGCCGACCACGACCTTCGCGACCGCGGCCGTGCGAGAAGCCGCCGACGGGCCGGATTTTGTCGGCCGCGTGCGCGCGCTCGGTTTCGATGTGCGGGTTATCGACGGCGGCGAGGAAGCGAGCCTCGCGGCGCTCGGCGTCGTCTCTTATGAACCGGGCGCTACAGGGATCGTCGGCGACATGGGCGGGGGAAGCCTAGAATTGATCGCCGTCGCCAACGGGTTCATCGAAGATAATGTCAGCCTCTCCATCGGCCCGTTGCGGCTGATGCAGCAGGCGGGCGGCAAGATCGCGGACGCCGATCCGATTGTCGCGCGGGCGCTCGACGGCGTCGGCTGGGCGGCGCCGGGGCGGTTCGAGACGCTCTACGCGGTGGGCGGCGCGTGGCGGGCGATTGCGCGCATCCACATGCGGCTCAAAAGTTATCCGCTGTCGGTGCTGCATCATTACGAATTGACGAAAGAAGAGGCGATCGAGGTCTGCGATCTCCTCGTCAAACAGAGCCGGCGCTCGCTTGAGGAAATCCCCGGCATTCCGAGGCGGCGCATCGATACGCTGCCCTATGCGGCGCTGGTGATGCGCGCCGTCCTGCTGAAAACCAAAGTGAAGCGCATATTCGTTTCCGCCGGCGGCGTGCGCGAGGGCGTGCTCTTTAACAATCTGGGGGCGGAAGAACGGCTTGAAGATCCGCTGTTCGCCGGCGCGCGATTTTTCGCCGACCGCCTTGCGCCGGAACCCCGAGTCGGCGATGCGGTCGCCGGGTTGACGGAAACGCTCTTCGCCGATGAAACGCCGGAACAAAAGCGCCTGCGCATTGCGACCTGCATCCTGTCGGACATCGGCGCTTTTTTCCATCCGGACCTGCGCGCGGCGCAGGCGTTCGACACCGCGCTTCGGGCGCCGTTCTACGGGGTCACGCATAATGAGCGCATCGCGATTGCGCTCTCACTCTATTGTCGCCATGACGGGCGCAAGCCCGCCTTGCCCGATGAGCAGGCGCTGGCGCTGCTGTCGGCCGAGGAACAGCAGCGCGCGATTCAGCTTGGCCTGGCGTTGCGCTTTGCAGGCGCGCTCGCGCCGAAAGCGCCCGATGCGATCGCCGGGTGCGGCCTGGCGAAAGCCGACGGCAAGATCGTTTTCCGCGCGCCTGAAGCCGTCCGGGAACTGATGGGCGAAATGCCGAGGAAGCGGCTTGAGTCGCTGGCGATCGCTTTTGAAGCCGCCCCGGCGGAAGAATATTATTGAGGCGTCGGAAATCTGAGAAATGCGATGCGGCGAGTTTTGCGCGTCAGCCGCAACTCCCGTTCATCTTTGCGATCCATTCGCTAATCAGCGCAACGCCTTCCTCGTGCGTCACTGCGCGCCCAAGTTCGGGCATCATGGCGGCTGGGTCTCTCGTCTCCATGCGGAAAACTGTGATCGACTGCTCCGGATGGCCCGGCACGATGTCGAACGGCCGGCCGCCGGAACCGCCGCCAGCGGCGATGGGCGATTTGCAGTAGCCGAAAGAGGGGCCAAGCGGCGTCGAAGGGCGCAGGTCGAGCCCGGACGTGTCGGCGGGGCCGACTTTCGAATGGCAGTGCGAGCAGTTGGCGTCGAGGTAGGCGCGGGCGCGCGCGTCGAGCGAAAAGTTTTCGTCGCCCCAGATGGCGTTTTTCGGCGCGCCGGCGTCCTGTTCATCGGATGAGTCGAGCAGGCCTGAAATCTTCC
>JAVJPA010000202.1:0-6990 GCA_040216495.1 Amphiplicatus sp. | reverse complement strand
CGCATTGTCGAGCAGCGCCTTGTTCCAGGCGAGCGCGGCGTTGTGAAGATCGACCGCGCCGGACGCCGCTTCGAGCGGCGAGAACCCGTAATGATCGTTGGTCGGGTGGAAGAGTTTCAGGTGCAGGATGGGCGCGGGGCCGTCTCCCTCGGCGCGGAACGTGATCGTCCGCCCGCCGACGGTGTAGTCCCACGCCTCCGCCCAGCCGCGCGCCGAGAGCCGCGCCTTCATGCGGTCGGGGCGCAGCGCGTAAAGCTCGCGCGGCTCGCCGTTGACGGAGGCGGCTTCGAGATAGGCGTTGCCGGCGGTCTGGAGAAATCCGTAAAGCTGCTCGAACAACTCCGCGCCGGACTGTTCCGGGTTCGGTCGCATAAGCAGCGTCTTCAGCGGATGATCGGTTGCGATCGCGCCCGCATCGATAATCTTCAAGGGGATCGACGCGGCCGCTTCCGAGACGAGGCGGATGCAGCGATAGGCGATGACGTTGCGCTCGAAGCCCGAGCGCGCGAGCGACGCGTAATCGCGCGGCGTCCACACCGGCGCGGCGGGGCGCGACAGCGCGATCAGCGTGCGCGCCTGGCTCTGCTTGCGCTCGGCGGCGCGGAAAGGGTTTGTCAGGCGCATGATGGGATTCCTGATAAAGAGAAGAAGCGTTCGTCATCCCGGGCGCGGCGCGGCATGGAATGACGCGACGCTGACCCGGGATCGCTATCGGCATGAGCGCGCGCGGGGCGCGATCCCGGGTCTGCGCAGCGGCGTTTCACGCTGCGGCGCGCCCGGGATGACGGGCGAGTCGAATAGGCGCTCCTCTTCCCCATCACACCCTCCTCACGCCGGGCTCCGCCATCCGTGGGCGGATGATGAGGTCCGAGACGGCCCAGACGAGCGCGTCGAGACGGTCGGGGCTTTTGTCGCTGGCGGCGCCCGTGAATGCGGTCATCTGGTCTTCAAGACCCGGGAACGCGCCCACATGGCGGACGCGCCCCTGCTCGTAGAGCGCGGCGACGGGCTCGGCGCGGAGCCGCTTGCCGAAGACCGCGCGCACGGCGCGGACGGGCGCCGAAGGCTCGACCTGCGCGATCACCGCGCGGGCCATCTCGCCGCCCTGATTGACCTCGACGACGATGCGGTCGGCGGAAAATTCATGATAGGCGGCGAGCGCGCGCTCGGCCCACAGGCGCGGGCTCATCGCCCCTTTCGACCAGTCGGCGAGGACGTAGGCGATCCCGTCCGCGACGCCGGCGACGACGATCCCGCATTCATCCGCCTCAGGACCGCTCGACGCCGGCGGATCGATGGCGACGACGATGCGTTCAAGCGCCGGCGCCGCCGAGATGCGCGCGGCCTCGACCATGGACCATGTCCACAAGGCGCCTTCCCGGTCGTCGACGATCTCGCCGTACAACTCCTGCCGGCCGAGCGCGGTCCCTTCATACTGGCGCGCGATCTCGGTGAAGAAGGCCGGCGCGAGGTTGTCGCGGTTCTCGTAGGTGGAGGCGCGCGACAATTGCGTCGTCTCCGCCTTCATCAGCCGCTTGATGAGCGCGGTCGGGCGCGGCGTCGTGGTGACCACCTGGCGGGGCCGCGCGCCAAGGCGCAAGGCGAGCTGGAGGTTCGACCATGTCTCTTCCGGGTAGCGCCATTTGCAGAGTTCGTCCGACCACGCCGCATCGAACTGGAAGCCGCGAACGCCGTCCGGGTCTTCCGCCGAGAAACAGTAGGCGACGGCGCCGCTCTCCCATTCGAGGCGGCGGCGCGACGGCTCCCATGCGGGGCGTTTGTCCGGATGCGAAAGCGCGAGAATGCCCGATTGTCCTTCGATCATGACTTCCCTCGCGTCGGCGTAGGATTCGGCGACGAGCGCGATATGGCGGGCGAAGCGCCTGTTTCCCTTATCGGGGTCATCGCCGTGCGGCCCTTCGGCGAGGGCGCGCACCCACTCGGCGCCGGCGCGCGTCTTCCCGGCCCCGCGCCCGCCAAGCAGGAGAAACGTGGTCCAGTCGCCGTTTTCATCGGGACGCTGATAGTCATGACTGAGCTCCCTCCACAGGCCCGGCGTCAGGTCCGGGCAAATCTCGGCGAGCAGCCGCGCGCGCTCGCGCGGCCCGAGCGGCGTCGACGACGGCGAGGAACTCGTCGTCCTTGAGGGCGAACAGCCGTTCGATTTCTCTTCGGGCGGCGTCGGTGTCGCGGTCTGCCCGCGTGTCTGTTCTGGCAAAGCGGTCTTCCATATCCACAATCCTTCCGACCGACAGGGTCAGCGCATTGACGAGCCGGATCGCAGCCGCATCCTCCTCGTCGAACGACGTGCGCGTCGAAAGCGCCCGCATGGCGCCTTTCGCCCAGCTGACGCCGGCGATGCGCGCCGCCCGCAAGTCGGCGAGGGTCGCCGCGTCTTCTGCGGCGATCCCGGCGGGCGTTTTGTCCGCTTGCTGACTGTCCGTGTCGGGTGTTTGTTCGTTTTCCATGGAGCGCATCCTATGGGCGCTCCGAAGGGGGTGGATAAGTTGGGGACAGTTATCCCCGCAAAACGTGTTTTATTGAGCTATTTCAAGGAGATAGCCTCCACCCCAAATCGGGGAATCGAGGCGGACAAAAAAGGAACGGGAATTTTTTGCGGAATTATTTTCGGGCGATTGGGGGAGTTTTTTGAGCTTGCCAGCGTCATCCCGGGCGCGTTGCAGCATCGAAGATGATGCAATGCAGACCCGGGATCGCGCGCTTCGACGCATGGCGGTCGCGACAGGCGCTCAACAATAACGATCCCGGATCAGCGAGGCGGCGCTTTGCGCCGCATCGCGTCCGGGATGACGCTGGATAGACGTGCGCTTCTACCGCCGCTTCCTTGTCATCCAGTCCTCGATATCGACGATGTCCACATCGTCTTCGTTGCGCACGCTTTTCGACACGGCGACGCCGGCGCGGGCGACGGTTTTCGGGTCGCCGGAAATGAGCGGATGCCAGTCGGCGAGACCTTCGCCGCGCGCAAGGCGGCGGTAGGCGCAGGTCGCCGGGAGCCAGGCGAGCGCGCCGGCGTTTTGCGGGGTGAGTTTGACGCAGTCGGGCACGCGCGCGTGGCGATTGGGGTAATCCGTACACCTCCTTTTTTGCGCGTCGAACAGGCGGCAGGCGACCTTGGTTTCGTAATAGGCGCCCGGCTCGTCATCGTCTTCGAGCACGACGAGGCAGCATCGCCCGCACCCGTCGCAGAGCGATTCCCACTCGGTCTCGGTCATTTCCGCGAGAGTCTTTGTTTCCCAGAAGGGTTTCATGGACGCGAGCGTAGCATGGATTGCGCCCGCGAATACGGCTTGCGAAATAAGTTCCGCCGTCGCGAATGCAGACGCCGAGTGACGAGTGGCGCCGGCGCCCATCTCTCAGCAGGGATATTTTTTCGCGTATGTCTCAAGAACAAGCGCGACGGCCTGCTTGTCCCGCTCGCCGGCCTTCGCCGCCTCCAGCATGGCGACGATCCCGCCGATCGATTCCGAACTGTTCCTGGGCGGGCAAAACAGCGGGTTCGCGCCCGCCGCGTCGAGGGCGTCACGATATGTCATGACGGCCTCAACCGCGCCCTGAAGGTATATTCCGAGCGCGCTCCATTCGGCGCGGCTTGCGAAGGAGCCGGATGCCGCGCGCTCCTTGATCGCCAGAGCTTCCGCCACAGTGAGAGAACTTGCAGCCGCGGGCTGCGCCAGCAGGCAGGCCGCGAGGATGAACATTTTGCACATTGATCGTTTCTCCATCTCGATGGCGAGAAATTAAGCCTTGAAGATACATAATTCAAGTGCTACTTTAATTTTCCATCAAAAAAGTGGATATAGCATGCCTCACCCCCGCACCACCCGCCCCTTCGCGCTTCTGCTGGCGCAGCTCACGCTGGCGGCGGTTATCGCCTTGCCTTGCATCGCCGCGGCGATCTGGCTTTTTTGGGATCAGCTTGCGCCGGCCGCGGCGGGCGATCTCGCCCGCCATTACGATCCGACGGCGCTCGGCGCCGGCGCACGGGCCGCCGGATTTGGGCTATCGCTGGCGGGCGCGCTTCTTCAGGCTTACGGCCTTCTGGGCGTACGCAAAACTTTCCTTGAAGCGGCGGAAGGCCGGCCCCTGTCGGCTTCGTCCGTAAACGGATTTCGCCGCTTCGCATGGGTCAGTCTCGCCATGGCGTTCGTTACGGTCGTTCAGCGCACCGGTCTCGTCGCCATTCTCTCCATGAGCGATCCGTCAAAACCGGGCGCGCTTTCATTCAGTTTGGGAACGCCGGACCTGAAGGCCATCTTTACGGGACTGCTTCTTGTTTTCGTCGCGCAGGTGTTCTCACACGGCAAAACCGCGAAGGATGAAAACGATGCATTCCTTTAGGCGAGGCAAGGTGTGATGAAAATCATCGTCAACCTCGACATAATGCTGGCCCGCCGCAAAATGCGGTTGAAAGAGCTTGCGGCGCAGATCGGTCTCACCGAACAGGCGCTTTCCATGATCAAGACCAACAAGGTCAAGGGCGTGCGCTTCGATACGCTTGTGAAACTTTGCGATGTCCTTGACTGCCAACCGGGCGATCTTCTTGAATTTTCCAGGGATGAAAATGATGAAAAATAGTCTGCGCATTGCCGCCTGCATCGCAGCGGCGATATGCGCCGCCGGCTGTTCAACGCTCAGCTTTGACAGGTCGGCGGAAGTCTGGCTTGACCATTATTGCCTGAAGGAGCCCCTCGACAAGGCGGCTTGCGCGAGCCGGACCCCGCCGTTTTAAGGCTCCGGCGCGGGATCGTCCGCCGGACGCATTGCGATCTTGACCTTCTGCGGCAAGCGCAAGAGCGCCGCCCTAAGCCGCTTTCACCCGGTACGCGCAGCGCCTGGCGCCGGCGAGAATGTGCTCCTCGCGCGTCACGCTTGCGCCCTCGCCCAGCGTGTCGGCGAACACCTGCAATTCGTTGGCGCAAAGGCGCGTGCAGGCTTTCGCTGCGGAGCAGATCGGGCAGTTGTTTTCGACCAACAGCCAGTCGCGACCTTCTTTCTTCGCCTCGGCCATGTAGCCTTCCTCGTCGCGGGCTTTCGCAAGACGCCTGACCTTGTCGCCGAGCGTTTTCGCGCCCGCGAGCTTTTCGGCGTAGGCGGCGCGCTGGCGGTCTCCATGTTCGGCGATGAGTTTTTTAAGCCCGTCCTCGCCGAAGAGTTTGGAAACCGACTCGATCATGCCGACCGCGAGCCCTTGATGCGCGTCGGGGAATACCCGCGCCGAGCCTTCCGTCAGCGCCCAGACTTTCACCGGGCGCCCGCGCTGTCCGGGTTCTGACGGTTTGGCGACGCAGGCGACGAGGCCTTCCTCCTGCATCTCGTAAAGGTGGAGGCGCGCCGCCATCGGCGTGACCCCGAGCGCTTGCCCGAGCTCCGCCGAGGACTGGCCGCCGCGGCGCTTCAGCAGGTCGAGAAGCTTCGCGCGCGTCGCTGGGCTATCGGTTTTCTCAATGGGGCGTTCTGAAATTTTCGTCATCGATTCTTTTATAAAGATATTGCTTTCAAAAACAAGCGGGATTATTGAAAGTCTATGCTTTCATAAATAACGCTCCGAAAACAGCCGGACCCCAAGACGCAAGGAGAGAGAGACCATGACCGTCACCGTCCTGCCGCCGCGCCCCGCCGAAGCCGCGACCCGCCTCGCCTTTCCCCGCCTCGAACACGCCAATATCGTCGTCACCAATCTCGCGCCGACGCTCGGCTTTCTGAAGGCCGCCTTCCCCGAATGGCGCGTCAGGGGCGAAGGCGGCGACGAGTGGTACGGCAAGAAGCGCCGCTGGCTGCATTTCGGCGGGGACGATTTCTACGTGACGCTCAACGACAATGGCGTCGGCGGCCAGCGCGATCTGCGCGGGCACGAACCGGGGCTCTCTCATCTCGGCTTCGTCGTCGCCTCGCTCGACCTTGTCGTCGCGCGGCTCGCGCGCGCCGGCTACGAGCCCCATCACAGCGGCCCGCCGAATCCGCACCGGCGCAACGCTTACTTCATCGACGACGAAGGACTCGAATTCGAATTCGTCGAGTATCTCTCCGACGATCCCGCCGAAAGAAACCGTTATGACTGACCCGTTCCATGACGGCTCGCAGGCCGTCACGCATCTTGAAAACCTGTTGAAGCGGCGCAGCGAAAAACCCCCGGCGGCGGTCACTGTCCTGCTCGGCTCAAGCCGGCGCGCCGGCAACACGGCGCGGCTCGTCGAAGCGACGTTCCGCGACGCGCCGGCGCGGATCGTCGATCTTTCCGATTACGACATCGCGCCCTACGATTACGGGAATCGCCACTCGACGGACGACTTTCTGCCCCTCGCGCACGCGATGGCGAAGAGCGAGGCGATCGTGTTCGCGACGCCGGTCTACTGGTACGCCATGAGCGCCCAGCTCAAAACTTTCTTCGACCGGCTTTCGGATCTGACGCGCGTCGAAAAGACGCTCGGACGCTCGCTCGCCGGCAAGACGGTCTTCCTGATCGCGACGAGCAGCTCAGACGCCTTGCCGGACGGGTTTGAAACGCCCTTCGCGGAGACCGCGCGCTATTTCGACATGAACTGGGGCGGCGCGTTTCACGCGCGCCTCGCCGACGGCCCGCTGCCGCCCGAGGTCGAAGCGGAAGCGGCGGCCTTTGCGCGGAAGATCGCGCAGAGCCTGAAAGCGCGGGCGGCGTAGGCGCCTCCGTCGGCTGCGCCTTCTTTTCCTCCCCCGCCTGCGGGGGAGGTGTCGAGCGAAGCGAGACGGAGGGGGTTACTTCAGCAGTTGTTGTGCGGCGACCCCCTCCGGCCCTTCGGGCCACCTCCCCCGTAAACGGGGGAGGAAAGAGCACCTGCATTCGCCTGATATTCTACGGCGTCGCGAACACCGGCGGCTCGAAGCGGATGCGCGCGGGGGAGGGCTCGCCCTTGAAATAGGCGATCACCGCCTCGGCTACGCGCGGGTCCGCCTCGTAGATATTGTGGCCGCCATTCTCGACGATGAGGC
>JAVJPA010000201.1:0-17779 GCA_040216495.1 Amphiplicatus sp. | reverse complement strand
CAGTCCTTCGGGCGTCAGGTTCTCCCCTTCCATGAAGGCGAGATAGGCGCGGCCCAAACTGCCTTCGGGCATCGCGCGCAGCCAGTCGCGGTTGGAGAGAATTTTCTCAAGGCGCACCGGCTCGGAGACGACGCGCCGCCCGTAAGGGGTCGCGACGAATTTCTTGAAGAGGTTCTTGCCGCTGGCGCCCGCGAGCGCCTGCACGGTCTCGAAGACCTGCCGCGTGTCTTCCTTGTTGCGGATGAGGCGGATCACCGAGACCAGCGCATGAACAGGGCGCACGGGAAGCGTCGGCGGCAGCGGGAAACCTTCATGCCACTCGATTTTTTCCGGCGGGACTTCCGCGGCGAAGCCTTTCGCGGCGGGCGTTTCGAACTCGGCCTTAAGCGGCTGGGCGTTCATGAGAACTCCGGATGGGATGTTATCCGATTACACTGAGCAGTTTACCTATTTGAATGTCGGGCCGGGAAGGCGCACCGTCAAGGGCGGCCCATAAAGAATTTCGTGCGCCGACCGTCGCGGCTTATGGTGCGCCCGTCTGCACGGAGGGAGCCCATGAGAACATTCTTAACCGCCGCAACATTCGTCGCGCTTGCCGGGTGCGGCCCGGAAAAAGGCGTTCCATACAACCCCAACGCCGTGGAACAGGGCGTGGCGGCGCTGGTCGAGGGCTGGGCCGACGCGGGCGAAGGCGACGATTATGGCGCCATCGCCCGCTATTACGCCGACGAGAAAGGCTTCGCCTGGATCGAGCGGGGAAGCGTTGCGTATGCGGACTATGCCGCCATTGTCGCCGGACTGGATGCGGCGAAGCATATGAATCTGAAGGTCGACAACGACGTGCGCGCTATCGCTGTGACGCCGCTCTCCGCCGACGCCGCCGCCTTTCACGCCGGCATCGGCATGACCATCGCGTCGGACGCATTCACCTACGCCTTCGACGGCGTGCTCTCGGGCGTCGCTGTAAAGCGCGACGGCGAGTGGAAGTTTCTGCAAGGCGCGTTTTCGGAAAGGCCTGCGGCCGAATAAGGCGCGCTGCTCTCTCCGGTTTACGGGGGAAGGAGCCTGCCAAACCAGCCGGAACCGGCTCAAACGTCCGTCTACGCCGCTTCCAGCCCGTCGGACCAGTCGCCCTTTTGCGCGAGGCTGTTCATCTTCGCGCGGTGGGTGAACGCGGCCTGTCCGGCTTTGACGTTCTCCGCCTTGCCGCTCCACGCTTTAAGCGGCGCCGCCTGCAAGGCGCGGCCATAGGAGAAGGAGAGCGGCCACGGCATTTGATCGGCATGCTCCGCATTCATGGCGTTGAGATGCGCCGTCGCTTCCTCGTCGGACTGGCCGCCGGAGAGGAAGACGATGCCCGGCACGGCGGCGGGGACGCTGGCGCGGAAGCATTTGACGGTTTTCGCCGCCACTTCGCCGACGCCCGCCTGTTTCGCCGCCTTCTTGCCCGCGATCACCATGTTGGGTTTCAGGATCGTTCCTTCGAGCGCGACGCGGGAGAAATAGAGCTCCTCGAACAGAAGCTTCAGCGTCATTTCGGTCACGTCGTAACAGCGGTCGATGTCATGGTCGCCGTCCATCAGCACTTCCGGCTCGACGATGGGGACGATCTCCGCTTCCTGGCAGAGCGCGGCGTAGCGCGCGAGCGCGTGCATGTTGGCGCGCAGGCATGTATAGGACGGCATCGAACGGTCGCCATTGCGGCCGATGTCAATGACCGCGCGCCATTTGGCGAAGCGCGCGCCGAGCCCGTGATATTCCTTCAGGCGCTCGCGTAGCCCGTCGAGCCCTTCGGTGATCGTCTCGCCCGGCGCGCCGGCGAGCGGTTTCGCGCCCATGTCGACCTTGATGCCGGGGATCGACTTCGCGCCCTCGATCAGTTTGACCAGCGGCGTGCCGTCGGCGGCGTTCTGGCGGATGGTCTCGTCATAGAGGATGACGCCGGAGATGTAATTCTCCATCGCCTCTTTCGAACGGAACAGCATTTCGCGGTAATCGCGGCGATTGTCGGCGGTCGATTCCACATTGATCGCATCGAAGCGCTTCTTGATGGTCGACGAGGATTCGTCGGCGGCGAGAATACCTTTGCCCGGCGCGACCATGGCGACGGCGATCTTGTTCAGTGCGTCGAGATTCATTTCCGATGTTCCCCTTGGACGTTTACTCTGTTTCGAGCGCTTTCACGCCCGGAAGCTCTTTGCCTTCCAGCCATTCAAGGAAGGCGCCGCCGGCGGTCGAGACGTAGGTGAAATCGTCGGCGGCCTGCGCGTGGTTGAGCGCCGCCACCGTATCGCCGCCGCCGGCGACGGCGACGAGGGCGCCTTCGTTAACGCGCGTGGCGGCGTAACGCGCCGCCTCGACAGTCGCGGTGTCGAAGGGCGGGATTTCGAAGGCGCCGAGCGGCCCGTTCCAGACGAGGGTCTTCGCGCCCTCCATGCGTTCGGCGATGAGGTCTACCGTGTCGGGACCGAGATCGAGGATCATGTCGCTCTCGCGCACGCTGTCGGCGGCGCGGGTCTCATGTTCGGCGTTCGCCTCGAACTTTTTCGCGACGACCACATCGACCGGCAGGATGATTTCGCAGCCGCGCGCTTCCGCCTGCGCCATGATCTCGCGCGCGGTGTCGGCGAGCGACGGCTCGCACAGGGATTTGCCGACGAGCTGGCCTTTCGCGAACATGAAGGTGTTGGCCATGCCGCCGCCGACGACGAGGATGTTCGCTTTCGAAACAAGATTCAAAAGAAGGTCGATCTTGGTCGAGACTTTCGCCCCGCCGACCACCGCCATCATCGGACGCACCGGATTGGAAAGCGCCGAGGCGAGATAATTAAGCTCGCGCTCCATGGCGCGGCCTGCGGCTGCGGGAAGGAGATGCGCGATCCCTTCCGTCGAGGCGTGGGCGCGGTGCGCGGCTGAGAAGGCGTCGTTGACATAGATGTCGCCATTCGCGGCGAGCTGGCGCGCGAACTCGGGATCGTTCTTTTCCTCGCCGGGATGAAACCTGGTGTTTTCAAGCACGGCGACATCGCCGATCGCCATCGCGTCGACGACCTTCTTCGCCTTGTCGCCGATGCAGTCGGCGGCGAAAGCGACGGGCTTGCCGGAAAGGACGGCGAGCTGTTCGGCGACGGGCTTAAGCGAAAAGTCCGGGTTCGGACCGCCCTCGGGGCGGCCGAAATGCGAGAGCAGAATCACTTTCGCGCCCTTGGCGCAAAGCTCGGTGATCGCAGGCAGCGCGCGCTCGATGCGCGTCGCGTCCGTCACCTTGCCCGCCTTCATCGGCACGTTGAAATCGACGCGGACGAGAACGCGTTTTCCCTGAACGTCGAGATCGTCGATGGTGCGGTAGGCGGGCATTGCTATTCCTCTTGCTCGGTTTCCGGCGCGGCGCCTTCGTCGGGGCAGCGCACGAAGACGGTTTCGTCCACGCCCTCTCGCTTCAGGCGCAGCGTCTCGCCGTCCACATCCACTTCGACGACTTCCTGATATTCGACGCCTTCGGCCTGGCATGAAAGCGCGATCTGGTAGCCGCCTTCGGTGCCTTCCTGCCCGTCGCCGATCAGGCAGCGGTTTTCATAGCCGAGAAATTCCGCTTCGGTGATGGCGATGGGCGCCTCTTCGCCCGAGCCCGGCGCGTTGGCGCACCATTCGGGCTTCGCCGCCCACACGCCCACATAGACGGGCGCTTCAGCCGGAACCATCGGCGCTGTTTCCTCCGCTGGCGCGGCGGGCTCGACGGTCGGCTCGACCGGCGCGCCGTAGGTGACAGCGTCATCGTCGCCGCAGGCGGCGAGCAGCGCAGCCGCGCCGAGAAGCGGCAGGAAACGCAGCTGGTTTAGACGGTTCGCGATCATCTTCCCGTTCCTTCGAAGGCTGATCATTGCGAACACGTTCCTCCCCTCCGCGGTTCCTTGCGCGCCCTAGAGGAACTGCGCCATCTCGATCGCAATATCGCTCATGCGCGTCGAGAAGCCCCACTCATTGTCGTACCAGGTGAGGATGCGCACGAGGCCGCCGTCGACGATCTGCGTCTGCGCCAGCGCGAAGGTCGAGGAATGCGGATCGTGGTTGAAGTCGGACGAAACCAGCGGCTTGTTCGTGTAGGCGAGCACGCCTTTCATGCGGCCGTCCGCCGCTTCGATGATGGCGTTGTTGATCTCTTCGACGCTCGTCGCGCGGCCCGGCACGAAGACGAGATCGACCACCGAGACGTTCGGCGTCGGCACGCGGATCGAAGAGCCGTCGAGCTTGCCTTTCAATTCCGGCAGGACGAGGCCGAGGGCTTTCGCGGCGCCGGTCGATGTCGGGATCATCGACATCGCTGCGGCGCGGGCGCGGTAAAGATCCTTGTGCATCGTATCGAGGGTCGGCTGGTCGCCGGTGTAGGAATGGATCGTCGTCATGTAGCCGCGCTCGATGCCGATCGCGTCATTGAGAACCTTGGCGACCGGCGCGAGGCAGTTCGTCGTGCACGAGCCGTTGGAGACGATGACGTCGTCTTTCGTCAGCTTGTCGTGATTGACCTTGAAGACGACCATCCTGTCGGCGTCGCCCGACGGGGCGGAAATGAGGACGCGCTTGGCGCCGCCCTGAAGATGCAGCGCCGCTTTCGCCTTGTCGGTGAAGAGGCCGGTGCATTCGAACACGATGTCGGCGCCGACGTCTTTCCACGGGAGTTTCGCCGGGTCGCGCTCGGCGAAGACCTTGATCGGGCCGTGGCCGGCGTCGATCGTGTCGCCCTTGACTTTCACGTCCTGCGGGAAGCGTCCGTGCACGGAATCGTATTGCAGGAGGTGGGCGTTGGTCTCGACAGGGCCGAGGTCGTTGACGGCGACGACCTCGATGTCCTTGCGGCCGCTCTCGATCATCGAGCGCAGCGTCAGCCGCCCGATCCGTCCGAACCCGTTGATGCCGACTTTAAGCGTCATGGTCTTCTCCTACCCGATTAGGTCCTTGGCGGTTTTGACGACCGCTTCCGGGGTGATTCCGAAATGTTCGTAGAGCGCCGGGGCCGGTGCCGAGGCGCCGAAGCCGGTCATGCCGACGAACGCGTCCTTGTGGCGCAAGACGCCGTCCCAGCCCTGCCGGATCGCCGCTTCGATGGCGATGCGCGGCGCCTTGCCGAGAATTTTCTGGCGGTACTTTTTCGGCTGCGCCGCGAAAAGCTCCAGCGACGGCGCGGAGACGACGCGGGCCTTGATTTTCTGGCAGGCGAGATCGGCTTGCGCGGCGAGCGCGATTTCAACCTCGGAGCCGGTGGCGATCAGCACCACGTCCGGGTCCGGCGCGTCGGCGGCGATATAGGCGCCCTTGGCGCAAAGGTTTTCGTCCGTATGCGCCGTGCGCGCGGGCTTCAGGTTCTGGCGCGTTAGAGCGAGGACGCTCGGGCGCGCCTTTTCTTTCAGGGCGATCTCCCAGCACTCCGCCGTCTCGATCGCGTCCGCCGGGCGGAAGACGAGAAGGTTAGGAATGGCGCGGAGCGCGGCGAGATGCTCGACCGGCTTGTGCGTTGGGCCGTACTCGCCGAGGCCGATGGAATCGTGGGTCATCACATAGACGACGCGAAGGCCCATCAGCGCCGCAAGCCGGATCGACGGGCGGCAATAGTCGGTGAAGACGAGGAACGTGCCGCCATAGGGAACGACGCCGCCATGCAGCGCCATGCCGTTCATGGCCGCCGCCATGCCGTGCTCGCGGATGCCGTAATAGAGATAGCGCCCGGCGTAGTTCTCCGCCGTCAGCGGCTCCTGCCCTTTGGTTTTCGTATTGTTCGAACCGGTCAGGTCCGCCGATCCGCCGAGCGTTTCGGGGATCGCTTTATTCACGACTTCAAGCGCCATCTCCGACGCCTTGCGCGTGGCGACCGTCGGCGGCTCGCTCGCGAGCGCCTTCTTGTAATCGAGGATCGCCTGGCCGAGCGCCTTATCGTAATCGCCTTCTAGCGCGCGCTCGAACGAGTCCTTCAGCTCCGCCTTCTGAACGCGCGCGCGCCATTGCTGGCGAGTGTTGCGGGCGCGGCGGCCGTGCGCGCGCCAGGCTTCGAGCACGTCAGCCGGAATTTCAAACGGCGCGTGCGGCCAGCCGAGGGCTTTCCTCGCGCCTTCGATTTCTTCCGCGCCGAGGGGCGAGCCGTGGCTCGACGCGGTGCCGGCTTTCTTCGGGGCCCCGCGGCCGATGACCGTCTTGCAGGCGATGAGGCTCGGGCGGTCGGATTGCTTGGCCTTCTCGATGGCGCGCGCCACCGCTTCGGCGTCGTGGCCGTCGACGCGCTCCGCCGCCCACCCCGAGGCTGCGAATCGCGCGAGCTGGTCGGTCGAATCCGAGAGCGACACCGGCCCGTCGATGGAGATGCCGTTATCGTCCCACAGAACGATCAGCTTACGGAGCTTCAGGTGCCCGGCGAGGGCGATCGCCTCCTGCGAAATCCCTTCCATCAGGCAGCCGTCGCCGGCGATGACGTAAGTATAGTGATCGACGAGCCCGGCGCCGAAGCGCGCGGCGAGATGCGCCTCCGCGATCGCCATGCCGACCGCGTTGCCGAGCCCCTGCCCGAGCGGGCCGGTCGTCGTCTCGATCATGGGCGCGTGGCCGTATTCCGGGTGGCCGGCGGTCTTGCTCCCGAGCTGGCGGAAATTCTTGATCGCCTCGATATCCATCCCCTCATAGCCGAGGAGATAGGCGAGCGCGTAGACCAGCATCGAGCCGTGGCCCGCCGAGAGCACGAAGCGGTCGCGGTCGGCCCAGTCGGGCGCGGCGGCGTCGAATTTCAGGAACCGCGTGAAAAGCACCGTCGCCGCGTCCGCCATGCCCATGGGCATCCCCGGATGGCCGGACTTGGCGCGCTCGACTGCGTCCATGGCGAGGGCGCGAATGGCGTTCGCCATGCTCGCATGGGAAACGGCGTCGGCGTGCGCCCCTTCATGGGCGGAGTCGGCCATGGGAAAACCCTCGGGTATGACGGGATGAGCGCCCCGCGCGCATGGCGCGCAATGCAAGACGCGCGCATGCGGCGCTACATGCCAAGCGGGACAAGGGGGGTCAAGGGAGCCGAAAGGCGCAGAACGCCGATTTTGTTGCGCCCGAAGCGCTCGCCAATCCGTAAGGCGTCCCATTCTGGACAGGACGCCCGCCGCTCGCCACAGTGCCTCTTCAACCCAAGCCAAGAATCGGAGGCGCCCATGTCGGCTCTCGAAAACGCTGTTCAGGGTCTCGCCGGCGCGCTCGACGCGCTCGAATCGAGGCTCGACGAACGCCTCGCCGACCTCGCCGCGCATGGCGATTTTTCAGACGCCGCGCGCCGCCAGGCCCGCGCCGCGCGCACCCATGCGGGCGACGCCTCGGAGGGGCTCGCGGCCGCCATCGCGGACCTCAAAGCCCTCATCGCCGAAACCGGACCCTCGAAGGAGTAGCGAGATGGCGCAGGTCGAAGTCACCGTGAACGGGCGCATCTACAAGATCACCTGCGACGACGGGCAGGAGCAGCGCCTGCAACAATTGGCAGGATATTATGATCGCCACGTGTCGAAGCTTTCAGCCGAACTGGGCCAGATCAGCGACCCGCGCCTCTTCCTCCTCGCGGCGCTGACGGTCTGCGACGAACTCTTCGAAACCCGCCGCCGCCTCTCCGACATGGAAAACGGCGCCGATCCCCTCGACGCCGAAACCATCGGCGGCGCCAGCCGCGTCATCGACGCGGCGACGAGAAGGGTGAACGCGATCGCGGAGAAGGTGGCGCAGGGGTAGGGGCAATCTATCGATCAGCGACACAGTGATAAGGCGCAATCGCACCTGCGAAGGTGAGTAGCAGCGCGGCAGATATTGTACTTCTGCTCTTCACGTTCCCCCTGATCAATGAGGTTGTAAAGACTCAATTGCCATCACCACAAAACAACAGCTTCTCAATGTCAGCTTGCGTTGGGACGACGCCTTCGTCGATGATTCGAACAAGCGCATTGCGAAGGATGACGAAAGTTTGCAGTAGAACTCCCGTCTCGGTCTCTCCCACTGAGTGAGCGGCTTTGGATCGTTCATTGTAGAGCGAGGCGAGAGATTTGAACAACGCAAGTCTCTTCGGGCCAATTGGCTCTAGGTATGATGCAATATAGGCGGAAACTCGAAATCTCAATTCGGCCGGTGCTGGCGCGAATAGTTCTTCAAGCGCTCCCCAAGCCATAAGTAAAGCAGATGCGGACCTCCCACGGACAGTGCAAGCGTCTGCAGCTCTTAGGGCCATATTGAAAGAAATATTCCTGTCGAGTAATTCCGCTGTACGTGGCCATACAGATTTCACCCACTCCAGATCACCTAATGTGATTACACCTTCGGTTGCGGCGCGCGCGCTAAGAATGCGGGGTTGGGTTTCAAAGGGTCGAAGCAACGGCTGCTGCGAAGAGGTGGCTGCTTCATCGAAAGCATGATCAGAAAATACCGGCACTATTAGATAAGGGTAGTTGGCCAGCCTCAATAGTGCGGCAATGAGCCATACGGTATCCTCTGGAGTTAAGGCACCCGGCAGTTTCTTAGTCGCAGGAACAGCAATTTCAACTTCAATGTCATAGTTGAACCCCCCTCGAGCGGCACGCCATGGCGCAGGATGCGCTTTACCGGGGCTTGCCTTGGCGAATGC
Source organism: Amphiplicatus sp. (assembly GCA_040216495.1). Classification (GTDB taxonomy): domain Bacteria; phylum Pseudomonadota; class Alphaproteobacteria; order Caulobacterales; family Parvularculaceae; genus Amphiplicatus. The sequence continues at coordinate 9,153 of JAVJPA010000201.1, read as the reverse complement.
AATCATCTGAGCGGCAAAAAGATGTGCGTATACTGATCGTAGGCTGATCCCGTGCCCGAGATCAAACACCTCATCATTATAGCTGACGTTCGAGAAACCCGCGCAGAGTATGGGCTGAGCTTTTTTCAAATCTTGTCAACTTTCGGAGAACGCAGCATTTGTGACAAAACTCGCGCTGCATAATATAATCAACAGTATAAAGTAATAGACCTTTGTTTTGCCAGCGCTGTAGGGCGGACTGAAGCCCGCCCTACCCCGGCAGCTTCACAACAACCTTTAACTCGAACGAGAACCCCGCGAGCCATGTCACCCCGACGCCAGTGAGCGCCGGATACGGGGGCTCGCCCCAGAATTCTCCCAGCACCGGCAAGACGGTCTCGAAGGTCTTTTCGGGGTCGGTCATGAGCAAGGTGACGTCGACCACGTCCTCGAACGCGCAGCCGGCGGCGGCGAGGATCTCGTTCAGGTTCTTGAAGGCGAGGCGCGCCTGCGCGGCGAGATCGGGTTCGGGCGTGCCGTCCTCGCGCGCGCCGACCTGGCCCGAAACGAACAGGAAGCCGTTCGCGCGGATCGCCGGGGAATAACGGTGCGCTTCGTACAACGCGTGAGGGCGGGCGGGGAATACGGCGTCGCGTTTGGCCATGATGCGTCTCCTTGTCGTCGAAGCGATGGGGGCGCCCGGCTTTTAACGCAGGAGGGCGCCTCGCGGCGTCACAATGGAGTGACAGGAAGCGGCGGGCTGAAGCCCGCCCTACGACTCCCCGCCCCATCCCCCGCCGACTGCGACGAACAGATCCGTCGCCGCTGTGAGGCGGTCGAGGCGCGCCTGCACGAGGCTGTCGGACGCGTTGAAGAATGTCGCCTGCGCGTTGAGAAGGCTTGTGAGATCGTCCGCGCCCGAACGGTAGCGGATTTCGGCCAGCGTCAGCGAGCGCTGGGAGGCGTCGCGGGCGATGCGGAGCTGCTCTTCGCGCTGCTCCGCGGTGTCGAGGGAGACGAGGCCCGTCTCCACGTCGCGGAGCGCGTTGAGCGTCGCCTGACGGTAGGCGGCGATCTGCGCGTCCGCGCCGGCTTTGGCGCCGGCGAGGCCGGCTTCCAGCCTGCCGCCGGAAAAGACCGTCTGCGAGAGCGAGCCCGCGAGCGAGCCGATGAGGTCCGCGCCGCCCGTGAGGCTCGCCGCGGCGAGACCCGCCGAAAGATCGATCGACGGGAAGAAGGCGGCGCGCGCGGCGGCGACATCCGCGTCCGCGCCGCGCAATCCCGCTTCCGCCGCTAGCAGGTCCGGGCGGCGCAAGAGAAGCTCCGAGGGCAGACCGATGTCGATCGAAGGCGGCGTCAGCGCCAGCGCGTCCCCCGCCGGCGCGCGGTAGCCTTCGGGCACGCGCCCGAGCAGAACCGCGAGCGCGGTCTCAAGGCTGATGAGCTGCTGTTCGAGCGAGGGGATGCGCGCGCGCGCATTGGCGATGGACGCCTCCTGGCTCGCCATGTCGAAGCCGGACACGTCGCCCGCTCTGTAGCGCGTCTCGACGATGCCGTAGATGCGCTCGGAAATGTCGAGATTGTCCCGCGCCACCTGCAAGCGCTCGCGCAGCGCGATGATGGAGAAATAGGTGAAGGCGACGTCAGCCTCGACGGTCAGTTCGAGAGCGCGCTGGTTGAACTGCGCCGCGTCGTAGCTCGCGCGCGCGCCTTTGCGGCTGGCGCGGTTCTGGCCGAAGAGGTCGAGCTGGTAGGAAGCCGAGGCGCGGCCCGAGCTCGACCAGCTTGAGAAATCGTCCGCGCTGTCGGCGCCGGTCGAGAGCCCGCCGCTGATTGACGGGAAGAGCGAGGCGTTGGCGCTTCTCACCGAGGCGCGCGCCTGGCGCACTCGCGCGAGGCCGCCGGCGATGTCCTGGTTGGCGGCGAGCGCGTCGGCGATGAGCGCATCGAGCGACGGATCGCCGAAGGCGCGCCACCATTCCTTCTCAGGAACCGCGCCCTCGATCGACGGATCGGCGTACTCGAACGACGAAGGCAGCGCCGTGATCTCCGCGACCGGCGGCGTCACGCTGGCGCAGGCCGCAAGCGAGAGCGCGGCGGCGGCGAAGAGAGCGTTTTTGAAGCGCATTGTACGTTCCCTATTCCGACGCCAGCGCGGCGACCGGGTCCATGCGCGCGGCCTTGCGCGCCGGCAGGTAGCCGAAGACGAGACCTGTCGCGAGAGCGCAACTGAAGGCGAGGATCGCGGGCTCGGGCGTGATGGCGATGGACATGCCCGTGCCGCCGAGCCCCAGCGACACGCCGAGCCCGATCAGGACGCCGAGAACGCCGCCGAGCCCGCCGACGACGAGCGCTTCGGTGTTGAACTGCACCATGATGTCGGACCGGCGCGCGCCGGTCGCCATGCGGACGCCGATCTCGCGCGTCCGCTCCGTCACCGAGACGAGCATGATGTTCATCACGCCGATGCCGCCGACGAGAAGCGAGATCGCCGCGACCGACCCGAGCAGCAGCGAGAACGCTTTCTGGGTCTCCTGCACGGATTCGAGCAGCGAGGCGGTGTTGCGAAGCTGGAAATCCTCCGTACCGTGACGGGCGAGCAGGAGCTCGCGCGCCTCCTCTTCCGTCTCGTTAATGCGTCTGGTGTCGTCGACGGCGATGGTGATCGAGGAGAGATATTGCTGGCCGAAGAGGCGCATCATGCCGGTGGTGATGGGGACGAGCGCGACATCGTCCATGTCCTGCCCCCATGCCGTCGCGCCGCGCGCTGAGAGCACGCCCGCCACCTCGAACGGCGCGCCGCCGATGAAAACGTAATCGCCGACGGGATTCTCGCCGTTCGGAAAAAGGTTCGATGCGACCGTCTCGCCGAGCACCACGGTCGTCGCGTAGCGGCGCTGGTCCTCGGCGGTGAAGAACGCGCCCTTGCTCATCTCCCATTTCTGCGCCTTAGGCCAGTCGGCGGAAACGCCGGAGACGCGGGTCGAATAATCGAGGCTGCCGACGCGGAGAGTCTCGCGGCCCTCGCGCTCGGGAACCGCCGCGATGATGTTGCCGAGTTCAGCGACGGCGTTTGCGTCTTCAATCGTCAGCGTCGCGATGGCCGAGCCGCGCATGCGCGTGCCGGGCGCGCCGGGACGCACGAAGAGAAGGTTCGAGCCCATCGTCTCGATGGAGGCGACGACCTGTTTCGAACTGCCCTCGCCGATCGCCAGCATGGCGACGACCGCCGCTACGCCGATGATGACGCCGAGCAGCGTGAGCGCGGTGCGGAACAGATTGGCGCGCAGGGAGCGCAGCGCCATCTTCACCGATTCCGAAACCTGCGTCAGCGCAGTCGGCGCATGGCCGTGATGCTTGTAGGGCTCGCGCCCGATGTCCGCTTTGCGCACGCCCGAGTCTGAAACGATCCTGCCGTCCTTGATCTCGATGGTGCGGTGGGCGCGCGCGGCGACGTCGTGATCGTGGGTGATGAGAATGATGGTGCGCCCGCCCGCGTGCATTTCCTCAAGCAGCGTAAGAAGTTCGGCGCTGGAGCCGGAATCGAGCGCGCCGGTCGGCTCATCGGCGAGGATCACTTCCGCGTCGTTCATCAGCGCGCGCGCGATGGAGACGCGCTGCTGCTGGCCGCCGGAAAGCTCGCCGGGGCGATGGCTGGTGCGGTCGCCAAGGCCGAGCTTGGCGAGCAATTCGCCGGCCCGCGCCGCGCGCGCCTCTAGCGGCAGGCCCGCATAGATCGCCGGAATCTCCACATTTTCGAGCGCGGTCGCCGTGGCGAGAAGATTGTAGCGCTGAAACACGAAGCCAAACGTGTCGCGGCGAAGCGCGGCGAGCGCGTCCGCGTCGAGGCCCGCCACATCGACTCCGCGCACCTTGTAGACGCCGCCCGTCGGCCGGTCGAGACAGCCGAGAATGTTCATCAGCGTGGATTTTCCGGACCCGGACTGTCCGACAATGGCGACGAACTCGCCCGCCTCGATCGACAGCGAGACGCCGTCGAGGGCGCGCACCTCGGTGTCGCCGGCGCCGTAATAGCGGCGCACGTCATGAAGATCGAGCAGCGCCGTCACTATCCGATTCTCCTGAACCCGCCAGCGCCGCCAGGACCGCGCTGCTGCTGGTTGGGGCGGATCACGGGCGCCTTGCCGGTGACCCCCGTCACAACCGTTTCGCCAGGTTCAAGACCAAAGAGAATTTCCGCATCGGCGCGCGTCGTCAGCCCGACCAGCACAGGACGGATCGTCACCGTCTTTCCCGTCAGCACCCGCACCATTTTCATCTGCGCATCCGGGTGCTCCTCGCGCGCCGCGCGCATGGCTTCGCGCTGGGCGGCGAAGGCTTCGCCGCCGCGTCCTTCCCCGCGCCCGCCTTCCGCCGCGCGCGCCGCCATCAGCGAGCCCCGCGCGCCGTCTTCGGACGACGCGACAGCCTCGCCGCCTTGCGGACGCTCGCGCCGGCGTTCGCCCTGTCCTTCGCCTCTGCGGCCGCGCTCGGGCCTCTCCATCAGCGCCGCCATGGGCGCCAGCACCGCATCCTCGGCGCGGCCCGTCACGAAGAACACCTGCGCCGTCATTTCGGGTTTCAGGAGTTCTTCCGGGTTCTCCACATCGAGCAGCACCTTGTAGAGCACGACGTCGTTCAGGACTTCCGGCTGCGGCAGAACCTGCCGCACCGTCGATTTCCATTTCTGCGTCGCCGAGCCGAGCGTCGTGAAATACGTTTCCTGCCCGGCCTTGACGCGGAGAACATCCGCCTCCGACACATCCGCCTCGACGGTCATCACCGACAGATCGGCGATGCGCAGGATGGTCGGCGTCGTCTGGTTGGCGTTGAGCGTCTGGCCTTCGACCGCGGTCTGCGACACGACCGTGCCCGACATCGGCGCATAGATTTTCGTGTAGCTCAAACTCGCAAGGTCCGCTTCGAGCGTCGAGTTCTGGCGCGCGATCTGCGCTTTCAACTGGTCGAGCCGCGCGATGGCGATTTTCAGATCCGCGGTGGCGGCCTGATGTTCGGCCTGCGAGATGGCGTCGGCCTTGTAGAGCATGTCGGCGCGCGCCGCGTTGGCGCGGGAGAGTTCGAGCGTCGCTTCCTGCTGCGAATAGGAGGCTTCAAGCTCGCGCAGCGAGGCGCGGTCGGCCTCGACCTTGGCGGCGGCGAGCGTCTCGTCGATCTCGGCGAGCAACTGGCCCTTCTCGACCCGGTCGCCGACTTCGACAAGAAAATCCTCAAGCTGGCCGGAGACCTGCGCGCCTACATCCACATAGTCTTTCGGCTGCACCTTGCCGGCGGCGGAGATCGACACTTCGAGATCGCCGCGCCGGACTTCGGCGGTCTGGTATTCGGGCGGCTTCTCGCGGTTCAGCCACATCGCCCCGCCGACGCCGGCGACGACAAGGGCGGCCAGCCCGATCAGGACCCTGCGGGATTTAAGGAGTTTGTTAAGGTTCGCCATCGCTGTCGCTTTCCCCAATGAAACCGCCGGAGCGCGCCTCCCGCCAGGCGCAGACCGGCTCAACAATAACGCGCCGGCGTAACTTTTCCGTCGATTTCCGTTCGCGTCGCTCATGGATCGGAGCGAATGGGGCGCGAGCGTGGCGACAGTGCGGCGGCGCAAGGAACTGGCGCCGGCGCGGATCAAAAGCCGGCGATCAGAAGACGGTCATAATGTCCCCCAGCGGCTTCTTTCTCAGCGCGTGGTCCGGAATGAGCGCGCCCGGCGCGGGCTTGCCGGCGACGATCAGCATGTAGGGTTTTTCCGTAGGCGGACGGCGAAGCGTCTCGTTGAGGAAATTCATGGGGTTCGGCGTATGGGTGAGTGTCGCAAGGCCCGCATGATGCAGCGCCGCCAGCAGGAACCCGACCGCGATGCCGACGCTTTCGTTGATATAGTAGTTCTTGCGGTCGTCGCCCGCCTCCGGCCCGCCGCGCCTCTGCGCGAAGACGGCGATCAGCCACGGCGCGATTTCGAGATAAGGTTTCACGTCGTCGGTGCCGAGCGGAGCGAGCGCCTCGAGCCATTCCTCGGACGCCTTGCCGGCGTAAAAGGCGCGCTCTTCCTCCTCGGCCGCTTCGCGCAACTGGCGCTTGATAGCCGCGTCGCCGATCAGGGCGAAGTGCCAGGGCTGATGATTGGCGCCCGAGGGCGCCGTCCCCGCCGCGGCGATGCACGCTTCGACGATCTCGCGCGGCACAGGATCCGGCGAGAAGTCGCGCACCGTGTGACGTCGCTTTATTTCCGCAAGAAACGCCTTCGACCGCGCCGCCATTTCCTCCGTGGGCAGATCGATGAAATCGCCGAGATCGGCAAGCGGGGTGAATGCAGGTTTCGACATCGCGCCTCTCTCCTTGCAGAGACCGACTATGCCGGAAAGAAAGAAGGGCGGGAAGCAGGATGGGCCGCCTCCCCACGCGCTCCGCGCCTATCTTCGCCCGAACAGCCGCTCGATGTCCGCGAGCTTCAGCTCCACATAGGTGGGCCGCCCGTGGTTGCACTGGCCGGAATGGGGCGTCGCCTCCATCTGGCGCAACAGCGCGTTCATCTCTTCGCCGTTGAGCCGGCGCCCGGCCCTGACCGATCCGCGGCAGGCCATGGAGCCGCAGACCTCTTCAAGGCGTTCTTTCAGGGCGAGTCCGTCGCCGATCTCGGAAAGATCGTCAGCAAGTTTTTTAACCAGGGCGCCGATGTCGGGGTTGCCGAGCAGCGCAGGCGTTTCGCGCACGATGACGGCGTCTTCGCCGAAGCGTTCGAGCACAAGGCCGAGCTCAGCGAATTCCTCGGCGCGCGACGCGACGCGCTCGGCCTCGTCGCTCTCAAGTTCGACGATTTCGGGAATCAGCAGCGCCTGCCGCGCGACGCCGCCTGTGGCGAGCGCTTCCTTCATGCGCTCATAAACAAGCCGCTCGTGCGCCGCGTGCTGGTCGACAATGACGAGCCCGTCTTCCGTCTGGGCGACGATATAGGTCTCGTGCAGTTGCGCGCGCGCGGCGCCGAGCGGAAACGCGCCGCGGTCTTCCGCGCGCGGCGCCTCGGCGCGGGCGCTCGGCGCGCCGGTTCCTTCAAACCCCGATGCGGCATGATCCGCCAGGCCGTTTTGTTCTTCCGTGTACGGTGCGAACGGGTTGGCGGAAAGCTCGGGCGCGACGCCGGGACGGATAGGGCGATAATCGCCATAGGAGCCGTTGACGCCGCCGGGCCGTATGCGAGAGAGCGCGAAAGCGCCGGTCGTCGTCGCGGCGCGGTGCCCGGCTTCGGCCAGCGCATGCCGCAGCGCGCCGACGATGAGACCGCGCACGGATGCGGCGTCGCGGAACCGCACTTCCGTCTTCGCTGGATGGACGTTGACATCGACAAGCTCGGGCGGCGTTTCGAGAAACAACGCCACCGCCGGGTGGCGGTCGCGGGCGAGAAAGTCCGCATAGGCGCCGCGGACCGCGCCGACGATCAGCTTGTCGCGCACGGGGCGGCCGTTGACGAACAGGAACTGCTTGTCGGCGAGGCCGCGATTATAGGTCGGCAGGCCCGCAAAGCCCGTCAGGCGCACGCCGTCGCGCTCGGCGTCGATGGCGAGCGCATTGTCCTCGAAGTCGCTTCCCATGACCGCGCCGAGGCGCTTCAGCCGCCCTTCTTCGCTGTCCGCCTCGGCGGCGAGCGCGAAGAGCTTGCGCCCGTTGGAGACAAGCGTGAACGCGACGATCGGAAACGCCATGGCGAGGCGGCGCACCGTGTCGGCGACGGCGCCCGTTTCGGCGCGTTCGGATTTCAGGAATTTAAGCCGCGCCGGCGTCGCGTAGAAAAGATCGCGCGCCTCGATGCGGGTTCCGTGGCCGCCGAAAGACGCCGGCGCCGGCCCGTCGAGCTTTCCGCCGTGTACGGAGAGACGATGCGCCTCGCCGCCCGGCCGGCGCGTCGCAATGTCGAGCCGCGCGACCGCGCCGATCGAGGGCAGCGCCTCGCCGCGAAAGCCCATGGTGGCGATGTTCATGAGATCGTAGTCGCCGCTCTCGGACGGGGCGAGCTTCGAGGTGGCGTGGCGCTCGACGGCGAGGAGAAGCTCCTCCGCCGACATGCCGCCGCCATTGTCCGTAACGACGATGCCGGCCTTGCCGCCGTCGATAATCTCGATGTCGATGCGCGTCGCGCCCGCGTCGAGACTGTTCTCGACCAGCTCTTTAACCGCCGCGGCGGGCCGTTCGATCACCTCGCCCGCAGCGATGCGGTTCACCGCCTCGATAGGCAGGCGACGGATGCGCGAGGGGAGCGGCTCGACGGTCTGAGGACGATTCGGCATGGCCGGAGTTTAGAGGGTTTAGGTGTTAGGGGTTAGACGGCATCGCAGGGACGCCGGAACAAAATCCTAAAACCTAAAACCCAACTCCTAGAAAACCCCCGGCAGACCGAGCGTCTTCTCGTCCTTCTTGATGACGACCTTGCCCTCTTCGCCGGTCACCGACTTGATCGCGGCTTCGCGCGCGGCGAACCATTCTTCCGGGTTGTCGACCTTCAGGGGCGCCGCCGTGTCGTCGACCTTGCCGTCGATGAAGTTCCAGAACATGAGCTGGTTGGCGAAGCTGCGGTCTTTTTCGGCGCGGCCGCCATTTTCAGCCGCGAGCACGGTGCGGATGCTGGCGTCGGCCGAGAGGGCGTTAGCCTTCCGCAGCAGATACTGCTCGCCCGGCGTCGGCGGCGTCGCGCTCGTATCGCCCATGAGGACGCGCTGGGCGCGATCGGAGGCGGACAGTTCCTGCGGACGGCTCTCGCCGGGCCGCGGCGGGCGCAGCGAATAGTCCGGCGGGACCACCAGCGGGGCCTTCGTCGCGATGGCGAATTCGTCGGGCGGATTCTTTTTGCCCCCGAGCGCCGAGCAGCCGGCAAGGCCGACGACGGCGGACAGCGCCAGCGCGACTGAAACAAACGCCTTGATTTTCATAGCTTAAATTCCACTCCCAGCGCCCCTGCGGCGGACTATATCGAAGCCGCGCCGACATGGCAAAAAGTCTGTTACCTTATATCTTCGGCGATTTCGGGGCCTTGTCGCGGGTCAGGAAGGCGTCGAGCAGCAGGAAGCCGATGCCGATGTCGATACAGATATCCGCGACGTTGAACACAAACGGAAAGTAGAGCCCTGAAAAGTCGAAAAAATCGACCACGTAGCCGAGCCTGACGCGGTCGAT
>JAVJPA010000200.1:0-3821 GCA_040216495.1 Amphiplicatus sp. | reverse complement strand
TTTAAAAGGAGCGCTAGTTAATGACGGACGAGAAGAACGGGTTAGACGCTGGTGAGACCCTGCACCTGGCGACTGACATTGTTGCGGCCTATGTGAGCAACAACAGCGTCACGGCGGATAAACTGCCTGGACTGTTACAGGAAATTCACGACGCCGTGCGCGCCCTAGCTAAAGGCGGCACTGCGAGCGCCGGCAGCCAGGAGCCTGCAGCGCCGGTGAAGAAATCGATCAGCGCCGACTACATCATTTGCCTGGAGGACGGGAAGAAGCTGAAGATGCTGAAGCGGTATCTTCGCACCCAGTATAATCTGTCTCCGGAAGACTATCGCCGCAAATGGGGCTTGCCTGCCGATTATCCGATGGTCGCGCCGAACTACGCAAAGCGTCGTTCTGATTTCGCCAAGAAAATCGGCTTGGGCACGGCCCGCACAGGCTCCGGCCGGACCGCGGCTAAAGCCAAGGCCAAGACTGCAAAGAAGCGCGGACGGCCCCGCAAGGCCGCCTAAAAAACTGCGCCGTCGGGCTGCCGACGAAGAAGGGCGAGACGCTTGCAGCGCGCTCGCCCTTTTTATTTCAACCGCGTCTTGAAGGATTAGAGGCGGAAGCGAACCTGATCGGCCCAGAAGCGCTCAAGGCGCTGCAGCGTCTTGTTGGTGGTTTCGACAAGGTTGATGTCGACGCCGCCTACCTGCTCCACCGAGCCTAGCTGACGATCGAACAAGGCCGCCAGGCGGGTGCGGATTTCAATGCCGGTCGGGGTCAGCGACACCCGTTTCGAGCGGCGATCCACATTCGAGCGCTGGTCGCGGATATAGCCTTTGTCGATAAGCTGCTTGAGGTTGTAGGAAACGTTCGAACCGAGATAGTGACCGCGCGAGCGCAACTCCCCAGGCGTCAGTTCCGCGTCGCCGATATTGTAGAGCAACAGCGCCTGGACCGAGTTGATATCGGTCTGGCCGAGCCGTTCAAGTTCGTCCTTGATGACATCGAGGAGCTGCCTGTGCAGGCGCTCCACCAGATGCAGAAGCTGCAAATAGGCGCTTTTCATCCCCTGAGGGTCTGCGCTGGTCGACGGCCCGTTCGCCGCATGCCCGATAACCGGGGATTTTCTCGCCGCCTCAAACGCCGCCATTGCGCCTCACTCCACTTGTCCCATTGGTAATCTAGCCGCCAACCGCTAAAGCGCCGTTAAGCTAGGCCGTTCAATTTGAAATCAAATTCTATTCAGCGCGCTAACAGTGCGTGTAGAATTGAAGGGCCTTCTACGAGAGAAAAGGTTGCCGATGTCTTACCCGCCGCGACAGACTTATCCCCAGACCCGCCTGCGGCGGCCAAGGCTTACCGATTGGTCACGCCGGCTGATGGCCGAAACGCGCCTCGTTCCTTCGGACCTGATCTGGGCGATCATTCTCAAAGATGGCCGAAACGTGCGCGAGCCTGTCTCCTCAATGCCCGGCGTCGAGCGCCTCTCGGTGGACCAGGCTGTCATCGCCGCAGAGGAGGCCAGAAGCCTCGGCATCCCCTGCCTCGCCCTGTTCCCATATACCGGGGCGCCAGACCGTTCCCCCGACGCTAGGCTCGCCGTGGATCCTGACAACCTGATGTGCCGCGCGGCGCGGGCGATCAAGGACGCCGTGCCCGACATAGGGCTCATGGCGGATGTGGCGCTCGATCCCTATACGGATCACGGTCATGACGGCCTGATGAAAGACGGCGAAATTCTTAACGACGAGACGGTCGAGCTTCTGGTTCGCCAGGCTGTTGTCGAGGCGAAGGCCGGCTATGACATCATCGCGCCTTCCGACATGATGGATGGCCGCGTCGGCGCGATCCGCACCGCTTTCGAGCGAGAGGGCCTGAAGAATGCTCAGATCATGTCCTACGCAGCGAAGTATGCCTCAGCCTTTTACGGTCCCTACCGCGACGCTATCGGCTCCTCCGGCGTTCTCAAGGGCGACAAGCGCACGTACCAGATGGACCCGGCGAATAGCGACGAAGCGCTGCGCGAGGTCGCGATGGACATTGCGGAAGGCGCGGACTCGGTGATGATCAAACCCGCGGGCGCTTATCTCGACATCATTCGCCGGGTGAAAGACGTCTTCGCCATGCCGACCTTCGCGTTTCAGGTGTCTGGCGAATACGCGATGATCATGGCTGCGGCGCAAAACAGCTGGATCGACGAAGAAAAAGCGATTCTGGAATCTCTCCTCGCCATCCGCCGCGCCGGCGCCGACGGAATCATCACTTATTTCGCGGCGAGAGCCGCACGGCTTCTAGGCGCCTGAGGCGTCAGCCGCCGAAGCCTTGTCTCGGCGATGACAATTACTATGACAGGCGCCAGCCAGCCTATCTGCAAGCCAAGTCGTCCAAGACCGACGATAAGAATAGGAATCATTGCTACAGAAAATGCTGCGGCCTGCTCCCATTTCATAGCGTGGCGCGGATGTTCACCCGCCGCGAAAAGAAGGAGGCCTGCCGCTGCAAGCACAGTGAGATCGTAGTCCATGACATAAGGCGAAATGAGCAGCGAAGCGGCAGTGAGCAAAGCCAGCGTTTCTCGAGTGGCGCCATTGGCTATGAAACGCGCCAGCACTAGCGCAGCGGCGGCCGCCGCAACGAGGGCATGAAGCGTCCACGCTAGCTGCGGCGGAAGCCCAGCAAGCGAGGCGGAAACATACACGCTGGTGATGGTGGCCCAATGGCGCTCAGTTGTCAGCAGTGCGGCGGCAAAGCTCTGTCCGTGTTCTACAAAAGCGTCGATATAGCCCCACCCGAACACGGCGATAGAGGCGAGTGAAAAGAGTACAGCCGTCGCCGCCGCCGAGACGAACGCTCGCCACCTTCCGCTCGCCGCAAGCGCCAACGGGAACAGGATCGCAAGATGCGGTTTGAAAGCGAGAAGGCCAATAGCTATGCCTGCCAGCCTGTCCTTGCGCCCCAAAAGAAAGTGCACGGCGAGAATGAAAAGCGCTGCTGAAAAGAATGAGTTCTGTCCATGATAGGCAGTGACCCATGTAGCCGTGAATCCAAGGCAAGCGATCACCGCAACGCGGTTGCGCGTCACGGCCCACGCAGATGAACTGTATACGGATAATCCAGCCGCCGTCCAAACCCAGAACGCGGTTCCATAAGAAAGCAATCCGAACGGCAGCAGGATGGTTGCGAACGTAGGCGGATAAAGCCAGAAATAGCCGTATCCGACACCAGGTAACTCCTGCTCAAGCGCGGCTGTAAACACCTGCGGGTCAAAAGCGCTTGCGAGCTGCCCGTCGACGGCAAGGCGCGCCGCTCCATGAAACGCCAGAAAGTCGAAGCCTAGAGGAATGCCGAGCGCGTCCCATCCGTTCCGTGCGGTCGCTATCGCGGCGATCGCGCCCGCGCAGTATGAGAGGATGGCGGCGAGAGAAAAGCGGGTTACGCGCGCCCGCGTAAACCACTCCGCCTCGCCTGCTATCGCTTTTTCTCGCATAAAAGAGGCATAAAATGCTGATCTTAAAATAGCCTTAGGTCAGTTCCTTCGCAAAAAACCCCTCGTAGAACCGCCTGTGGACGCCGCAGCAGCTTGTCAGTATGGAAAGGCTTCGTTCAAACGAGGATCCGTCATGAAAGCCCTCATTAAAGCCAAGCCCGAAGAAGGCATCTGGCTCGCCGACATCGCCCGGCCCGACATCGGACCCAACGACGTGCTGGTGAAAGTCAAGAAATCGGCGATCTGCGGCACCGACGTTCACATTTATAACTGGGACGACTGGGCGAAGAAGACGATCCCCGTGCCGATGGCGGTCGGCCATGAATTCATGGGCGAGATCGTCGAGATCGGA
>JAVJPA010000199.1:0-20582 GCA_040216495.1 Amphiplicatus sp. | reverse complement strand
GTTCGTCGCCTTCGAGCCGCTGCGCGATGCGCTTGCAGAGCGCGGGTTTGACGGAGAAGGAACACTCGTCGGTTTCGATGAAACCACGGCGGGCAATCTGCGCCGCCTGTTTCCTGAGGCGCGCGTTCTTGCATGGAGCCTGCCCGCCTACGCGCCGCCAGAGGCGCCGAGCGGCGCGCCGTGCTTTTTCGTCTGGTCGCTTGACCTCGGCCCCGCCCCGCCCGAAACTCTCCTCGCCGGCATTGGCGAGGCGCAGGCCGCAAGGGTCGAAAACCTGTCGCGCCCGCTGGCGAGAGAGCGGCGGCGCACCGAATGGACCGTCGCCGCCATCGAGCCTGACGGGCCGATTTACGACCAGACATGCGCGCGTCCGCGTTCTTCGCAATGACGGCGGATTGGCTGCGAAGTGCGTCTGTGTACGGAACGTATGGGCGAGCGGCGGGTTCGGCCGGTTAACAAAACCCTTATTGCGCGTAAACGATTGGGTAGGGTTTCGTTTACGCGATGTTAGCCTAAGCCCTTACATCCTCTTCATGGTTAAGCCCGGCGTCTTTGACGCGACGGGGGGTGCAATGAGAGGTCGCGACATGTCTATTTCGATTCAGGCCGAAACGCTGGTTTCCGCCGAACCGATCCTGAGCGGGGAAGAAATGTATCGTCTGGGGCTCGCCGCCTCGACGGGAAGCGAAGACGGATCCTTCGATCTGATCAACGCGCACAAATGGTTCAACCTCGCCGCCATTCAGGGCAATCTCGAAGCGCGGGCCTATCGCGCCGAGCTGTCCAAGGAAATGACGCCGGACGAGATCGCCGAGGCCCAGCGCCTCGCCCGCGAATACCTCTCGACCCACCGGCCGAGACTGCACGGGTAACTCAAGCCTCAGATCTGCGGCTGACGCGCTCTGGGCTAAGCGCGCGACACGCACTCCGCGTGTGTCTGGTTCCAGCTAATTCGAGCAGAACTGGCGGAGACGGAGGGATTCGAACCCTCGATACCCGTTTCCAGGTATGACGATTTAGCAAACCGTTGCCTTCAGCCACTCGGCCACGTCTCCATGCGCCGGAGGCGGGCGCGGCCCTTCTCCGGAGGGCGGGAAAATGTCGATATTTCACCCACATGGCAAGGCTTGCGGCGGGGATTGTTTGAAAAAGTCGCGGGCCCTGCGTCCTTGCGCCTGTCTTCGCGCCGGCGGCGGATTGCGCCATCGTCGCTTTTAGGGCGGAGCGGGGCGGGCGCATGGCGGCGGCTGAGATAGCGATCATCGGCGGCGGCGTCGCGGGTCTCGCCTCGGCGGCGTTCCTGGCCCGCGCCGGGCGCGCCGTCGCGCTTTATGAGCGCGCGGACGCGCCAAGGCCGGTCGGCGCCGGGTTGCTGCTTCAGCCGCCGGGGATTGCGGTTCTTGGCGCGCTCGGTCTCGCCGGCGAGGTCGAGGCGCGCAGCGAGAAGATCTTCCGCCTTGAGGGCAAGACGCGCGCCGGGCGTCCCGCTTTCCACGTCGATTATGCGTGGCGCGGACCGGATATCTGCGGCTGGGGCGTGCATCGCGCCGTCCTGTTCGACGCGCTCTACGCCGCCGCGGTCCGCGCCGGCGCCGAGATACGCTTCGGCCGCGAGATCGCCGCAAGCGAACGAACGCCTGAAGGGATCGTTCTCAGAGACAAAGATGGCGAACGCGAAGGCCCGTACAGGCTCGCGATCGATGCGGCCGGCGCGCAATCGGCGCTGCGTCCTGCTTCGGCCAAGGTCGAAACCTATCCGTATGCGGCGCTTTGGGGCGTCGGCGCGCTGGAGAACTGGTCAAGCGGCGCGCTCGAACAGCGCTACGACGGCGCGCGGATCATGGCGGGGGTCCTGCCCCTCGGGCGTCCGTTCGGCGGCGCGCGGCGGGCGGCCTATTTCTGGAGCCTCAGGGCCGATGCGTTCGAGGCTTGGCGCGCGGCCGGCGTCGAGCGATGGCGGGAAGAGACGGCGGCGCTGTGGCCTGAGGCGGCTGCGGGGTTTGCGCAGTTCGAGGCGGGCGATCTCGCTTTCGCGCGCTATGCGGAAGTCAGCGTGAAACGGTTTTTCGAAGAGGGCGTCCTGCATGTCGGCGACGCAGCGCATGCCTCGAGCCCGCAGCTAGGGCAGGGCGCGAATATGGGCCTGCTCGACGCGGCGGCGTTAGCGGCGGCGTTCGCCGAAACGGACTTGGGCGATGCGGAGGCGATGGATCAAGCGGCGAAACGGTTCGAGGCGGCGCGCCGCAGGCATCTCGCCTTTTACGGTTTCGCCAGCCGCTGGCTGACCCCGTTCTTTCAGTCGGACAGCGCGCTTGCGGGCGCGGTGCGCGACGCGATGTTTCCGCTGCTGCCGCAGGCGCCGTTCATGAAAAAGCTGATGGCCGCAACGCTGGCGGGGGTGAAGACAGGCGTTTTTTCCGAAGACGGATGATCCGCTCAGTCCACTCGATCAGCAGTTCGGTCCGCCGCTCGCCAGCTCCGCGCGCATGCCGGCGTTGAGATCGTCGGCGGAAGCTTCCTGCTTGTCGGTTTCGGCGATGTAGTCCCGGTAGGTCCGGCATTCCTCTGCGGTCATTTCAGGCTCCGTGAGCGCGCCGAGCATCGGAACGCTGTCGCCGGCGGGCGCGCCCGAGGCTTCCGCTTCATCGGCGGCGCGCTGCGCCAACGCCTCCGCTTCAAGCGCTTCGGCAGGCGTCTGCACCCCTGCGGCGAGCGCATTGCCGGTTGCTTCGGCGTCTGCGGGCTCGGCTGTGGCGACGGGGTTTGACGAAGCCGCGGGCGCTGCGCCCTGCGCGGGCGTTTCAGGAAGCGCCGGCGCAGCGGCTTTCGGCTGCGCGCCGCGGGTTCTCCGCTTCTCTTTCGCCTCCGGCGGTTTCGGCGGCGCTGCAAGAACGCCGTCATTGGCGGCGGGCGCGGTCTCGGCGACGGCTGTCTCTGGCGGGGGAAGGTGCGGGCCGTTGGCGGCGATGCGCGCGATGCGGTCGGGGATCGGCGGCAGCGAGGCGCCGCCGTCGCCGATGGCGGCGAGCCGGCCGGCGCGTCCGGGCCTGCCGCCGCGCTCAATGTCGGCGGCGAGCCTGCCCGCGATGGCCCTGTCGGCGAGCCGGCTTCGGTAAACCTGCGTATTCTCCATCAGGCGCTGCACATAGTTGCGCGTTTCGGAGAACGGGATCTGTTCGATCCAGTCGACAGGATCGACGCCTTCGCTGCGCGGATCGCCGTAGCGCCCGACCCACTGGTCGACGCGGCTCGCGCCGGCGTTGTAGGCGGCGAACGTCATCAGCAGCGATCCGTCGAACCGGTCGATAAGATGCGACAGGTGCGCCGAGCCGATGATCATGTTGTAGTAGGGATCGTTGAGAAGGTCGTTGCGGTCGTAGCGCAGCTTTTCCTTGCGCGCGGTGATTTGCGCGGTGGACGGAATAAGCTGCATCAGCCCGCGCGCGCCGGCGTGAGAGAAGGCGCGGGGGTTGAATTCGCTCTCCTGCCGCATCAGCGCGAGAATGATCTCAGGCTCGACGAAACGGATCGCCTCTTCGGGCACCGCGATCAGCGGATAGGCGACTTCCGGCGCGAAAGCGCCGCGCCCGATCCCGACTTTGCCGGCCCTGACCGTCACATGGGTCGCGCCGAGGCGGTCGGCGAGGCGCATCAGTTCGACATATTCGCCCGGCGTTTCGAGCTGGTCGTCGGCGTTGTAGGCGAAGATCAGGAAAGGCTGGTCGGCTTTCAGATCGGAGAGAATCCGCAAGGCGGCGACCGCAGGGCGCGCAGCGAAACGGTCTTTCTCTTCCGGCGTCGGCGCGATCGGCGCGGCGAAGCCTTGCGCGGCGAGGGCGCCGCCGAGTTTTTCCGCGGCGAGCTGGCCGTAGTACGTGTAGATGTGCGCGGCGGCCTGCGCGTAGCGTGCGTCGGCGATGGTCTTGTCGCCACGCGCTTCGGCGGCGCGCGCGAGCCAGTACCAGGCGCGGGATAACGAAATCGGCGAGGCGACGCTGGCGCCAAGCGCCGAGAAATGCGTTTCGGCGCGTTCCGGCGCATTGAGGAAGCGGAGCGCGATCCAGCCGGCGTTGAATTCCGCTTCGGCGAAATCGGCGCCGCCGGGTTCAAGCCCGTGACCCGCCGCCATGGCGTAGGCGTCCGCGTACTGATCTTCGGTCAGCGCCCAGCGCATCAGGAGCTGGCGTTCTTCCCACCAGCGCGAAGGATTGCGGAGGGTCGCAGGATCGCTCGGCGCGTTGCGGGCGATGGCGACGGCGATCGGTTCGGAATCGTTGCGGCGGTAATAACGCACAGCGGCGTGCATCACGCCGCTGTCCGCGCGATCCGCCTCGTTGAGCGACCGGTAAAGCTCCGGCCCGTTGGCCGCGCCGTTGAGAAGCGCCGCGCGCGCCTCGGCTTTGCGCCGTTCGCTGGAGGTCAGCCTCGGAAAGAGCCGTCTGGCGGCCGTGACTTCGCGCGACCACAAGAGCCGGTCGACGCGCGCGGCGTGATCCTCGGGAGAGAACAGCCGGCCATATTGCGTAATGAGGCGCTGTTCGTCGTTTGTGGTGAAACTCTGATGCACCCACGCTTCGCGCAGGCGCAGCTCCGCCGCTTCGCGCCTGCCGGCGGCGAACTGCGCGCGAGCGAGGGCGAGCGAACCTTCGCCGCTGATTGGGTCGCGGGTTTCGAAAAACGCGAGCGTCGTTTCTGGCGCAAGGTTCGCCGTCATGCGCTTTTCGGCGTGAAGCTGGATTTTGCTCGAGGCCGGCCAGTCCGGGTGCGCGTCAAGAAATGCATCCACGTCGGAAATGCTGACGAGCGGGTCTTCGGCGTAAAAATAGAACCACTGCGCGAGACTCTGCGCAACAGGATCGGAGACGGTCTCGGCGAGGTTTCGCGCGAGCGTCCAGTTACGCTTATCGACCGCCTCGCGCACCGCTTCCAGCCGGGCGAGATCGAGGGACGAGACATATTGAGGACCGGGCGCCGGCGGCTTGAGCCGTGGCGTCGCCGAGATTGCGCCGGCCCCGGACGCGGCGAACGCCATTGCGGTCGCGGCCAGCGCCGCGGGAACAAATCTCCTCCATCCGCGCAATCGACGCGACCCGTTCATCCTCGACTCCCGTTGGTCCCCTTCGCCGCCGCAAGCCTACCGCATTTGCGCCCCGTTCAAAATGCGCGCCGCCTTGCCGACGCCTCTTATCGGGAGTATCGACCATTAAACTTTTGGCAGAAGCCCGGAAAAATGACCAGAATTCAAGGCTGCATCACTGCGCTGGTGACCCCGTTCCGCAACGGCGCCGTCGACGAGGACGCCTACCAAACGCTCGTGAACCGGCAGATCGAGGCCGGCGTGCACGGCGTCGTGCCGGTGGGCACGACGGGCGAATCCGCAACGTTGAGCCACGCCGAGCATAAACGGGTCATCGAGCTTTGCGTCGAGGCGGCGGCGGGGCGCGTGCCGGTGATCGCCGGCGCGGGGTCGAACGCGACCGCCGAGGCGCTCGAGCTTGCGCGTTTCGCCGAAGAAGCGGGCGCCGACGCGCTCCTCACCGTCACCGGCTATTACAACAAGCCGAGTCAGGCGGGCCTCGTCGCGCATTTCTCCGCGCTCAACGACGCGACGCGCCTGCCGATCATTCTTTACAACGTGCCGGCGCGCACCGTCGCCAACCTTTCGGTTGAGACGATCGCAACCTTGTCGAAACTGCCGCGCATTGTCGGCGTCAAGGATGCGACCGGCGATCTCGCGCGCGTCGCATTGCAGCGCCTCGCAAGCGGACCCGATTTCATCCAGATTTCCGGCGAAGACATGACGGCGGCGGGATTCAACGCCATGGGCGGCCGCGGCGTCATCAGCGTCGCCGCCAATATCGCGCCGGCGCTTTGCGCGGAGTTGCAGAACGCCAGCCTCAAGGGCGACTTCGCCGCCGCGCTCGCGCTTCAGGACAAGCTCGCGCCCCTGATCGACGCGCTCTTCCGCGACACCAATCCGGGCCCGGCGAAATACGCCATGTCGCTGCTCGGCCTGATGTCGGACGAATTGCGTCTGCCGCTCGTCGCGCCGCCGGAGCCGGTGAGGCAGAAGCTGCGCGAGGCGCTTGAAAATCTCGGGCTTACAGGCTGATGGCCCAAAAGCCTGACGACGGCCGCAAGATCGTTTCTGAGAACCGCCGCGCCCGTTTCGACTATTACATCGAGGATGTCATCGAAGTCGGGCTCGTGCTGAAAGGCACGGAGGTGAAAGCGCTGCGCGAGGGCAAGGCGACGATCGCGGAGAGCTACGCCTCGCCCGAAGGCGACGGCATCTACCTCATCAACGCGACGATCCCCGAATATTCCGCCGGCAACCGCGAGAACCACGAGCCGAAGCGCCCGCGCAAGCTGCTGCTGCGCGCAAAGGAAATCGAAAAGCTGAAGCAGGCGGTGGAACGCAAGGGCTACACGCTCGCGCCGCTGCGGCTTTATTTCAACGCGCGCGGCATCGCCAAGCTCGAACTCGGACTGGCCTTGGGCAAGAAAGCGCCCGACAAGCGCGACACGCAAAAAGAGCGCGACTGGTCTCGGCAAAAACAGCGATTGCTGCGCGACAGGGGCTGAAGCTTACGCCTGTTTGTCGGCCTGATAGTCGGGAACGAAAGCGAGCACGGTCTGGAACGCGGCCGCCGCTCCGGCGCCGCCCGCAAGACACAGCAGCAGCACGGCCACCTGATCGCCGACGATATAGTGCGCCAGCTTGGCGAGTCCGAGCACGCCGACCAGCGCGAACGCCGCCTTGGCGTAGAATCGCAGAAGGTCCGAGAATGCGTCGCCCGCGCCGGTGAAGTGCGCGGCGAAACGCGGCCTTGCGACCCAGACATAGGTCCAGCAGCCGGTCCCGGCGGCGATCACGGCGAAGACCAGCGACCAGCCGTGAAACACATTGTCGATGACATCGCGCGCATCGTTGAAACTGATGGCGGCGATCGCCGCGCCGATAATTCCGTACAGTGCGGTGACGCTCAGCGTGGCGACAGGGCGGGCGCTCTGGGCGCGCCGGAACGCGCCGTCGCCCGATTTCGGCGGGATGCCCCAGTTACGCGCCATCGCAGTCTCCGCTTGCGCCGCAAACCGCCCTCCCAAGCGGGCCCGGCCGGTTCAGTTTTCATGCGTCCAGAAAGTCTCTTACGTCGGCGAACACAGCCTCGAACATTTCAGGGGTCAGCCTTCTCGTGTTCGTGTTGTAGCGTGAGCAGTGATAACTGTCGAACATCGCCAGGCGGCCCTTGTCTACCTCATGCCGCGCCCCATGCGCAAAAGGAAAATCCTTCAGTTTCAGACCCATGGCGGCGAGCGTTGACTCGTGCGCGATGCGCCCGAGGCAGACGATTGCGCGCAGGGAGGAAAGACTGTTCATGCGCGCGACGAGGAACGGCCGGCAGGTCCTGATCTCCGCCGGCGTCGGCTTGTTCTGCGGCGGGACGCAGCGCACGGCGTTGGAGATCATCGCGCCTTCGAGCGTCAGACCGTCGTCGGGCCGCGCCTGATACTCGCCGCGGGCGAAGCCGAATTTCTTGAGCGTCGCATACAGAAGGTCGCCCGCGTAATCGCCCGTGAACGGCCGCCCGGTGCGGTTGGCGCCCTGAAGCCCCGGCGCCAGCCCGACGATCAGCAGACGCGCTTCCTCTTCGCCGAACGACGGCGCCGGGCCGTTGTACCAGTCCGGGTGCGCGGCGATGTTGTCGGCGCGGAAAGCGGCGAGGCGGGGGCAGAGCGGACAGTCGCGAGGCGGCTCAGGCTTCGGCGCCGCCGCCCGGCTAGTCGACATCCTCGTAATCGTCTTCGTAGTCGTCCTCAAATTCGTCTTCCGGATCGTCGACATCGGCAGGGCGCGGTTTGCGCGCCCCGACCGCGCGGCCGATGACATTGCCGAGATCGCTGAGATCGACGAAGCGGTCGGCCTGACGGCGCAATTCGTCAGACGCCATCGGCGGCTGCGACTTCACCGTCGACACGACCGTGACGCGCACGCCCATCGCCTGCGCCGCCTCGATAGCGCGGCGGAAATCGCCATTGCCGGTGAACAGGATGATATGGTCGAGTTTCGGCGCCAGGGTCAGCATGTCGACCACCAGCTCGATGTCGACGGATCCCTTGAAGCGGCGCTTGCCTTGCGCGTCGGTGAATTCGCGCGAGAGCTTCGTCACCATCGTGTAGCCGTTATAGTCGAGCCAGTCGACAAGGGGACGGAGCGGGGAGTAGTCCTGAGACTTATCTTCCTGGATCGCGGTGTAGTAATAGGCGCGCACCAGCCTGCAGGCGCCCTGGGTTTTCGCCAGAAGGCTCTTGTAGTCCATGTCAAAGCCGAGGTTCCTTGCGGCCTTGTAGAGATTGGCGCCGTCAATGAAGAGCGCGGTCCGCTCGTCGGGCCGCAGTCCCAGAAAAGTCGACATTATCGTCTCGCTTTATGCAAAAAGTCCGAAATCCGTTCGAACATCGGTCCAGCTAACATACTTAAAGACATGATTCTTATTGCGCTTGGGTCAAGTCTTTCGTTCGCCGGCCAATCGCCGGAAAAGATTATTATAAGCGCGCTCGGTGCGCTTGGACGAGTGTCGGCGGTGACGGCGTCGTCGCGGCTTTATGCCTCGCCGGCCTGGCCGGACCCGTCCGATCCGGCGTTCGTGAACGCTGTCGCCGCCATTTCCACCGGCTTGTCCCCCCTCGCGCTGCTGGAGACCTTGCAGGCCATTGAGGCCGGTTTCGGCCGCCGCAGAAAAGGCGAAACCAACGGGCCGCGGACGATGGACCTCGATATTATTGATTATAAAGGCATAATTCGCAAGCCTGACGCTTTGTCGCCGCTGGAGCTGCCGCACCCGAGGGCGCATGAGCGGGACTTTGTCCTGGCCCCGCTCGCCGAGGCGGCGCCCGGCTGGACCCATCCGGTCTCCGGCCGGTCGGTGGAGGCCCTTCTCGCCGATTGCCCGATCCGGGGCGCCCGGCCTCTGGATTGACCGTTCCGCGAAGAAGTGCGCCCCTTTTGCAACGCAACAGTTGAAATCGACCGCTGCGGGGGATATGTGACCGGGCTCGCCCGACTTTCAGGAGAATTTCATGGCTCGCGTCACCGTCGAAGATTGCGTCGAAAAGGTTCCCAACCGCTTTGAGCTGGTTCTGCTCGCGGGGCACCGTGCGCGCATTCTCGCCTCCGGCGCGCCGCTCCTCGTCGACCGCGACAAGGACAAGAACCCGGTTGTAGCGCTGCGCGAGATCGCCGATGGCATGCTCAAGCCCTCGGTGCTTGAAGAAGATCTTGTCAGCTCGCTGCAAAAACAGATCGATACGGACGACGCCGCCGAAGGCGAGACACCGTCCGAGAAGGCCGACCTCCCCGAATTCGACAGGATGAGCGAGGACGAGTACATTCGCGCGCTGAAAGCGTCGGGGATGACTACGCCGCAATCCCTGCCGAAGGGCTGATCGCGCGAGCGCCCCCGCCGGAGGCGGATCCAACATCTGGCGTTGTGTCTCGAACACGATGGTTGGAATTTTAGCGGTCGAGACACGACGCTAGGGCGCCATGGCCGAGCCTACCCACGGATACAGCGAGCCGGCCGACGCCAACCGTCCCGACACGAAGGACGATCCTTCAAATGCGAAAAACCCGGGCAAGGCTGATCCGGAGGCGCCTCGCAAGCTGCGCGCGGGGACGTCGCAAGCTGCGCCTGGCGGATCGCCGGCGGCGCCTCATTCATCAGCGGATGCTCAGGTTGTGGCGGCGCCGGCTGCTGCGGCGCATCCGGTCGGTTTCATCCGTCAGTACGAGCTGGTCGACCGGGTCAAGGCGTACGATCCGCAAGCGGACGAAGACCTCCTGAACCGCGCCTATGTTTTCGCAATGAAGGCCCATGGCGGCCAGACGCGAAAATCAGGCGATCCCTATTTCACGCATCCGCTCGCCGTCGCAAGCATCCTCACCGAACTCAAGGCCGATCCCGCGACGGTCGCGACCGCGCTTCTCCATGATGTGGTGGAAGACACCGAGACCACCGTGGACGATATCAAGCGGCTGTTCGGAGACGAGATCGCGCGGCTGGTCGACGGCGTCACCAAGCTTTCCAAGCTGGAACTGAAAAGCGAAGCCTCGAAGCAGGCGGAAGACTTCCGCAAGTTCGTCATGGCCATGGCCGACGATGTGCGCGTCCTGCTCGTCAAGCTCGCCGACCGGCTGCACAACATGCGCACGCTGCAATATTTCTCGGACCCCGCAAAGCGCCAGCGCATCGCGCTCGAAACCATGGAAATTTATGCGCCGCTCGCCGGACGCATCGGCGTGCAGCGGTTTCGCGAGGAGCTTGAGGAACTGTCGTTCCACGAACTCTCGCCGCAAGCTTACGCCTCCATCCGCGAGCGTCTCGACAGTTTGCAGGCGACAACGGTCGCGGGCGTCGTCGAGCTCTCTCAGCATCTGCGCAAGCGGCTTCAGGATGCGGGCGTCAGGGCCGAGGTCTATAGCCGCGAAAAGCGGCCCTATTCGATCTGGCGCAAGATGTCGTCGAAGAACGTCTCCTTCGACGAACTCGCCGATATTTACGCCTTCCGCGTCATTGTCGAGACAGTGGAGGATTGCTACCGCGCGCTTGCGGTCATTCACACCGGCTGGCGGATGATCCCGTCGGAATTCGACGATTACATATCGGCGCCGAAGCCGAACAATTACCGTTCGATCCACACCGCCGTGATCGGCCCCCCGCGCGCCGACGGCGGCCGCCAGCGCATCGAAATCCAGATCCGAACGCTCGAAATGCACGAAAGCGCCGAGCGCGGCGTCGCGGCGCACTGGCAATACAAGGAAGCGGCGAACGGCGGCGGCGTCGAGATCGTCGGCCAGCTCGATCCGTATGAAACCCCGCGCCGTCTTGTCGAGATGTTCGCGCAAGGCGAAGACCTCGACGAGGCCCTGCGCTATGCCAAGCTCGAACTGTTTCAGGATCAGGTTTTCTGCTTCACGCCCAAGGGAAGAGTGATCGCGCTGCCGAAAGGCTCGACAGCGGTCGACTTCGCCTACGCCGTCCATACCGATGTCGGCGACCAGACCATCGGCGCCAAGATCAACGGCGCGCAGCGGCCCTTGCGCACGCCCCTGAAGAACGGCGACGTGGTGCAGATCCTGAAATCGGAGAACGCGCCGCCGCCAGCCGAGTGGGAGACGCTGGCCGTGACGGGCAGGGCGCGTTCGGCGATCCGCAAGCGCATCAAGAAAATGCAGTATGCGGAGCAGGTCGCGCTGGGCCGTTCCATCGCCGAAGGCGTGTTCACCGGCGCGCATCTCGATTTTTCAGCGTAGGCAGTGCGCGCAGCGCTGACGCGGCTCGGCGAGAAAACCGTCGATGACGTGCTTGCAAAAGTAGGGCGCGGGGACCTTTCGGTGAACCAGCTTGTTGAGGCGGTTTATCCGGGCGCCAGTCACGAAGCGGAAGGCGAGATTCGCGCCGGCGCCAAGAAACCCTTCCGCCCGCGCGTCGCCATCGAAGGGCTCACCCCCGGCGTTTCGGTGAAGATGGCGCCCTGCTGCACGCCGCTGCCGGGCGAGCGCATTGTCGGCATCCGCCAGGACGACGGCTCGATCCGTGTCCACGCCATCGACTGCGACACGCTGGCGAACGAAGACCCGCCGCAGGAGCGCTGGCTCGATCTCAAATGGCGCCGCGAAGCGGAAAACATCAGCGGCTTCGCCCATGTCGCCGTCACTGTGCGCAACGAGGTCGGCGTGCTGTCCGATGTGGCGGGGATCATCGCCCGCTACGGCGTTTCGATCACCAACATCAAATTCAAAGGCCGTTCGCCGGAATTCGTCGAGCTTAGCGTCGACGTCGAAGTGAAGGACGCGCGGCAACTGGTGCAGATGTTGACCGGACTGCGGGCCTCCGCTCATGTCCTGTCGGCGGAGAGAGTGGATTCGGGTGACGATGAACAAGGCTGACGTGCTGAAGGAATTCGAGGAAGCCGGCGCCTTGCAGAAGGGCCACTTCGTGCTGTCCTCGGGACTGCACAGCGACACTTATCTGAACAAGTCGATCGTCTCGATGTTCCCGGACCGTACAGAGCGCCTCTGCCGCGCGCTGGCGGAGAAGGCGAAAGAGGCGTTCGGATCGGACATTGACTATGTCGTGTCTCCGGCGATGGGCGCGATCATTTACGGCTATGAAACGGCGCGCCATGTGGGCGTTCCCTTCATGTTCGTCGAGCGCGTCGACGGAGAGTTCCAGTTGCGGCGCGGATTCTCGTTGAAACCGGGCGCGCGGGTCGTCGTGGTCGAGGATATCGTCTCGACGGGCCTCTCGGCGCGCGAGTGCATAGACGCGGTGCGCGAGACGGGCGCCGAGGTGTTGGGGCTCGCCTGCCTGATCGACCGCTCGAACGGGGAGGCCGATGTCGGCGCGCCGATGATTTCGCTCGCCTCACTGAAAGTTGAGGCGTGGCCGGCGGACGCGCTGCCGCCGCATCTGCTAAAAATTCCGGCGGTCAAACCCGGCAGCCGCGGAACCAGTCAATGAAGCCCATCCGCCTCGGCGTTAACATCGATCATGTGGCGACGCTCCGGAACGCCCGCGGCGGCGCCCATCCAGATCCCTTGCGCGCGGCGGAGATCGTCGCCAGCGCCGGCGCCGACGGCATCACCGCGCATTTGCGCGGAGACCGCCGTCATATCCGCGATGACGACATGCGCCGCCTGAAGGAAGAGATCGACCTGCCGCTCAACTTCGAAATGGCGGCGACCTCCGAAATGCACATGCTCGCGGCCGAAATCCGCCCGCACGCCTGCTGCCTTGTGCCGGAGAACCGCGAGGAGCGCACGACGGAAGGCGGGCTTGATGTCGACGGACAACATAATTTTCTGACGCCGTTCGTCCGTGATCTGACGGGGATGGGCATCCGCGTGTCGCTCTTTATCGACCCCCTCGACCGGCAGATCGAAGCGGCGAAAGCGACCGGCGCTCCCGTGATCGAAATTCACACCGGCGCCTATCATGAGGCTTGCGCGGCGACCGACCCTGAAAGAATCCAGCGCGAGTTCGAACTGATCCGCGCCGCCGCTCATCATGCTGATCGTCTCGGGCTCGAGGTCCATGCCGGCCATGGGCTCACCTTCCATAACGTTCAACCCATCGCCGCGATTCCCGAAATCGCTGAACTGAACATCGGCCATTTCATCGTCGGCGAAGCGCTGTTCATGGGGCTTGCGGAGGCGGTGAAGGAGATGAAGAAACTGATGCAGGACGCCCGCACCGGCGGGCATTATTGAGTGTCAGCATGAACCGTCCTCTCACTATTCTCGGCACGCCGATTTCGCCCTACGTTCGGAAAATTCTGGCGATCCTCGACTTGAAGCGGATCGAGTACGACATCGATCCCGTCGTCGCCTTTTTCACCGGCGAGGAATTTCTCAAGCTCAACCCGCTCCGCCGCATCCCGGTGCTGATCGACGGCGAAACGACCATTGTCGACAGTTCGGTGATCGCCGCCTATCTCGACGAGAAATTTCCGCAACCCTCGATCCTGCCGTCGTCGCCCGCCGATCGCGCGCGGGCGCGGTGGCTTGAGGAATTCGCCGACACGCGCATGGCGGATATTTTCCTGTGGCGCTGCTTCAACGCCGTCGTCATCAAGCCGGGCCTGTGGGGCGAGGAGCGCGATCTCGACGGATTCCGCGCGGCGCTCGCCGGCCCTGTCGTCGAGATCATGAACTGGCTCGAAGGCGAGGCGCCGGCGGACGGGTTTCTGTTTGGCGAGATCGGCCTCGCCGACATTTCCGTCGCCGTGATGTTCCGCAACATGCGCTATGCGCGCTGGACGCCGGACGAAAAAAGATGGCCGAAAGCCGCCGCATGGATCGAGCGGACCGAAGCGCATCCCTCGCTGGCGCGCCCGACTGCGTGGGCGGACGGCATGATCAAGACGCCTGTCCCCGAGCAGCGCGCCAAGGCGCGCGAGCTCGACATTTCGCTGACGGAGAAATCCTACCTCATAGACGGCCCGCCGACGCGCGGCCCCATGACGGCGGCCTGAGCGTTCATGATCATCGGCATCGGCAACGACCTCATGGACATCCGCCGCATCGAGAAGACGCTGGCGCGTCACGGCGAGCGGTTCACCAACCGGGTCTTCACCGATATCGAGCGGGCGAAGTCAGACCGCCGGAAACTGCGGGCGGCCTCCTACGCCAAGCGATTCGCCGCCAAGGAGGCCTGCGCCAAGGCGCTCGGCACCGGCCTCTCGCAGGGGGTGTTCTGGCGGGACATGGGGGTCGTCAACCTGCCGGGGGGCAAGCCGACCCTGGCGCTGACCGGCGGGGCGGCCGAAAGGCTTGCGAAAATCCTCCCGGCGGGGCATGTCGCGGATATTCACCTGACCATCACAGATGAATTCCCGCTCGCTCAGGCGATTGTCATCATTTACGCTAGGCCGGCCTAGCGGCGCAGGCGACAATCGGGCGGGCATCGAAGGAAATCGGGTACATGGCGTTTTGGAACAGGGGCGGCGCGGGGGCCGAGGGGGACGTTTTGAAGGACAAGAAGAAGCTGACCCCCGCCGAGGAGGCGTGGGATCTGGCCAAGACCGTCTTCTACGCCGTGGCGATCGCGCTGGTCCTCCGGATAGTCATATTCCAACCGTTCAACATTCCGTCCGGGTCGATGAAGCCGAACCTTCTGGTCGGCGACTTCCTGTTCGTCTCGAAGCCTTCTTACGGCTATTCGCGCGCGTCGCTGATCTGGCCGCTGACGCGCCTGCCGGTCGAAGGGCGACTGTTCGGCCATGACCCCAAGCGCGGCGACGTTGTGGTGTTCAAGAACCGCAAGGATCACAACAAGGATTACATCAAGCGCGTCATCGGCCTGCCGGGCGACCAGATCCGCGTCGAGAACGGGCATTTGCAGATTAACGGCCAGCCCGTTCAGAAAGAATATGTCGGCGTGCGGTCGACCACGCGCCGCGGGATGACCTACGAAGTTCCAATCTACCGAGAAACGCTCGACAACGGCGTCAGCTATATCGTCGAGGAAGTCGACGGCGACCTTGGCGGACTCGACGACACCCAAACCTATTTCGTTCCGCCCGGCCATTTCTTCATGATGGGCGACAATCGCGACGAGTCGCAGGACAGCCGCGTGCTCTCCGCCGTCGGATACATCCCGGCCGAGGATATTGTCGGCAAGGCCGAGCGGTTGTTTTTCTCCGTGGACGGAGAAGAGGCGCATCTTTGGGAAGTGTGGAAATGGCCGTTCGCCATTCGATATGGCCGCATTCTGCACCGCATCGAATGAGTTCGCCCGGCATTGAAGCGCTGGAAGCGCGCATCGGTCATCGTTTTTCGGATTCGACCCTGCTTGAGCGGGCGCTGACACATTCGAGCCTCTCCGCAGGCGGCAAGGTGCGCGATCTGGAGCGCCTTGAATTTCTCGGCGATCGCGTGCTCGGCCTT
Source organism: Amphiplicatus sp. (assembly GCA_040216495.1). Classification (GTDB taxonomy): domain Bacteria; phylum Pseudomonadota; class Alphaproteobacteria; order Caulobacterales; family Parvularculaceae; genus Amphiplicatus. The sequence goes on along the minus strand of JAVJPA010000199.1, from coordinate 5,131 downwards.
TTGACCGCCGAAGCGCTGTGGCGCCTCTATCCTACTTATGAAGAGGGCGAACTTGCGCCGATGCTGAACGCGCTGGTGCGGAAGGAAACCTGCGCCAAGGCGGCGCTCGCCTACGGCCTCGACCAGCTCATCCGCATGTCGCCGCACGAAGACGAGGCGGGCGGACGGAAGAAAAAGGCGATCCTGGGCGACGCCTGCGAGGCGCTGCTCGGCGCGCTCTATATCGATGGCGGTCTCGACGCCGCGCGCCGCGCCTATGACCTGTTCTGGACGCCGAACCTCGAAGCGCTTTCGAAAGCCCATCGCGACGCCAAGACGGCGTTGCAGGAGTGGAGCCAGGAGCGCAAGAAGGGGACGCCGCATTATACGGTCACTGGCTCCGGCGGCCCTGCCCACGCGCCCGCCTTCGAGGTCGAAGTCAGGATCGACGGCTACAAGCCGGCGCAAGGCGAGGGACGCTCCAAGCGCGAGGCGCAGATGGCCGCGGCGTCGGCTTTCCTCATTCGCGAAGGCGTTTGGAACGAAGATGAGTGATAAACGCTGCGCCTTCATCGCCGTTATTGGAGCCCCCAACGCCGGCAAGTCGAGCCTCGTCAACGCCATAGTCGGCGCGAAAGTGTCGATCGTCACCCATAAGGTGCAGACGACGCGCGCGCGCGTGCGAGGCGTGGTCATCGAGGGCGCCGCGCAACTCGTGTTCATCGATACGCCCGGCATCTTCACGCCTAAACGCAAGCTCGACCGCGCCATGGTCGCAGCCGCCTGGGAAGGCCTTGAAGGCGCGGACGCCGTGCTTCTCATCGTCGATGCGCCGAGCTATCTCGCCGGAAACGGCGCGGAGCGCGCGGACGCCGCGGCTCGTCGCGCGGCCGCCGATACGGACGCGATCATCGCGGCGCTGAAGGAAAAGAACGCGAAGGTCATTCTCGTCATCAACAAGACCGATACGCTCGCCCGGACCAAGCTGCTCGCGCTGATCGCCGAGTTGAACGCTCATGGCGTGTTTTCCGACACATTCCTGATTTCGGCGACGCGCGGCGACGGCGTCGCAGATCTGAAGAAATTTCTCGCAGATCGCGCGCCCGAAGGCGCGTGGATGTATCCCGAAGATCAGCTTTCAGACATTTCAGACCGGCTGATGGCGGCGGAAGTGACGCGCGAGAAAATCTACCTTCGCCTGCATCAGGAGCTTCCTTACGAGGCGACCGTCGAAACCGAAAGCTGGACTCGCACCAAGAAAGGCGAGTTGCGCGTCGAGCAGACGATCTATGTGATGCGCGACGGCCAGAAGGCGATCGTGCTCGGCAAGGGCGGGGAGACGCTGAAATCCATCGGGACGGCCGCGCGCGAAGAGCTCACAACCTTGCTTGGCGAGCCGGTGCATCTGTTCCTTCACGTGAAGGTGCGCGAAGGCTGGGCGGACGAGGACGCGCGACTGCGCGCGCTGGGGCTGGACAGCGCCGGCTGAGCGAAGTCACCGTTCGTCAAAACGAGCGCGCCGTTTTGCATCTTCGCCTGAAATAGCCCGGCGCATGGCGCTCATGCCGTCGAACCAGCGATCGACATCGGACTGGAACCGGCGCCGGTCCGTCTTGGCGCGGCGGAACAGCAGCGAATAGATGGTGATGCCGACAAGCTCGGCCTCATAAAGAATGTTGCTGAACAGTTCGAACCACCAGCCCGACATCAGCAACGCTTCCGGCGCGTAACGGAAAAGCGCCACCTGATAGGAGTAGAATGCCGTGGTGATGAGATAGCTGCACATCAGCAGGAAATGGAAATGCCGGTGCTGCGGGTTCGGGGCCGACCAGCGCCGGTAGAAATAGATCAGCGCCACAAGGTCTATCGTGGCGTAGTGCCAGGCCGGCGTGTCCCCGCCGCCGAGAAAATACAGGAGCGCGGAGCCGATCCAGAGAAAGCCGACGACGGCTGCCGCGCCCGCTATATGTTTAGAGCCTGACCAGTAACCGGCGGCTACCGCGACGACGACCGACGCGGCGAAGAAGCCGAGGATTATCCAATCCCAAGTACCGATTTCGCCGCCTCCAGGATGCCCGACTTCGGCACGCCCCGGTCCTGCTGCATCAGCTCAGCCCCGACCGCCGCCGCTTGCGCCCCCAAGGCATCATGCGCGGCCTGCAGGGTTTGGACAAGATTGAGGTAGGCTTCGGTGACCTGCGCGGTGTGGCTGCCGTACGTGTTGCCGAGCAAGGTTTCGGCGTTCGCCGCGCCCGTCAAAGTTGCAATGCCCGCGCCGACGCCAAGTACTTTCTTCTCAAGCTGGAGCAGGCTGACCTGCTCTTTTTTCAGCGACTTTTTCACGGTTACGCTCTCCCATGCTGCCGGCCGCCCCCTTGGCGGCGCGTCGCACAGAATCCGGCTCCGGTTGTTAACAGATTGATAAACCGGGGCTTGCCTCACGGTTAAAACGGGGACTATCTTCGGTTAACGCCGCACAGATGGCGATTTTCGGGGGTGGAGACGGGTCGTGGAAGAAGAGCATAACCGTGCGGAAAGCCTTTACCGGCGCACGCTGGCTCTCTTTTCACGCGAATCCCGCGCGGAAAACGCGCGGCGGGTCGTGCCGTTTCCAGTTAAAAGTCCGCCTCATCAATTTTCGAAAACCAGCGGATCAGCGACGACGCTCCCTGATCCGCGAGGGCGATCGCCTGAAGCTGACGGCGATCGAGCGAAGCCCCGTGGGATTGAAGGATTGCTAAGACAACTAGTTGAAGAGCTTCAGAGAGACGAGTAGCGCGCGCCGCTTCCGGCTCATCTTCCGGCCCCGCATCCACGTAGGCGACAAGATTTCTTACCGCCGTCGCTAAGTCATCCTCAGAGAGGGCCAGCGCCATTTTCAAGCCGCCGAGCCGCGCCGCCATCGCCTGAATGGCGAAGCGCGAGGCGATCGGGCAGGTGCGGAAATGCGGCGCGTGAGGGCGCGCCGCCGCGACGATCGCCGGGATGTCCGCGGACGGATCGGTGACGGCCGCTTTCGGCACCCCGAGCGCTTCCGCAACAGCCTCGATCCATTCGTCGCTGAGCTTGCGGCCGGCGTCTTCAAGGCGGCGCACCTGCTGGGGGTAGGTGCCCATCCTCGCAGCAAGCTCCTTTGGCGTGAGCAGGAAGGCGAGCCGCAGCTCCTTGATATTATTGGCCATGAAGGCTCCCGGCGAGCAGACGCCGCCCCGGTCATATTTTTGTTATGTTCGCCCGCGCCGATCAAGAGCGGCGCCCTTGCATGACAGCGCGCCGGGGGCGATTTGCGTATAAGCTTCGGTAATCGCCCGCTGTTTTCGCTGTGACAGGCCCCGCGCCATGGATTTCATCGACGAAGGCGTCATTCTCGGCGCGCGCGCCTATGGCGAGACGCACGCGGTGGCGGAGATTCTCACGCCGTCGCGCGGGCGATGGTCGGGGCTCGTCTATGGCGGGCAGGGGCGCAGCGCGCGTCCGCTTCTCCAGGCCGGCAATCAGGTGCGCGCGGAATGGAAGGGAAGGCTCGACGAAAGCCTCGGTCATTTCACGCTCGAGCTTGCCCATGCGCGGGCCGCCGAGCTGATGCATGACCGGCTGTCGCTTGCGGCGCTTTCGGCGACATGCGCCATGGCGTCGGCCGCGGTGCCCGAACGCGAACCGCACGCGCCGGTCTATCATGCGATGACCGTGCTGCTCGGCGCGCTCGACGATCCCGACGTATGGCCGGCGCTGATGGCGCGGTGGGAGCTGGGGCTGCTCGCCGAACTCGGTTTCGGCCTGACGCTCGACCGCTGCGCCGCCACAGGCGCACGCGACAATCTCGTTTATGTTTCGCCGCGTTCGGCCTCGGCCGTCTCGGCGGAGGCGGGCGAGCCGTACAAGGAAAAACTCCTGCCGTTGCCGGCGTTTCTCAGGGGCGCGGGGCGCGAGGCGAGCGCCGAAGAAGCGATCGCTGCGCTGTCGACCACGGGGTACTTCATCGAGACGCGCATCCTGCACCTCGCCGACAAGCAGTTGCCGGAAGCGCGCGCCAATCTGCTTGAACTGCTCCGCAAGCGGACGGGCGATGGCTGACGCCCGTGTCAAATTCGCCCCCGCCCCGATGCTGGTGACGCGCAGGCTTTTAATGCGCGGCTGGCGCGAGGCGGATCTGGCGCCGTTCGCGGCGATGGGAGCCGACGCGGAAGTGATGCGCTATTTTCCGTTCCGACATGACCGCGCAGAGAGCGACCGCGTCGCGCAATCGATTCAGGACAGGTTCCGCGCCTGGGGCTACGGGTTCTGGGCGGTGGAAAGCGTCGACGCGCCTTTTGTCGGTTTCGTCGGCCTGTCGCGCGTCGCCTTCCGCAGCGACTTTTCCGGCGCGATAGAGCTCGGCTGGCGCCTCGGGAGGCGCTACTGGGGAAAAGGCTACGCCACCGAAGCGGCGCGCGCGGCGCGCGCCTTCGCTTTCGACCGCGCTGAAGCGCCGGAGGTCGTCGCCTTTACGCCTGAGATCAACGCCCGCTCGATCGCGGTGATGGAGCGGCTCGGCATGCGCCCCGACGGCGCCTTCGAGCATCCCGGCATCGCGCCGGGTCCGCTCAAGCGATTCGCGCTTTATCGGCTCGAAAGGAAGGATTTTCAGCCCCAACAGGGCTGAACTGTGGACATTTCGACGCTGGCGGGGCGCGGGCGACTGCGGCTATACGGGCCCGCTATGGCCAAGACGAAAAATCCCCCGCCGCAAAAGCCCGAAGAGATTTTCCTCGAACCGCTCGAGGAGGCGCTGTCGCGGCGCTACCTCGCCTATTCGCTGTCGACCATCACGGCGCGGGCGCTACCTGATGTGAGCGACGGGCTCAAGCCTGTGCACCGGCGCATTCTCTACGCGATGCGCCAGATGCGGCTGACGCCGGGCGGCGCGTTCCGGAAATCGGCGGGCGTCGTCGGCGAGGTGATGGGCAAGTATCACCCGCATGGCGACCAGGCGATCTACGACGCCATGGTGCGGCTCGTGCAGGATTTCTCCGTGCGCGTGCCGCTGATCGATGGGCAGGGGAACTTCGGCAATATCGACGGCGATAACCCGGCGGCGATGCGCTACACCGAAAGCCGCCTCACCGATGCGGCGTCGTTGCTGCTCGACGGCATCGACGAGGATACGGTCGAT
>JAVJPA010000198.1:0-2512 GCA_040216495.1 Amphiplicatus sp. | reverse complement strand
GTGTGCTCTTCCGATCTGGCCCGGTCGCCCGCTTGCCTGTCAGCCCTCGCCTCCTGCGACGTGGCCGCCGCCGCCGTGCCCGATGGGACGCTCGCAGACTGGCGCGAGACGTTCAGGGCCGAGCTGGAGGGGAAGCTCGCGATCCACTTTTCCGGGGCGCTGCTGGTCGAGGGGCTCTACAGCTATCATCCCCTCTTCTCTTTCCCCAGCACCCCGCTTGCGCCCGAAACGATGGACCGGATCGTCTTCGCCCGTCAGGACGGCGCGCCGCCCCTTGGCGAGGCGTTTCCAGGCGCGCCGAACCCCTCTTTCGCGGTCGCCGACGCCGACCGGGCCTATTATCACGCCCTCGCCGTCCTCAGCGGCAATTTCGCGGCCTATCTCTGGAACGAGACCGCGAAGGGCCTCGCGGGTCGGCTTGGGCTGAACCCGGCGGAGGTGCTCGCCCCCTATCTCGAAGGGATCGTCGCCCGCTTCGCCGAGAGCCCTTATGATTCGCTCACCGGGCCGGTCGCCCGCCGCGATCGGGCGAGCATTGACGCGAACCTTTCGGCCCTCGCTGGGGAACCGAAGCTTGAGAGGCTTTACAAGGCGTTTCTAGACAGCGCCTGGCCGAACCACACGCGTGCAAAATAGGCCGAACCGCCGCGGTTTCTGCGCTTGCCGGAAGACGGCCTTTCCTCTATAGAGCCCCGCTCTTACGAGATTTGAGGAGCCAGCGCCGGGCGAGTCCCCTCTGACCCGCGCGCGGTTCTTTTGCAGAAAGGCGCCGTCATGGCTCAGACCGACATCTTCTATTGCGAAGTCCGCGAAGGCAAAGGCACGGGCGCCGCGCGCGAAGCGCGCCGCAACGGCTTCGTCCCCGGCACGCTTTATGGGGGCGATCTCGGCCCGGTGGCGATCAACCTTCGCTATATCGAAGTCGCGAAAGCGCATTTCGCCGGCCGCATGCGCGCCCACCTTGCCAAGATCCAGGTGCCTGGCCAGAAAGAACTTCAGCCGGTGATCGCGCGCGAGGTGCAGGTCGATCCGGTCAAGGACATGCCGATCCATGTGGACCTGATGCGTGTCGACGAGAAGACCCGCATCGACGTCGAGATTCCCGTGCATTTCATCAATCAGGAAGCCTCGCCGGGTCTGAAGCGCGGCGGCGTCCTCAACGTCGTTCGCCATCTTGTCGAACTCTACGCCCCGGCGACAGCGATCCCGGAATTTCTCACCGCGGACTGCACCGGCCTCGATATCGGCGACGCCATCCACATTTCTGCGATCCCGCTTCCCGCTGGCGTGACGCCGGTCATCACCGATCGCGACTTCACTGTCGCGACCATCGCCGCGCCGTCGGCGCTGCGTTCGGAAGGCGATGCGGGCGGCGCCGCGGAAGGCGAAACGCCGGCTGCGGACGGCGCCAAGGAAGCCGACGACGCGGATAAAGAATAAGCTTTCTGCTTGCTCGCGCGGCGCGGACGTCAGGAATCGCGCGATGGTCGTTCTTTCACTGCTGCTTGTCGGCCTTGGCAATCCGGGCGAGAAATACGCCCGGCACCGGCACAATGTCGGCTTCATGGCGGTCGACGCCATCGCCGACGTGAACGGATTTTCCGCGCCCCGAACCAAGTTTCAAGGCGATCTTCGCGACGGCTTTCTCGACGCGCCCTCGGGGCGCCTCAAGAGTTTCGTTCTGAAGCCCCTCACTTTCATGAACCTCTCCGGCCAGTCGGTCGGCGAAGCGATGCGCTTCTTCAAGCTGGAGCCCAAAGACGTCGTCGTCTTCCATGACGAGCTCGATCTTGCGGCCGGCAAGATCAAGGTGAAAACCGGCGGCGGCCATGCGGGCCATAACGGCCTTCGCTCGATTGACGAACATATCGGCCCGGATTTCCGCCGCGTCCGCATCGGCATCGGCCATCCGGGCGACAAAGCGCGCGTGACCGGCCATGTGCTCGGCGACTTCGCCAAGGCGGATCAGGAATGGCTGCCCGCCGTCCTCGCCGCCCTCGCCTGCGCCGCGCCGATGCTCGCCGTCGACGATGCGCGCTATGCGACAGCGGTCGCGCAGCGCCTGCTGCCGCCGAGGCCGAAGAAAGAATCGGCGCTCAAGCCGGCGACTGAGATACAACCCGCGCCTGACGATGCGAGCGACGCGAAACCGACGCCGTCCAATCCCTTCGCCGACGCGCTCCACAAGATTTTCAAACGCAAGGACTGACACGAGATGGGTTTCAAATGCGGCATTGTCGGCCTCCCGAACGTCGGCAAGTCGACGCTGTTTAACGCGCTGACGCGAACGGCGGCGGCTCAGGCGGCTAATTATCCGTTCTGCACCATCGAGCCGAATATCGGCGACGTCGCCGTCCCGGAGCCGCGCCTTCTGAAACTCGCAGAAATCGCCAAGTCGAAAGAGATCATCCCCACGCGGATGCAGTTCGTCGACATCGCCGGCCTCGTCAAAGGCGCCTCGAAAGGCGAAGGGCTCGGCAATCAGTTTCTCGCCAACATCCGCGAGGTCGAT
>JAVJPA010000197.1:0-3838 GCA_040216495.1 Amphiplicatus sp. | reverse complement strand
GTCGACGAAATGATCGCGATGCTGTTCACTTATCCCACTCTCTATGTGGACATTTGCTGCAACAACTTGGCGTTCCCGCGCGCGCAGTTCCACAGCGAACTCAAGCGGATGATCGACGCCGGCATGGAAAAGCGCATCCTGTTCGGCTCCGACCAGATGGTCTGGCCGCAGGCGATCGGCGAGGCGATCCGGGCGGTGGAAGAAGCGCCGTTCCTGTCGGAGAGCCAGAAGCGCGATATTTTCTACAACAACGCCGCGCGGTTCCTGCGGCTCAGCGACGAGCAGATCGCCAGAGACCATGCGGACTGACGCCGCATTGCTCTTGGTCGCCCGGGCCTTACATTAAGACTCATGACCGACCGAACCGCGCCCTTCACCGTCCAGATCGTTCCCGTCACGCCGTTCCAGCAGAACTGCTCCATCGTCCGCGCGCCCTCCGGCAAGGCGGCGGTGGTCGATCCCGGCGGCGAGCCTCACAAGATCATGGCGGCGGCGGAAAAGATGGGCGCGAAGATCGAGAAGATCTGGCTGACCCACGGCCATCTCGATCACGCCGGCGCCGCCGAGGAGATCAAGCGCCGCACCGGCGCCCCCATCGAAGGCCCGCAAAAGGAAGAGGTGTTCTGGCTGACCCAGATCCGCGAGTCCTGGCGGAAGTTCGGCATCGAGGACGGCGAGGACTGCACGCCCGACCGCTGGCTCGAGGACGGCGATGCGCTGGAGCTCGACGGCATCGAGTTCGGCGTCGTCTACACGCCGGGGCATACGCCGGGCCATGTGGTGATCTTCAACAGGGAAGCGCGGCTCGCCTTTGTCGGCGACGTGATCTTCGCCGGCTCCATCGGGCGCACGGATTTTCCGCGCGGCGATCACCAGACCCTGATCGATTCCATCACCGGCAAGCTCTGGCCGCTCGGCGACGACATGCAGTTCGTCCCCGGGCACGGGCCGATGTCGACCTTCGGGCGCGAGCGCCAGTCGAACCCTTTCGTCGCCGACAGCGTCACCGGCTATGCGGGCGCGGCGAAAACGGATGCGGCGTGGTCGATGTCGGTTCCCAAGCGCTACCTGTAAGGCGGTCATAACCGCCAAGAATCCGCGCCATATTGGCTCAATCCTGCGCCATCGCGCCGTTTTCCGTTGACTTCGGCGCCGCACAACGTCTAGTTTTCGACCAGCTCATCAAGACCGGCTGAGGGACAGGCCCTTTGAAGCCGGGGCAACCATCGGATTTCCGCGACCCGGACATTCGGAAAGGTGCCAATTCCTTCGGGACTGCGCTTCAGGGCGCCGTGCCGGAAGATGAGAGAGACAACGCGGCAAGCGTGTCTGCTCGGGTCTTCTGCGAATTGCCTGACGAGCGAGCGGCCGGAGACGGCCATTTATTTTGTGCTGCGCGGAGACAGGCGGACATGAGCGCGTTGGCGGTGGCGAACCTTGAAGCAGGCGACTGCACGTCGCGGGCCCCCTTGAGCGGCTGGCGGATTTCGCCGACCCCCTTCCGCGATCTCGACATCGAACTTGGGCCGGACTTCCGGCTGGAAAGCGGCGAGGCGCTGGAAGAACCGATCCTGCGCATCCGCCTGCAAGGCGCGGAAGGCGCGCCGCTCGTGGTCGCGGCGGGCGGCATCTCCGCCGGGCGCAAGGTCGCGGACGCGGGGCACGACACCGGCTGGTGGCGCGAGATCGTCGCTGCGGGCGGCGCGATCGATCTCTCGACGCATCAGGTTCTCGGCTTCGACTTCCTCCCGGGCGCCGAAACCGCCGTCAAAACCATCACGCCCGCCGATCAGGCGCGCGCCCTAGCCGTCGCGCTCGACGCCATCGGCGCCGCCAGGATCCGCGCCTATGTGGGCGCCTCTTATGGCGGCTTTATCGGCCTCGCCTTCGCTTCCTTGTTCCCCGAACGCATCGAAAAGCTCGGCGTGATTTCCGCATCCGCCCGGCCCGATCCGATGACGACGGCGCTCCGGGGCGTGCAGCGGCGGATTATCGCCTTCGCCATCGAGAACGGCAGGCCGGAGGAAGGCGTCGCCCTCGCCCGCCAGCTCGCCATGACCACCTATCGCAGCGCCGACGAGTTCCGCGAGCGCTTCGAGGCCGCGCCGCAAGGCCCGAACGCCGGCGACAATTACGATGTCTGCGAGTACCTGACCTCGCGCGGCCGCGCCTACGCCCGCGCCATGCCGGCGGCGCGCTACATCACGCTGTCGGATTCGCTCGACCGTTCGAATGTCGATCCCGCGACGGTGAAAGCCGATTGCTTCTTCGTCGGCGTCGCGAGCGACCGCCTCGTCCCTGCGCAGGACACCAAGGAAACAGCCGAGGCCGTCGCCGGACGCTCGCAATACCTGCAAATCGACAGCCTTGTCGGCCACGACGCGTTCCTGTGCGAGCCCGACAAATATTCCAACGCCTTGCGCGCCTTTGTGGGAGAATAGTTCCGTGAGTCCGCTTCATCAGCATGCTGAAAAACCGTTGCGCGTGGCGCTGTTCGGGTTCGGAACCGTCGGCCAGGGCGTCTATGACCTCCTGCTCGCCGATCAGGAGCGCTTTCAGGTCGTCGGCATCGCCTGCCGCGATCCCGAGCGGCACATCTCGCTCGGCGGCCCGGCGGCGCTGCTCACCCGCGATGCGGCGACGCTTCCCGCTTACGACATTCTCGTCGAGGCGATCGGCGGCGTCTCCCCGGCGCGCGAGATCGTGCTGGAGGCGCTGTCGAACGGCGCGCATGTGGTCACCGCCAACAAGACGCTTGTCGCGCGGCAGTTCGACGAGCTTCACGCCGTGGCGGCGCGGTCGCGCGCATCCTTGCGATTTTCCGCGGCGGTCGGCGGCGGCGTGCCGATGCTGGAAAGCGTCGAGGAAGCGGCCCGCGACGGCGTCATCTCCCGCATCGACGCGGTCCTGAACGGCACCACCAATTTCGTGCTCGACCGCATCGGCGCGGGGCTCGCCGCCGAGGAGGCGATCCGCCTCGCGCAAGAAGCAGGCTTCGCCGAAGCCGATCCGACCGCCGACATCGACGGCGCCGACGCGGCGGAGAAAATCTCCCTCCTCGCCCGCCGCGCCTTCTGCATCGGCGTCGACCCTCAATCCGCGCCGCGCGACAGGCTGGCGTCGGTTTCCGCCGGAGAGATCGCCGCGGCGAAGGCGGCCGGGACGCCCTACAAGCAGATCGCTTCCGCCTGGCGCACTCCAGGGGGCGTCGCCCTCGAAGTGCGGCTGAAACGCGCCGAGGCCGGGAGCCCGCTCGCCAAGCCGACGCTGGAGGAAAACTGCCTCGTCATCGAGCGCGAATTCGGCGCGCCCGTGGTGCTCCACGGCAAGGGCGCCGGCCGCGAGCCGACCGCGGGCTCCGTCTTCGCCGACCTTGACGCCATCGCCCGCTCGCAGGTGGCGGAGCGGGCGTTCGCCTGAGCCTGCCCGCGCGCTATCGCTGAAATCGCTGCGGCGGCTGAAATAGTTGGCCGCGGCGCCTTCCCTCGCCGGGCGGCATCCCCTAAGAAGCCGCTTTAATCGACAGGTTGTTTCAGTTCGACGCGGGGCTCGCCCCGCGCGATTTTGCGCGCGAGTGATGAATGCCCAAACGCACCGATATTTCCTCCATCCTCATTATCGGCGCGGGGCCGATCGTCATCGGCCAGGCCTGCGAGTTCGACTATTCCGGCGTTCAGGCGGTGAAGGCGCTCAAGGCCGAGGGCTACCGGGTGATCCTCGTCAATTCCAACCCGGCGACGATCATGACCGACCCGGAGCTCGCGGACGCGACCTACATCGAGCCGATCACGGTCGAGTTCGTCGAGAAGGTGATCGCGAAAGAACGTCCCGACGCGCT
>JAVJPA010000196.1:0-21136 GCA_040216495.1 Amphiplicatus sp. | reverse complement strand
CGGTGGCGGCAGACATTGTGGAACGCGCGCACGGCGCCGTCCTTGCCGCGCACGACGATGGCGAGTTCGCCGTAGATGGCGAAGCTCTGATAATCGCCGACAGTCGGGATGTCGCTGACATGGCAGACGAGGTGCCAGGAGGGGAGGAAAACCTTCTCCTTCTCCAGCGCCATGAAATCGGGATCGCTGTAGGTCCACGCGGGCAGGCTCCAGGATTCCTGCGACGAAACCAGCGTCGGCGCCGGCTGGCGATTCAGGGCCGTGTTGCTCATATCGTTCCTGCCTGTCCCGTACGGACGACTTATGGCGCGTCCTGCGCCGGGTCGGTTTTTACGTCCACTATCAGTATCTCTCCCGCCGTGAAGGCGGGCAAGATCGAAACCACGTCTTCGCGGCTCACCCCGGCAAGCGCGCTTTTGAGAGCGTCCGGTTCCCGGAGCGCGCCCAGCGCCAGCCATTCCGCCGCCAAGGCGTCGGCGATCTCCTTGTTGGACTGCGCCGCGCTGATTCGCCGTCCGACCAGATGGCGTTTGGCCTCGTCGATTTCCGCCGCGGTTGGCGGGGTTGTTACGAGCTTTTTGAGTTCGGCTTTCAAAAGATCGCGCATCGCGCCAAGCTTTTCAGCGTCGACATCCATAGAAAGCGTGACCCAGCCGGTCGAGGCGTCTGCGGCGTAGTCGGCGCCGATATAGTAAAGAAGTCCGCGCCGGGAAATCGCCTCGGCGCCGAGCCGCCCGCCATAGTCATGGGCGAGAATATAAAGCGCGATCCGCCAGGCGAGGGCGTCCGCTCCGTCGCCGCCCGGCGCGCGGACGACATAGCCGAGCGCGGCTTGGGCTTTCGCGCCGGAAACTGTTTCAACGCGGCTTTCGATTTCGCCGGGCGGCATAAACGCCGCCGGCGTCTCCGCTGCGGGCATGGCTCCGAAGGCATCGTTCAAGACGCCGAGCGTTTCTTCGGGATCAATATCGCCGGATACGGCGATAACAATCGGGTGCGCGGACTTTATAGAGCTTCCGCCGAGGCTTTTTGCTTCGTCAAGTAACTGGCTGAGCCGTGCCGAAGGATCATTGCGCGCCGGTTGCGTTGACGCAGGCGCCGCCTCGCGCAACGCATCAACGAGACGTTGCGCCATTGGACCGAGTTCGCCGGAGAGCCCCGTTTCATTAAAGGACGTATAGCCCGGCGCGGGCGCATTTTCTCGCGCGCCGCCGCCGGAAAAGACGCCGGGCGCGATTACAGTGATGGAGACTGTCGGCGAAAGCGGCGAGACCTGAACAATGGCGGTTACGCCGTTCGCAAGCGCCGCGATAATCGGCGCCGGCGTTGCGTCTTGCGGCGCGCCTTTCCCGATGCGCGGGGCCGCTTGAGGCAATAGGCGGGCAAAGCGTTGCTCTTCCGGGGCGGCCTCGTTTCCCGGCATGAACCAGCCGACCGTTCGCTGATCTTCGCGAAGCCATGCGCGCGCGACGCGCCGGATATCTGCCGCGCTCACCTCTGAAAGGCGCGCATCGAGAGCAGGCAATCGGTCGAGCGCGCCGATGCTGTCAAAGAAAGCGAGCTGATGGGCGGCGTCTTCCGTCGTTTGAATATCGAAGAGAAGATCGCGCCGCGCCGCATCGCGCGCCGCGTAGAGTTCTTCATCAGTGACCGGCGCGGCGGCGAGCGCGTCCAGCGCGCTCTGGATGGCCGCTTCCGGCTTTTCAGTGTCGTCAGCGGCGGCGATCGATCCCGATACTGTGAAAACATAGGGATCGGCTGTCGGGATGAACCACGTCGCAAGGTCTTCGGCGATCCCGTCGAGGCGCGCGCCGCTTTCGACGGCGTCGCCCCATTCGTTTTGAAGAAAGTTGGCGCCCGACCCGCCGCCGATAAGCTTTTGCATAACGAGAAACGCGGCAAAGTCCTCGCTGCGCGCCGGCGGGGCTGGGTAGGCGATCTTGAACAGCTGGCGGTCCGCAGCGCCGCCTTTGAGAACAATCCTCCGCTCGCCGCGCCGGAGCGGCTCGCTCGCAGGGGGAAGCGTCGCCGGCGCGCGCGCCCTGATCTTTCCGAAGCGCTTCTTCGCTAAAGCGATGACGGCGTCCGCATCGACATCGCCGACAATGGCGACCGCGGCGTTCGACGGATGATAGTGGCGCGCGTAAAAGTCGGCGACATCGGCGTGCGCGATCGCTTTTACATCCGCTTCATAGCCGATCGTGTTGTTGCGGTAGGGGTGAACTTGAAACATTGACGCGAGAACCGCATCGAACAGGAGCGCGGAAGGATCGTCCGCATAAGAGTTCATCTCGGCGATCACAGCGCCAGTTTCCGCGTTCACATCCTCATCCGCAAGCACGAGCCGCGCCATGCGGTCGGATTCGATGCGCAGAAGAAGGTCGAGATATTCTTTCGGAACCGTCGCGAAGTAGTTTGTCTGGTCGATCCAGGTATAGCCGTGCCATTCGCCGCCGACCGAGTAGATGGAATCGACAAGTCTGGTTCCGGGAAAGTTCTTGGACTGGCGGAACGCCATATGCTCCATGAAATGCGCAAGGCCCATGCGCCCCGCGGGGTCGTCGCGTCCGCCGACGCGATATGCCGTATGCACGCTGACGACCGGCGCGGCGCGTTCTTCAAGCACGATGACCGTCAGCCCGTTCTCAAGCTGCTCGACCTGCGCACGGGACAGATCGAGCGCGGCGCTTGCGGGCGTCGTCGCTGCGAAAAACAACGTTGCGGCTATGAATGGAAAAACTCTCACTATTCCGCCGCGCGCGCCGGCGGCGCGGAGGTTTTTCGCCGCCCGATGTCGCGCAGGATTTCGTGCGCGGCGTTGTGGCCGGGAAGGCCGGTGACGCCGCCGCCCGGATGGGTGGACGAACCGCACATGTAGAGTCCCTTCAGCGGCCCGCGATAATTCGCATGGCCGAGCGCCGGGCGCGCGCTGAAAAGCTGATCGAGACGCAACTGGCCGTGGAAAATATCGCCGCCGACAAGCGCCAGCTTCCTTTCGAGGTCGAGCGGAGACAGGATCATGCGCCCGACGACGGAGGCGCGGAAGTTCGGCGCATAATTGTTGACTGTGTCGATGATGAGGTCGGCGGCTTCCTCGCGGTGCTGGTCCCAGCTCGCGCCGTTCGGCAGGGTCGGCGCGAAATACTGGCAAAAGAGGCTCGCCACATGCGCGCCGTTCGGCGCCAGGCTGTCGTCGAAGACGCTTGGGATGTGCATTTCGATGCCGGGCCGGCGCGCCCAGCCGAAACGGCGGGCGTCCGTATACGCCGTATCGAGATAGTCGAGGCTTGGGGCTATGAGAATGCTTGCGCCGTGATGACGCGCTGCGCCTACTGACGGCAAGCAGGTGAAATTGGGAAGTTCGGAAAGCGCCACATTCATCCGGAATACGCCAGAGGCGGAATGCCAGTTGCGCATGCGTTCGGCGAAGTCGGCGGGCACGGCGTCCTCGGGGATCAGTTTGCCGTAAAGCAGTTTGGGGTGGATGTTGGAAGCTACGGCGCGAGCGCGCACGGAAGTCCCGTCTTCCAGCACTACGCCTTCCGCCTTGTCGCCATTGACGATGACTTCGCGCACCGGGCTCGACACGCGGATATCGACGCCGGCTTCGCGGCAGGCGGACGCCATCGCTTGCGTGATCGCGCCCATGCCGCCGATGGCGTGCCCCCATGCGCCTTTGACGCCGTTCACTTCGCCGAAGACGTGATGCAGCAGCACATAGGCCGAACCCGGCGTGTAAGGGCTGCCATAATTGCCGACGATGGCGTCGAATCCGAGAACGCCCTTGAGGATGTCGGTTTCGAACCAGTTGTCGAGCATTTCGCCCGCGCTCTTGCCGAAGAGATCCAGGAGGTCGCGCTGTCCGGTCAATCCCGCGCGCCGCACGCGGTTGCCGAGCGAGGCCGCGCTCAGAATATCGCCCAGCCCGCCGCCGACATTCGGCGGCGTCTTCAGCAGCGTATCGCGAAGCAGGTCGACCAGCGTGTCGAGTCTCGCATGATAGGCGTGGTAGGCGTCGGCGTCTTTCGGCGACAGCCGGCGCAGCGTCGCGTCGTTCTCCGCCGCGTCGCGGCTCATCAGCAGGTGATCGCCGTCATTGTTCGGCGCGAAGTAGGCCATCGGCCGCAGCACGACTTTCAGACGATGGCGCGCCAGCTCCATGTCTGCGATGATTTTCGGGTTGAGCAGGCTGACGGCGTAGCTCGCCACGGAGTTGCGAAAGCCGGGATGGAACTCCTCGGTGATCGCCGCCCCGCCGACAACCTCGCGCCGTTCAAGAACGCAGACGCGCCGCCCGGCTTTGGCGAGATAGAAGGCGCAAACGAGTCCGTTATGACCGCCGCCAATCACAGCGACGTCGTATGCCTCGTTCGCGCTCATAAATTCCTCTTGATGATAGCCCTATTCAGTTGAAAAATAGGCCGAAACCTTGTTCGGGACTTTAATCTAACGAACAGGCTTTTGAATAGCCGCTCCTGCCGGCGCGGGGCCGAAGCGTTTCTAGTTTGAGCGGCAAGCATGAAAGAAACGGCATGAGCGCGAAGCCTGTCATCGCCGGCGTCGTCCTCGCGGGAGGCGGCGCGTCGCGCTTCGGGGGCGGCGCGAAAGACGAGGCGTTGCTTGAGGGCCAAGCCCTTATCGACCGCGTGATCGCGCGCGCAAGATCGCAGGTGGGCGCGCTTTGCATCAGCCGGGCTGCGCCGGTCTCTGCTCAGGAAAGAGGACTTCCTGTCGTCCCCGATCAGCATACGGATGGCGGTCCGCTAGCCGGCCTTTACGCAGGGCTCGTCTGGGCGCGCGGTCTTGCGCCCGCCGCCTCGCATGTCATGACCTTCGCCTGCGATACGCCGTGTTTTCCGGACGATCTTGCAGCGCAGCTTGCGGGCGCGCTGGCGCATGGCGACGCCGAGATTGCGCTCCCCAGAAAAGACGGTCGCATCCATACGGCCTGCGGCCTGTGGCCTGTTGCGGTCGCCGGCGATCTCGGCGCTGCGCTAAGCTCAGGCGAGCGCGCCATGACGCGCTGGGCGCTCGGGCGAACGACCGTGCTGGTGGATTTTGACGCGGGGCCGCCATGGGATTTCTTCAACGTTAACACGCGCGAGGATCTGGCGGCGCTCGGACGCCTTCTCGCGGCGACGGGGGACGAGGCGGCCGAAAATCGCGGCTGAGCGGCTTCCTGTTCGCAAAACCGCAGGCGCCGGCTGAGTGAATTGATGGGGCGGGGCTGGACCGTTTGTGCTACGATTCAGCCCGTTCGCACTATGACAGACATTCGCTCGACGATCACGGCGATCATGACGCCCCACGCGGGCCGCACAGGGGGGCTGATCACAGCCCTTCGCGCGGTGCAGGATGCGCTCGGCCACCTGCCCGCCGAAACCGATGCGGCGGCGGCGTCAGTCTTCAATCTCTCCCGCGCCGAAGTGAAAGGCGTCATCAGTTTCTATGCGGACTTTCATCGCGAGCAGAAAGGGCGGACGGTGGTGCGCCTCTGCGCGGCGGAAGCCTGCCAGTCGCAAGGCGGGCGCGAACTCCGCGCCGATGTCGAACAAAGATTCGCGCTGAAGACCGGCGCGACCAGCGCGTCGAAGGATATGACTTTGGAAGCGGTCTACTGCCTCGGCCTCTGCTCGGTCGGTCCCGCCGCGATGGTCGGAGACAGGCTTGTGGGGCGCGCGACGGCGGAGCGCGTTGAGGCGGCCGTTTCGCGCCGCGCGCGGGAGGCTGGACGATGAGCGCGCCGCTCAGGATTTTCCTGCCGCTCGATTCCGCCGCCGTCGCGCTCGGCGCGGACGAGGTTGCGGAGGCGCTTGCCGAGGCGGCCAGGCACGCGGGCGCCGAGCCTGTCATCATCCGCACCGGTTCGCGCGGCATGCACTGGCTTGAGCCTCTTGTCGAAGTCGAGCGGGACGGCGCGCGGCACGGGTTCGGGCCGATTGAGGCGAGCGATGCTGCGTCTCTCGTTAAAGCGCTCCTCGATCCCAAAGCGTCCCATCCGAAAGCGCTCGGGCCGGTGGAGGAGATTGCGTTCCTCAAGAAGCAGACGCGGCTCACCTTCGCGCGCTGCGGCGTCGTCGATCCGCTGAGCCTCGCCGATTATGAAGCGCATGGCGGCCTTGAGGGTTTGAGAAAAGCGCTCGCGCTCGATAGCGCGGCGATCTGCGAAGAGATCATGGCCTCGGGCCTGCGCGGCCGGGGCGGGGCGGGGTTTCCCGCCGGCGTCAAGTGGAAAACCGTCGCCGGCGCGACGGCGGACCAGAAATACATCGTCTGCAACGCCGACGAGGGCGATAGCGGCACGTTCGCCGACCGGATGATCATGGAAGGCGATCCGTTTTCGCTGATCGAAGGCATGACCATTGCCGGAATCGGCGTCGGGGCGACGCAGGGCTATATTTATCTGCGCTCGGAATATCCGGTTGCGGCGCGCATCCTTAACGAAGCGATCCGCGCCGCTTATGAAGCGGGTCTCCTCGGCGCGTCTGTTCTTGGATCGGGGAAGCGCTTCGATCTTGAGGTTTTTATCGGCGCGGGCGCCTATATCTGCGGCGAGGAAACGTCGCTGCTGAGCAGTCTCGAAGGAAGACGCGGCGAAGTGCGCGCCAAGCCGCCGCTGCCCGCGCTCGAAGGACTGTTCGGCAAACCGACGCTCGTGCACAACGTCATTACGCTCTGCGCCGCACCGACAATTCTCGCGAAGGGCGGCGCCTTCTATCGCGATTTCGGCATGGGCAAATCCACCGGAACCATGCCGTTTCAGATCGCCGGCAATGTGAAGCATGGCGGACTCTTCGAGACCGCCTTCGGCGTCACCGTGCGCGAGCTGGTCGAGACGCTCGGCGGCGGAACGCGCTCCGGCCGGCCGGTGCGCGCCGTGCAGATCGGCGGGCCGCTCGGCGCCTACCTGCCGCAATCGCTGCTCGATCTCAAAATGGATTACGAAACCATGCTCGCCAACGGCGCCGGCGTCGGCCATGGCGGGCTCGTCGTGTTCGACGACACGGTCGATCTTCTGGCGCAGGCCCATTACGCATTCGAGTTCTGCGCCGAGGAGTCCTGCGGCAAGTGCACGCCCTGCCGCGTCGGCGCGGTGCGCGGCGCCGAAGTTGTGGAGCGCATCGGCCGGGGCGAGGCGCGCGAGGCCAATCTCGCTATGCTCGAAGATCTCTGCGAGCTGATGGTCGACGGCTCGCTTTGCGCCATGGGCGGCATGACGCCGATCCCGGTGCAAAGCGCGCTCAAGCATTTTCCTGAAGATTTCGACGCGCGCGTCCAGCGCCGCGCGGCGGAGTGACGGAGGCTCTATGGCCCTCTTGAAAGAAACCGATTACGGCACGCCGAAACCGAAGACGGCGAAGACCGTGACGGTCGAGATCGACGGGTTCGAGGTTGAGGTAGAAGAAGGCGCGAGCATCATGCGCGCCGCCGCCTTGCGGGGCGTTTCGATTCCGAAACTCTGCGCGACGGACTCGCTCAAGGCCTTCGGCTCCTGCCGGCTCTGTCTCGTCGAGATCGACGGCCGCAAGGGAACGCCCGCTTCCTGCACGACGCCGGTCGCGGACGGAATGAAGGTCCGCACGCAAACGCCGCGCCTCGCCAAGCTGCGCCGCGGCGTCATGGAGCTTTACATCTCAGACCATCCGCTCGACTGCCTGACCTGCTCCGACAATGGCGATTGCGAGCTTCAGGACATGGCGGGCGCGGTGGGCCTGCGCGAAGTGCGTTACGGCTTCGACGGCGAGAACCATAGCGACGCCGAAAAGGATACGTCCAATCCCTATTTCGACTTCGATCCGTCGAAATGCATCGTCTGCTCGCGCTGCGTCAGAGCCTGCGACGAAGTGCAGGGAACGCTGGCGCTGACCATCGAGGGACGCGGCTTCGACTCCAAGGTCTCCGTCGCCGGCGCCGATTTTTTCGATTCCGAATGCGTCTCGTGCGGCGCATGCGTGCAGGCCTGCCCGACCGCGACCTTGCAGGAGAAATCCGTCGTCGAGCACGGGGTTCCTGATCGCACAGTGCTGACGACATGCGCCTATTGCGGCGTCGGCTGCTCGTTTAAGGCGGAGCTGAAGGGCGATCAGGTCGTGCGCATGGTGCCGCACAAGGACGGCAAGGCCAATCATGGCCATTCCTGCGTCAAGGGGCGCTTCGCGTGGGGTTATGCGACGCACCGCGACCGCATCACGAAACCGATGATCCGTGAAAGGATCACCGATCCGTGGATGGAGGCGAGCTGGGACGAGGCGATCTCGTTCGCTGCGCGGCGGTTGAAAGAGACGCAAGGCAAGTACGGCCGCAAGTCGATCGGCGCGATTTCGTCGTCCCGCTGCACCATCGAGGAAGTCTGGGTCGTGCAGAAAATGGTGCGCACCGCCTTCGGCAACAACAATATCGACACCTGCGCGCGCGTCTGCCACTCGCCGACCGGATACGGTCTCAAACAGACCTACGGCACGTCCGCCGGGACACAGGACTTCGACAGCGTCGAGGAAGCGGATGTCATTCTCATCATCGGCGCTAACCCGACCGATGCGCATCCCGTCTTCGCCTCGCAGATGAAAAAGCGGCTGCGGGAAGGAGCCAGGCTCATCATCGCCGATCCGCGCGCCATCGACCTCGTCCGCACGCCTCATATCGAGGCGCAGCATCACTTGCAGCTCCAGCCCGGCACGAACGTCGCGCTGATCAACGCCATCGCCCATATGGCGGCGAGCGAGGGACTCCTCGACGAGACGTTCGTAAAGGAGCGCTGCGACCTGCAATCGTTCCGCGACTGGCTCGATTTCATCAAGGGCGAAGAAAATTCACCGGAAGAAGTCTCGAAGACGACCGGCGTTCCCGCCGAAGACATTCGCGCCGCAGCGCGGCTTTATGCGACGGGCGGGCGCGCCGCGATCTATTACGGGCTCGGCGTCACCGAGCATAGCCAGGGTTCGACCATGGTGATGGGCATGGCGAACCTCGCCATGGCGACCGGCAATATCGGCCGCCGCGGCGTAGGGGTGAATCCGCTGCGCGGGCAGAACAATGTGCAGGGTTCGTGCGACATGGGCTCGTTCCCGCACGAATTTTCAGGTTACCGCCATGTGTCCGAAGGCGAAACGCGCGCGCTGTTCGAGAAAGCATGGGGCCGTCCGCAGGACGCCGAACCCGGCTTTCGCATTCCCAACATGTTCGACGAGGCGATCGCCGGAACCTTCCGCGGCCTCTATGTGCAGGGCGAGGACATCGCCCAGTCAGACCCGAACACGCAGCATGTGGAAGCGGCGCTGAAATCGCTCGACGTGCTGATCGTGCAGGATCTCTTCCTCAACGAGACGGCGCGCTTCGCGCATGTGTTCCTGCCCGGCGCGTCCTTTCTTGAGAAGGACGGCTGCTTCATCAACGCCGAGCGGCGCATCAACCGCGTCCGCCATGTGATGCGGCCGAAAGCCGGCATGGAGGAATGGCGCATCACGCAAGAGCTGACCAACGCGCTCGGCTACGAAGAGATGAAGTACGCCTCGTCCTCCGAAATCATGGACGAGATCGCGGCGCTGACGCCGACCTTCGCCGGCGTGTCGCACAAGATGCTGGACGAGAAGGGCAGCGTGCAGTGGCCCTGCAACGACGCGGCGCCGGACGGCACGCCGATCATGCATATCGACGGGTTCGTGCGCGGCAAGGGGCTGTTCGTCGTCACCGACTATGTGCCGACCCCGGAAAAAACCAACCGCAAGTTCCCGCTGATCCTCACGACGGGGCGCATACTTTCGCAATACAATGTCGGCGCGCAGACGCGGCGCACCGAGAATGTCAAATGGTGGGAGGAGGACGTTCTCGAAATCCATCCCTCTGACGCCGAAGCGCGCGGCGTGCGCGAGGGACATTGGGTGTCGGTGAAAAGCCGCAAGGGCGAGATTACGTTGCGTGCGAAACTCTCCGAGCGCATGGCGCCCGGCGTCGTTTACACCACGTTCCATCATCCCGAGACAGGGGCCAATGTGGTGACGACGGAAATTTCCGACTGGGCGACAAGCTGCCCGGAATACAAGGTCACCGCCGTCGAGGTCGCGCCCGCCAATCACCGTTCGGTATGGCAGGAAGACTATGCGGCGATGACGCCGGAGATGCGGCGCATCCTCGGGCGCGGCGTCGCCGAGCCCGCCGAGTAGGCTATGCCGATCGTCCGGAGTTTCGGAGAGTTGCCGCCCGCCGACAGCGCGGCGCGGCTCGATGACGGCGCGGCGTGGCGCGTGCCGGAGGAAACTCCTGTCGCCTTTGTTTATAACGGGCGCAACTATGCGGTGATGCTGGCGACGCCGCTCGATCTTGCGGATTTCGCAGTTGGTTTTTCACTGACCGAGCGCATCGTCAATGCGCCGGGCGAGATCGCCGCCATCGATATTCATGCGAGCGAACGCGGCGTCGAGTTCCGTATCGGCATCGCGGCGGCGCGGCTCGAACGGTTCGACGTGCGCCAGCAGCGCCGCAATATTGTCGGGCGCACAGGCTGCGGCGTATGCGGGCTTGAGAACGCCGAGACGTTTTTCGAAACACTGCCGCGCGTCGCGGAAGAAAAACAGAGGGTGGGCGCCGCTGCGCTGACGCGCGCGTTGAACGAGTTGCCCTCGCGTCAGCCGCTGAACGAGCGCACACGGACGGTCCATGCCGCGGCCTGGGCGGGGCTTGACGGCGCTGTCCGTCTCGTCCGCGAGGACGTCGGGCGCCATAATGCGCTCGACAAGCTCCTCGGCGCGCTGGCGCTCGCCGGCGCCGACATGCGCGATGGTTTCGTGCTGATGTCGAGCCGCTGCTCGTACGAGATCGTTGAAAAAGCCGCGCGACGAGGCGTGAGGACCGTCGCCGCGATATCGGCGCCGACCGCCTTCGCCCTTCGCAAGGCTCGGGAGGCCAACATCGCGCTTTACGCGCGCGCAGGAGACGGCTTCGTCGAAGTCGCCTGACGGACCCGGGGCGTACACAGATCATTGAACGCCCGGGCCTTGAGAGCGTGGAGCACGTCCTGCGGGAACGGCTGACGGGCCTGTTGCTTGCTTAAGAAGGCTATGCTTTGCGAATTCTATTGTGGTATCTCATGGGCGAGGCCGGTTGGGCCTCGGACGAGAAATTTCACCGCCCGCCAGATTTGGCCGCCGACCGGGGAACGGCGCGCCGCATCGCAAGCCGGCCGGGACTGTCGAGTGGGTGGGTTGGCGTTGCGAAGCCTTCTACGTGCAAAAAGAGCGTTGGCGCTGCTGCTGGCGGGGCTGGCCTTCGGACCGGGCGCTGCTTTCGCGCAGACCCTGCGGCTCGCCACCGGCGTCGAGTACACGCGGGGCCTGTATGGGGCCCGGCTTCACACCGACAGCCTGATCGCCACAACGTCAGCGCGTTATACGGTCGATAACTGGGCCTTCGGCCTTATCGTTCCCTATGTGCGGGTCGAGGGACCGGGCGCGCCGTTCGAGCCGTTCGCCGTCTCGTTTTTCGCCATCGAGCTTCCTGTCGGCATCGAGGCCGACTTTGTGCCGCTTCTGTCGCTGCCGGACGATCCGAGCTTTCGTTACCGGCAGTTCAGCCCTGTGTCAGAGGGGCTCGGCGACATGACGCTCAGCGCCTCGCGGTCGTTCGAGCTCAAACGCAACCGGCTTTACCTGGACGTGTCGAGCGTGCTGAAGCTGCCCACGGGCGACCCCGACAAGCTGATCGGCACGGGCGAGACCGACGTGACGCTGCGCTCGGACCTTGTCTACGAAGGCAGGGATCTGGGCGTCTTTGCAGGCGGCGGCTATTCGCACACGGGCAAGTCCGAGCGGTTCGACCTGATGGACCGCTGGCAGTTCTCGGCGGGCGTTTACAAGCCGATCGGCAGGCGCATCACGCTCGGCGTCCTGTACGACTGGCGCGAGCCGCTGCTGGTGAATTCCGGCAAGATCAGAGAAATCACGTCTTACGTATCGGTGCAGTTCGATAACCGGTTCAGCGTGTTGGCCTATTCCGTAACGGGACTTTCAGAAGCGAGCCCTGATTTTGGCGTGGGCTTGCGTCTCGCCGTCGATTTCGACGTGGGCGCGCCGCGCTGGTTCGACTGAGCATCAGTCGTCAATAGGATTTGTACGGATCAATTCCGGTCAGCGCTGCTCTTTCATCGAGACCAGAAACGCGGCTTCTTCTTCCGCCGTCATGGCGCGCATTTCGCCGGTGAGGACAGAAACCACAGAGGTTTTGTTCTCGCCGCTGGCCGGCAGGTAAGCGCCTTCGGGCGCGCGCGGTTCAAGCGCGGCGAGGCTCCAGCGTCCGTTCGGCGCAAGGCAGGCGAGGCCGGCGGACGCCTGCGCCGCATCGGCGATCTCAAATTCCCGGCACACGCGGTCGTCGCCGGCGCGATAGGTCGCAACGACGCGAACGGCGCCATGCGCCGCGTCAGCGGATTGGCCGCTCAACGCTTTTTCAATCGGCGCGCTGGCGATGAGAGCGCCTTCGTCCCCGCTCTGCCCGCGCACCAGAAGCGTTCCGGCGAGCGCGCCGACCGCGAGCGAGGCGGCCATGGCGGCGGGGGTGAGCCATTTCGACGGGCGCCGGGGCGGAAGGGGCGCGGCGTACGAAGCGTAAGGGGCCGAAGCCGCTTCAAGAATCCGCTGCGGGACAGGCTGGGTCAGAACGCCCGCAAAGCTGCGGTCGATCGTCGCCTTCAGCGCGCGATAACGGTCGAGCGTTTGGCGAAGGCCTGCGTCGCTCACAAGCGCGGTTTCGATCGCGCGCTTTTCCTCCAGGCTCGCTTCGCCGTCGAGGTAGGCCGTCAGCATCTCGTCAGTGATCTGGATCATCGGGTTACTCCTAACCAAGCACTTGGGCGGCGAGGGCTTTGCGGGCGCGCGACAGCCGGCTCATCACGGTGCCGACCGGAACGCCGAGATTGTGCGCGGCGTCCTTGTAAGACTGGCCTTCGACAAGCACGTAGGCGACCGCAAGACGCTGTTCTTCGGGCAGCGAGGCGATGGCGGCGCGGGTGTGTTCGATCATCGCGCGCTCCTCGACCAGTTTTCGTCCGTCCTCGCCGGCGATGTGCATGGCGTCGTTCAAGGTCGTCTGCCCGCCGCGCCTTTTGTGCGAGCGGCGGGAGTCGATCCACAAGTTCTGCGTGATTTTGAAAAGCCAGCTGTCCATCCGCGTGCCGTTCTGAAACCCGCCGAGATTGCGCAGCGCCTTTTCAACGGCGGACTGAACGAGATCGTCGGCGTCAGGCTGATTGCCGGCGAGCGCAAGGGCGAACCGCCGCAGGCGCGGAATACAGTCGACGAGCTCTTTGCGCTTATCGTGCAAGGTCTGAAACCGGCGATATTCCGCATCTGCGAGACACAACGGCGGCGGGGGCGATTTATTCCCGCGCCGGCGCTTTATTCCGGGGAAGGGCGTCAGCGTCTTGCCGCCAGAAACGCCGGAGTGATATAGGCGCTCATGCGTTTCTTCAATCTCGCGTTTGCCGCTGTGGCGATTATGGCGGGGGGGCTGGTCCAGTCCGCCCTTGTCCAGCCCGTTTGGGCGCAGACGCAGCCGCGGACAGCCGCCGAAACCGCCGACCGGATCGAGCGGATTTCCCGCCTGAGCGAGTTTCGCGAACACGGGGCGAGGGGGTTTCACACGCCCCGGGCGATGGACCTCGCCACCTCCCGCCGTCTTGGAGCCGCCGCCGAACGCATGAGTTTCGGGGCGCGCGATTTCCATGTCCGTCGTCAGGAAGTGCTTGGCGTCGGGCTGAATGCGGCCTCGATCGAAGCGGCCAAAGAGCTCGGGTTCGAGGTGCTTCGCTCGTTCCGGCTGGAGACGCTGGGCATCAGAGTCGACGTGCTGCGCGTACCGCGCGGCCAGTCGGTCAGGCGCGCCCTGCGCCGGCTGCGGTCGGCCGACCCGTCCGGGGCCTATGAAGCCAATTCGATTTTCGAGCCTTCCGGGGAAGCCGGCGATCTCGCGATGACCGCGCCGCTGGCGCCAGGCGCGACGCCGGACAGAGGGACGGCCCGGCGGCTCGGCATCATCGACACGGGCGTCGATCTCAGCCTCGCGATGTTCGCGCATGTCGCGGCGACCCAGGAGAATTTCGGACGGGGCGAAGCGGTGACGCCCCGGGCGCACGGCACGGCGATCGCAGCGCTTGCGCATTATTACGGCGCCGAAGAGTTGCTGATCGCCGATACGTTCTCCGGCGATCTGGCGTTTGCGGATGCTGAGTCTCTCGCCCGCGCGCTCGACTGGATGGCGGCGGAAGGGATCGACATCATCAATATGAGTCTCGCCGGCCCGCCCAATGCGTTGCTGGAGCTGGCGGTGGAGCGCGCCGTCGCGCGCGGGCACGTGATCGTCGCGGCGGTCGGCAACGAAGGGCCGGATGTTCTGCCGCTGTTTCCCGCCGCCTACCCGGAAGTGATCGGCGTCACCGCTGTCGACTCCGAAAACAGAATCTACGCGCGCGCCAATCGGGGCGAGGGCGTGGATGTGGCCGCTCTCGGCGTCGGCGTCAGTCCGTTCGGCAATGGCGAGAAATCCTTGTCCGGCACGTCGTACGCGACGCCGCTGGTGTCGGCCTATCTCGCCCGGCGGTTGCCGCAACGCGAGGCGGGCGCGATCGAATCCACCATGACCCTTCTCGCCCAGGCCGCCACCGACCTCGGCGATCCGGGCGTCGATCCGGTTTTCGGCGCCGGGCTGATCTCGCCTGACGCCTACTGGACCGCGAGCGGCGGCGACGCCGAATAAACCGCAGAAGAATCCGCGGTCTGTCATTTCAATCTTGCTGAATAAATTCTTGCCGGCGGCGGAATAACCGTCCGCAGGCCGACGTTGTGCGCGCATGGGTCCGGCTCCGCCGCGACCTTTTTTGTTTCGTCGTCGGCCGGCGGGAGCGCGAAAGTCCATGAAAAGAAAACTGTTGTTGTCATGCAGCGCCGCCTGCGCGGCCTTGTCGACGGGCGCGCATGCGGACATCACCGGCAAGACGACGACGCCGGTGCGCAGTTCGACCATCAACAATGGCGGTCCCGGCAATGTCGTTCTCAACGCCAACGGAACGATTGAACTGAAAGATGCGAACGGTCTTACCGCCGTCACGCTCGACAGCAATCACCTCGTCAGCAATGGCGGCCTCCTCAGCATCAGAAACGGCAACGACTCGACAGGCGTGCTGATCAACGGCGGAGTATCGGGATCTGTAAACATTATAGGCGACATCAGCCTGCTCGAAGACTACGCCCGCACCGACACTGACGGCGACGGCGATCTTGACGGGGCTTATGCGCAGGCCGTGCGCCAGCATGGCGTTTGGCTGAAGGGAGCTGGCGGCTTCACGGGCGACATTACGCTCGGCCCCGGCGCTTCCATACAGGTCGAAGGCAACCAGTCCGCCGGCATCCGCCTCGACAGCGGACTGAACGGAGCCTTCGTCAACGATGGTTCCATCGCCCTCATCGGCAAGGATTCGATCGGCGTCGACATGCGCGCCGGATCAACCGGCGGCTTCCTCCAATCGGGGAACGTCACCGCCCTCGGCGAAAACGCCTCGGCCATAAAAGTCGTCGGAAATATCGGCGGCGCTTTCGTCAACGAGGGAACGGCGAGCTCGACCGGGTTCGCCAGCACCACAAAGACAAACTATGTAGACCCCGACACGCTCAAAGACGGCGACACGCCCATCGCCGACCGCATCGACGCCGAGGAGCTGCTCGACAACGGACCCACGATCTCCATTGGCGGCGACATCGCTAAAGGATTTCTCAACAACGGCAAGGTCGACGATTTCGTCAGTCAGGCCGACAAGGACGATACTACTAAAGACACGGTCGAAGATTTCGACGAGAACCGTTCCACCGGCGTCATTCGCAGCTACGGCTCCGGACCCGCCGTGCTTATTTCGACCGAGATCGATCCCTCAGGCGGAGACATCGTTTTCGGCAAGGTCGAGGAGGCGGTTCGCGACACGCTCGACGACGATGACGACGACAATACGACGGAAGTAATTGCGACCTTCACCTACGACGAAGGCTTCATCAACCGCGGGACCATCAGCGCCAACGGATTGAATGTCGGTTTCAACGCGACGGCGGTGCGCATCGAAGGCGCGGCGGACGGTTCGCGCAGCGTCGCCATCGAAGGCGGATTGCGCAACACGGGAACGATTTCGGCGGCCGCTTACGAAGCCGACGCGACAGCGCTGTCGATCGGTCGTTACACGCAGACGCCGACCATAACCAATACCGGCGTGATCGAAGCGGGCGTCGCCACGGAGGCGAACAACAAGGCTCATGCGCTCCTGATCGAGGAGAACGCCAGCGTTACGGCGCTCGTCAACACCGGTTCTATCAAGGCGTCGGCGCGCGGTTATGAAGGCGTCGCGGCGGCGATCACCGACCGCTCCGGCGCTGTCGACACGATCCTCAATCAGGGAACGATCTCCGCCGCCTTCATTGATGACGGCGAGGAGAATAAAGGTCTCGGCGCCACGGTCGCCATCGATGTTTCCGCCGGCGACGGCGTTACGCTCACCCAGTCGCGGCGCACGCCTGTCGACGACGTGAACGGGGACGGGGCGATCAATTCCGGCGACGTCCCTACGCCCGCCATCGTTGGCGATGTTCTGTTCGGGGCCGGGAACGATGTGTTCGTCATTCAGGCGGGAACCGTAGACGGCCGCGTTTCTTTCGGGAACGGCGACGATGCGCTGTCGATCTCGAACGCGTCGGTTTCGGGAACGATCAACCTCGGCGCCGGCGTAGACACATTCAGCCTGACGAACGGCGCGACGTTCAGGGGCGCGATTATAGACGCTGACGGCGCAGGCTTTTTGAAAGTCGATGCGTCGGAAATAGAACTGGTCGACGCCGATCCTTTGACCGTGGACCGGCTTGAGCTTGTCGGCGAGTCGAAGCTGTCGTTTCTGACCGGGGATGTGAGCGCCGATACGGCGTTGATCACGGCGACGACCTCCGCAGTGATTTCCAGCGAGTCGGAGATCAATGTCGGGGTCACCGAATTCGCCAACGTAAAGCGCTCGTTTCTGCTGATCGAATCCGCCGCCCTTTCCGTGACGGACGGCGCCATAATCGACGTGACGATCAATGCGCCGGCGATTTTCAAGACCGATGTCAGCGCCAGCGACACGGAGCTGCGGGTCGACCTCACGCCGAAAACCAGCGCCGATCTCGGCCTCAACGTCAACCAGAGCGCAGCCTATAACGCATTTCTCAACCTGGCCGCCGCGAGCGGCGTCGTTGGCGAAGCGCTGACAAGTTATATGGCGGAGGACGAACTTATCATCGCCTACAAGCAGCTTCTGCCCGATTACTCCGATGCGGCGACGCATTTCCTCGCCTCGGAAGCCTCCATCGCCAATGGCGCGCTGGCGCGCCGTTTCGACCAACTGCATTCGAACCCGGATATGGTCCATGGGTTCTGGCTGATGGAGCAGACCGCCTACACGCGCGAGAAAGGCGATACGAAAGCGGTGGGCTATGACGGCTTCGGCGCGTCTTTCGAGGCCGGGTACGACCGCCGTCTGACGGACAACATCGTCGTCGGCGCCAGCGCGGCGGCGCGCATCGGCAAGTATTCGACTCCTGACGATGTCAGCGGCGAAACCGGGGTCAGCGCTTATCAGGCGACGCTATACGCGGCGGCCAAATTCGGCGGACTTACGCTAGATGTCGCGGGCGGGGCCGGCATCGCCAAGATCGACAACAAACGGATCATTTCGTTCGGCGACATGCTCGATGTCTATGAAGGGAAGACCGACGGCACGACCTTTTCCGGTTCGGCGCGCGCCTCCTACAAGCTCGGCTTCGGCGCCTATTACGTGACGCCGGTCGTCTCTATCGACTATTTCCGCCTGAAACAGGATGCGTACACCGAAACCGCGAGCGCGTCTGACGCGCCGCTTGCGCTGAGCATCGGCGAAGCGACGACCGGCCGCACGTCGGGGACAGCGCTGCTCCGCTTCGGGCGTCAGGGAGAAGGCGCGACGCGCTACGAGGCCGCCGGCTTCGGTCAATACCGCACGACGACCAGCGATCTCAAATTCTTCCAGAACTTCTACGCCGGTTACCGGACAGCCATCGACGAGTCGCTTTACAGCGTCGATGTTTCTTTCGCCGAGGGAGAGGATATTTTCGAAATCTCCGATCTTAAAGGCTATCGCGACGCGGCGCTTTTCGGCGCGGCGATCGGCGCGGTCGGCGACGGGTTTACGCTTTCAGTGAATTATGACGGCGAGGTCGAGGCTGATGTGATGACGCATCGGATCGGCGCCGTCTTCCGAATGGCTTTCTAAGTTTCGCCTGCGCAACAGGCGGAAAACAGCGCGCCCTTCTGACGCCCTTGCACCCCCCTACGCCGGTCGGAAGGGCGCGCACCTTTCAAATAATAAAAAGTATCAGGCGACGGCGCGCGCCGCCCGCGCAGCGCTGGCGGGCAGGCGGATGACCGCCCTGAAGCCTTCGCCGGGCGCGCTTTCAAAACTCAGCGTTCCCTTGTGCAATTCGATGCAGCGCCGCGCGATGTGCAGGCCGAGGCCGGAGCCTTCATGGGCGCGGTCGAGCGATGAATCGCCCTGGTAGAACGCTTCGCCAAGCCGCGACAGGTTTTCTTCGGCGCACCCGACGCCATTGTCTTCAAGCGTGACGACCACGGATTTATCTTCGTCGAGGCGGCTGCGCAGCGTTACGGCGCCGCCGGGGCCGGTGAACTTGACGGCGTTGGAGAGGAGATGGCCGAGCGCGCGCGCCATCAGCTCGTAATCAACGATGAGGGTCGGGAAGCCTTTCTCGGGGGCATAGGCCAGCGTCTTGTTTTCCGCCTCGGCCAGCGCTTCGACTTTAGCGATGCAGTCATCCCAGACTTCGCGCAGCGAATAGTCGTCCGGGTTGAACGTGAAGTCGCCGCTGTCGAAGCGGGAAATCTGGAGAATGTCGTTGACGAGTCCGAGCAGGCGGCCGCCGCTGGTGCGGATGAAGTCGGCGTGCTTGCGCCGGTCCGGGTCTTCGGTGTCGGCGAGAACGCCCGCGAACCCGACGATGGAGTTCAGCGGCGTGCGCAACTCGTGGCTCATGGTCGAGATGAGGCGGTTCTTGAAGTTCGACGCCGCGACCGCCGCTTCCTTGGCGTCGCGTTCGGCCTGTTCGAGATTTTTCCGCGCCGTGACGTCGCGCAGCGTGTACGAGAAGTGAAGGTCGGGCTCGGCGTCGCCGCGCCCGCTTTTGATCCGGCCGAACGTGCTGGAGCCGGCGACTTCGAGCACCCGCGTCTCGCCGTCCACGACCACTTTATAGTCGACCAGCGCCGGCGCATCCGCCGCGCTTTCCGCCACGGCGCGCAACGACGGGAAGCCCGGCGCCGCATCGACGAGCATGGCGCCGGTGAGGCTTTCCTCCGACGCGCCGAGCAGGAACGACGCGCGTTCGTTGCAGACCGCGATGCGGCCGTCCGCGTCCGTGATGAGCACGCCGTCGGAACTGTCGCGCATGACGAGCGCGATGAGCGCCTGCTGGCGAACGGTTTCCAGCTTCTGCGCGATCAGCGCATGGGCGCGGCGGCGGAGCTCCGCGAAGAAAAGCCAGCCGACGGCGGCGCCTTGCGCGATGTAAACAGGGGCGGCGCCGATGCTGACCGGCGCAAGCTGCTGTACGAGCGCCGGAAGGCCGAATGTTAGGCCGAACACCAACGCATGGGCGCGCAGGGTCTGCTGGGACCAGACGGTTCCCGCGCGGAGGAGGAAGGCGAACGCCAGTGCGGCGAGGGCGACCATCACGAAATCGTTGACGCGGAACAGGGCGCGTCCCTGCACAAGGCTCTCATAGCCGAGCGCATGCAGAACGACGCCGGGAAGCAGGCCGTA
Organism: Amphiplicatus sp.; assembly: GCA_040216495.1. Classification (GTDB taxonomy): domain Bacteria; phylum Pseudomonadota; class Alphaproteobacteria; order Caulobacterales; family Parvularculaceae; genus Amphiplicatus. The sequence continues at coordinate 1,269 of JAVJPA010000196.1, read as the reverse complement.
TACGGGCGTTGCGAATTCGTCGCCAAGCTCCAGCGCCGTCGCGCCGATCAGCACCTGTTTGCCGGCGACCTCTGCGGGATCGAACGTTCCGTTTTCGATATCGCTGAAGGAAAGGCGCTTTATCGCGTGGGGATCGATGGAATAGTCGATCAGGAACGATCCGCGCCGGCTGGGCGGCGCGTTCGCGAGCACAGTGGCGATCGATCCGCGATATGCCCCTTCCGCAGCGGACCCGTACCAGCCGCGGCGCACGACGCCGTTCGGTTCGACGATGAGGTTGACGCCGGCGATCACGGCGTTGTCGAGAAAGTAGGGGTTCGGCGCGGTGCGCTTCATCGCGCCTGCGCCGCGCCTCCCTGAGTAGGATTGGTAGAACTCCGGCAGCACGACTTGTCCCGGATGCGCGTCGATGGCCGCTTTCAGCGCCGCGTCGCCCGCCTCGTCGCTGCGGGAGGAAAAGTCCACGTCGAAGGCGACGACATCGGCGCCGGCGTCAAAGAGGTTGTCGATGGCTCTCGCATAATGCGCGCGCGACCAGGGCCAGCGTTCGTTCTGTTCGAGCGTGTACGGATCGATGCCGACAATGACGATGTCGCCTGTCGGCGCGCGGTCGATGAGGCGAAAGCGCGCCTCCATCAAGGCCTCATTGAGAGGTCGGAAAACGCCGAGCAGGGAGAGGGCGCCGATCGCCATGGCGGCGAGCGCAAAAGTAAGCGCCGTTCTCCCCCCTCGCATCACAGGCTTTCCCTATCGGCGCCGCGCTTGGCGGCGCAATCCGCTAGTTGCCGAGCAGTCCGCCGAGGAGGCCGCCGACCAAGCCGCCTGATCCGGACCCGGACGATCCAGAACCTGACCCGCCTGAGCCTGAACCGCCCGAACCTGAACCTCCAAGGCCGAGATCGACGCCGCCGCCGCCGAGATCGAGACCGACATCGAGCCCGCCGCCGCCGCCAAGGCCAAGATCGACGCCAATGCCGCCGACGTCGAGGCCCGCGGTCACGCCGCCGCCGCCAACGCCTGCGCCAAGATCGACGCCGGTTCCGCCGACGCCTGCGCCTACATCGACGCCGACGCCGCCTGCGCCGGCGGTGACGCCTGCGCCAAGGTTCACGCCGCCTGCGCCGCCAAGGCCCGCATCGAGCCCGGCCGTAAGCCCGCCGCCGCCAAGGCCGACATCGACGCCAGCCGTCGCGCCGCCGCCGCCGCCAAGGCCGACGTCCACGCCCGCCGTCACGCCGCCGCCTCCGAGGCCGACATCAACGCCGGCTG
>JAVJPA010000195.1:0-3972 GCA_040216495.1 Amphiplicatus sp. | reverse complement strand
AACCATACCGGCCGCTCGAAATTCGGGCCTTTATAAAGGCCTCCCAATGCTCGCCGAGCGTAAGGCTGGTGTTCGCCATCGTTTGCCTCCTGAGCGTATTCAGAAATATTATATATGAATACTGCCCGACAAGGCAAAAAGAAAATGTCAGACGGCCTGTAAGCCGGGTTCTGTTCCCTTTTCAGGGCGGCGACCATTCCTCTTGGACGGCGCTTGCGCGCCGCCTCCAGCAACCAACCCGGACCGCTCAAGGCGGAGACGCCTCTACCCCGAAAGGCGCGCGGTCCCTATTCGGTCTTGCTCCAGGCGGGGCTTGCCATGCGCGGATCATTGCTGGCCCGCCGGTGCGCTCTTACCGCACCTTTTCACCCTTACCCCGCGAACGGGGCGGTTCGATCTCTGTGGCGCTATCCCTCAGGCCGCCGAAGCGGCCCGGCCGGGCGTTACCCGGCGCCTTGTCTCCATGGAGCCCGGACTTTCCTCGGACGCAAGCGCCCGCGGCCGCCCGGCCGTCTGACAGGGGAGATGTGCGAGGCGAGAGGCGAGAGGTCAAGAGCGGCGCGCGCCGGTTGCGCTCACGGAGTCTCGGTCCGGGCTTTCGCTTCTTCGCCGGCCACGGCGAATTTCTGCAAACGGCGCAAATCGCCGAAGCGCGCCTTGCCGGCCGCTTTCACGCCCTGCCTCTTGTGCGGCTTGCACAAAAGGCATCCCGAGCGGGTCGACTTCGGACCTTTGCGTTTATGATGCGCCATGCGCGCGATATGCGCGGCGCAAGCGGCGAAAACAAGGCGCGCCGCAGCTATAAATCAGAAGGCGTGGGCGACGAGCGCAAGAGCCGCCTTGGTCAGCGGGTCCATGCCCTGCCCCAGCGACTGCGGGCAGAAACGGCGCTGAAAGGCGAGGAGCGCGGCGGCGGGCGCAGGCTTTCCGGGCGCGACGTCGGGAACCTCGTAGCCGATGGCGCGCAGCGCCGCCAAAGCCTCCTCATACGGAATGCTTTTGTTGGGCGGCCCGGCGTAAGGCGCGACGACGAGCCCTTCGGCGGCAAGACTTCCCCACGGAAATTTCTCGCCGGGATCTTCCTTTCGGCCCGGCGCCACATCGGAATGGGCGAGCACGCGCGAGGCGGGAACATTATGACGTGTACGGATTTCTTTGAGAAGCGCGATCACGGCGTCGACCTGCGCCGCCGGAAAATCCCGGTAGCCCCACTCATGGCCGGGATTGACGATCTCGATCCCGATCGAGCGGGCGTTGATGTCGCCCTCGCCTTTCCAGCTCGACACGCCCGCGTGCCAGGCGCGTTTTTCTTCTGCGACGAGGCGGTAAACGACGCCGTCTTCCTCGACGAGATAATGGGCGCTGACCTTCGCCTGCGGATCGACAAGCCGCGCCAGCGCCTCCGCGCCTGTCGGCATGCCGGTGTAATGCAGGATGACCGTATCGGCCGCGCGACCGCGTTCGTCGAAATTCGGCGATGGGCTGTCGATCAGCTTCATTCCCGCTTCTCCGCGACGGCGGCAGGCGCAATCGCGGCCTCTGGCGCGCCGGCGCCGACGATGGGCTGCTTGGCGCTTCTGAGCAAGATCACGCCGACGCCGGCCAGCGCCATCGCGCCGCCGATGAAGAAGCGCATGGTGAACGGCTCCCCGAGAATAAGCACGCTGAACGTCACGGCGAACAGCGTCACGAGCAGCGCCGACGGCGACACCTGGCTCACCGGCAGGCGCTGCAACAGCCAGTAATACGCCGTATGTCCGAAGATCGAGGCCGCCACTGCGGAATAAACGATCGCGCCCGTCAGCATCAGTTTGTCGGAGGCGGCGAACGCCTCGCGCTGGCCGCTCTCAAGGACGAACGTCGCCAGCCACAGCGCGACCGTTCCCATCACGCCGAACCAGGCGAGCAGTTCATGCGGGCGAAAACCGGATGCGCTTTTGACGAGGATGGATCCGCAGGCTTCGACAAACGCCGCGCATGCGACGAACCCCACGCCAAGCGCGACCTGCGCCTCGTCGCCCGGCGCGCCGTTCTTGCCGAGCGCAATCAGCGCGACGCCGGCGAAAGCGAGCGCGATGCCGCCAATGCGGCGCCAGCCGACCTTCTCTTTCAGAAAAATCACGGAGAGGATCGTCGCGAACGGCACGTAGAGCTCGATGGCGACAGAGGCGGCGGACGCCGTCGCTCTGCTGATGCCGGAAAACATAAACAGGTAATTGAGGCCGCCGTAACAGACCGCCGCCGCCAGAACCATGCGCATGCGTCCCGGCCGCCAGCGAAGGAATGGCGCGAGAATGAGCGCGACCAGCGTCATCCGCATGGCGGCGTAGAACATTGGCGGCACGATGTTCACCGCCGTCTTGATGACGACGAAATGAAATCCCCACACGGCGCACATGGCGACGAGGATGAAGAGTTCGCGCGCGGACAAAAAGGATTCTCCGAAAGAAAGCAGGCGGGCGATCAGCCGTTACGCCGTCCTCGCCCTCAATGAAAGGCTGAAATTGCGGAAGTTATGTTACGCGGCGAGCGCCGCGCGCCAGCGGCCTCGCTGGCGCTTGCCGCCTAGGCCGGGGAGCGCGGACAGGCTGACCGCGACAGGCGCTGCGATAGCGACAAGAACCACGGCTACGGCCGAGACCGCAACGACCAGAATGAAGGAAAGCAGACCGGCGAACTTGCCGAGAATGCGCCACGCAGCGCTGCCGCCAAGGCTGGAAGGTGGGATGCGGGTTTGAAGATCGTTCGCCACTTACGCCACATTTTTACGTCGGCCTTCGCCGATACAGACAAGTGTAATCATTGCGCCCCCCGCCAGTCCAGCCCGAATGGCTGCGTCCTGACGCATCACACGCCGCTTTGACCGACTCCTACCGCGAAAATGCGACTTAAATCCTGCCGGGTACGGTTAACGGGCCTCGGCGAGAGCGCGTTCGTAGGCCGCGTTGATCGCCGCCATCCGCGCCTCTCCGATCTTGACCAGAGACGCCGGCACGCCGCGCGCCATCAGCGCATCCGGGTGATGGGCGCGAACCAGCGCGTGATAAACCGCCTTCAGCGCATCCATTGTCAGGCCCGGCTCGACGCCGAGAACGATATACGGATCGTCGCTGTCCAATCCGAGATGCACCGCGCGCAAGCGCCGGTAAGCGGCCGGCGAAACGCCGAACGCCGCCGCCGCGCTTTCGAGCAGCTCGCGCTCGCGCGGGTGCTCGATCCCATCGGCGCTCGCCACATAGAGAAGGCAGTCGAGGACATCCTCCAGCACTCGCGGCGCGTCCTCATACAGCTTCGCCACCTTCGCGATGTAGCTTTCAAACCCGGCGACATCCTGCTGCGCGAGGCTATAGATCATCCGCACCTTGTCGGCTTCGCTGTCCGGGTAGGAGAAGAACGAGCGAAAAGCCGCGATCTCGTCGTCGGTGACGACGCCGTCGGCTTTCGCCATTTTCGCCGACAAGGCGATCAGGGCGATCGAGAACGCCGCCTCGTCTCCCCGCGCCTTCTGCGCCGCGAGCGCGTCGAGCACGGCGCCGAGCGTCCGCTTTCGCGCCTCGTCGATCACTTCCTGAAGTTTGCGCCACCAGCTCATTTGGAATGTCTAAACGCGCTTTGAGTCAGGATGAAGCGGCCAAAGGGGCGCGGCGCACGATTTGCACACCCCTCTGTGGAAAAGTATTTCCATGCGGATTTCCATGGCCTTATCCTGCGGCTTGCGCACCAGTTGCGCAGAGCGCGTGTGCGCCTTTTTGCCAATTTGCGCCGGAGTTGTCACACTTCGACGACGCTTTGAGGGGGCGCGGCGATGGGAGCTGTCGTTCATCAGTTGCGTGTTGTCGCGGGCGGGCTGCTTTGCGGCGCCGCTTTTATGGTGATCGTGCTGGCGATTGCGGGGGCGATCTAGAGCCGCCGACGGCTTTGACTCGAGGCAGGCTGTCACTTGGGGTCGTAGGCGAGGATCGGCGCGAGCCA
>JAVJPA010000194.1:0-8795 GCA_040216495.1 Amphiplicatus sp. | reverse complement strand
GTTCATCCTGCTGACCGCGACCGAGGGGAAAGAGGGAATGAGCGTTCAGAGCCTGTTGTCGGCGTTCTCGTCCGCGCTTGCGTCAGCGCTGCACGTCGCCGCGTTCGCGGTCGAAACGGGAGCGATGGAGTGAAGAAAATGCGGGCCGCCTTGTGCGCGCTGGCCGCGGGCGCCCTTGCCGTTGCGGCAGCCGCCGCGCAGGAGCCTGTCACGGCAGCGGCCGTCGAGACGTGGGCGGACGATTTGTTCGCGGAAGCGCTGGCCGGGCGGCGGTTGAGCGGCGCCGTCGTCACGGTCGTCAGCGGCGGCAAGATTGTCTTCGAAAAAGGGTATGGCTACGCTGACTGGCGCGCGCAGACCGCCATCGATCCTGCGCGCACAATGTTCCGCATCGGCTCGGCGACGAAGACTTTCACGGCTGTCGCCATCGAACAGCTCATCGAAAGCGGGGCCATCGCTTCGCTTGACGATCCCGCCAATATCTACCTTAAGAGGATACGGCTCCCGGCGGCGGAAGGTCGCGAGATCACGTTGCGCGATCTCGCGACGCATCGCGCGGGATATGCTGACCGCACGTTCGGCATCGCTTCCAACGATTCCTACGCGCCCCCCCTCAGCGCCAGCGCGATCGGCGCTCATCTGCCGCCGCTAGTTCGCGCGCCGGGGGAACGCGTCGTCTATTCGAACTTCGGCTCCGCAATGCTCGGCGTCGTGGTGGAGGACGTGACGGGCGTGTCTATCGAGCGTTACTTTAGGGATCGGATTTTCCAACCGCTCGGCATGGAAACCGCACGTCTGCTCTATGGCGGCGCGCCGCCTGACGCGCTCGCCGTTCCATACGCTTTCCTGCCGTCTGGCGAGACGCAGCCCGTCATGTACCGCGGCATCGATCCATTCTTCGCGCCGGCGGGCGCCATCGCTGCGACGAGCCGCGACATGGCGCGATACATGATCGCCCAGCTCGATGGCGCGCGCGGCGCGCCGACGCCGCTCGGCCTTTCGCCCGCGCGCTTTACGGAACTTCAGACACGCGCCGCCGGCAATCATCCCTCCGTGCTCGGCATCGGCTCCATTTTCATGACCCTCGACTGGGCGAGCGAGCGCACTTTTGGACATGGCGGCGACTGGCCCGGTTTTCATTCGATCGTGTGGATGGCGCCGGAGCGCGATGTCGGCGTGTTCGTGTCGCTGATGGCGGAATGGCCTGACGTTTCGCCATTCGACGCCATCGGCGGATCTGCCGCCCTGAAGCCGGACCCATCCGGTCCGCCGTCGCCGCCGATCAGCAACATCGGCGTGCTGACGGCGTTTCTTGAACGCTTTCTCGGCCCCGATGCGCCGGAGGCGCCGCCTGTCCCGGCGATCCCGGTCGAAGAACTGGCGGGCTCGTACCGCCATGAATATCGCGCATACGGAACGATTGCAGAACTGCTCGACGTGCTTAATCCCGGCGCCGTGGTTCGGGTGGCGGCGGGCGAGGGCGGCCTGACCGTCAACGGCCGCGGGCCGTATGTCCATGTAGGCGGAAACGTCTACTGGAACGAAGATTTTGAAACGCCGCTAGACGGACAGTTCGGCGATACGCCGATATGGGCGTTCTCGCGAAGCGACTCGGACGGCGCGATCTCCGTTTCGCCGCGGCTCGCCATCGATCCGTTCGTGAAAGTCGGCGCGATGGGCGACCCGGCGGCGTATGCTTCCCTGTTGCCTTTCGGCATGCTGGTCCTGCTGACCGGGATTCTCGCCGTTCTCTGGAGGACGAAACAGTTCGCCTTCGGGCCGGCGGCGCGCATCGCCGCAATCGGGGCCGGCTTAATGACCCTTGCCTGTCCTGTCATCCTGCTCGCTCGCGTCGGCGGAGAAACCATTCTTGGTGATTTCCTGATGGGCGAGCGCGGCCGGTTCATGATGTTCGCGGCGGCCGCGACCTTGCTCGCCATAAGCGCCGCGGTTCTCGTCGTCTCGGCGGCGGCGGCCGCTTTCTCGCCGCGCGAAAAGCGAGCGCCTGTCATCGTGACGGCGCATCTCGTCCTGCTCGCAGCCGCCGGCGCAGGCGCTCTGATGTTTCTGGCGCGGTTTCATCTGATCGGGTGGCAGGCGCCGTGAGAATTATTGCGTTCGCCGTTTTGTTGCTTCTGATCGCTGCGCCAACCGGTGCGGCAGACATCGACGCAGTCGTGGAGGATGTCCTCGCCCTCGAGAACACGCCCGGCGCGGCGGTGGCGATCGTGCGTCCCGGCGCGGCGCCGTTCGCGCGCGGCTATGGCGTTCGGCGCGTTGGCCGCGGCGGCAAGGTCGATGCGCGCACGCTGTTCGGCCTTGCGTCGGCGACAAAGGCGTTCACCGCCCTGTCCGTCGCGATATTGGCCGAGGAAGACGCGCTGTCGCTCGACGATCCCGTGCGCGCGCATCTTCCAGCGTTTTCCGTCGCCGATCCCTATGTAAGCGAACACGCCACGATACGGGATCTGCTCGCGCACCGCACGGGGACGATCAAAGGCGATATCGTCTGGTTTGCAAACCCGCGCGCAAGCGACGCATCGCTTGTCGCGTTGTTCGCCGGGCTGCCGCAGGAGACTTCTTTCCGAGAAGGCTTTTCCTATAGCAACCTGATGTACGCCGCGGCTGGAGAAATCATCCGCGTACAGTCCGGAGAGACCTGGAGAGCGTTCGTCGAAGAACGGATCCTGCGGCCGCTCGGCATGGCGGATACGCTCGCCGACCGAGGGGCGGCGCGGGCCGCCAGGAATATCGCCGCCTTGCACGCGTTCGACGGGTCTTCGATATACGCCTTCGACATCTCTATGCTGCCGGACAATACGGCGCCGGCGGGCGGGATTTATTCGTCGGCGGCGGACATGGCGAAATGGCTGCAATTCTGGATCGACCTTTCGGCAGGAGAAGAAACGACTCCGGCGCTGGAGGCGGCGTCATATCGCGAGCTGACCCGTTTCCAGAGCATCGTCGCCGATCGCTCGCCGATCGATGACTTTATGCACGACGCGGACGCGCCTTACGGTTACGGGCTCGGCTGGTTCGTCGGCGAATACCGGGGCCGCAAAGTGCTGACGCACATGGGCGGCGGCGAGGGTGCGGCGGCGCTGGTTTCGTGGATGCCGTCGGAAAAGGTCGGCGTTGCGGTTCTGATGAACGCGGAAGGCGCGCTCGGCCGCATCGCCATTCGCAATGCGGCTTTCGATGAGGCGCTGGGCGTCGTCGACACGGACTGGACGGCGTCGTTTGGCGCGCTTCTGGGAGAATACCGCGCCTATTTGCGCGCGCAGGCGCAGGATTGGGAAGAAAAGCAACGGGCCGAACCCGCATCGCGGACGCCGCTCGCCTCCTTTGTCGGCGCCTACCGACACGAAACGTTTGGAAAGATCTCGGTTGAAGTCAAAAATGGCGGCTTGCGCGCGACGCTGGGCGGCGCGCGAACCTACGCGCTGAAACGCTGGGCGGGCGACTCATTCGCAGTGATGATCGACAATCCCGCCTTCTCCTGGCCGGCCCCCGCGCTCCTGCGTTTCAAGTCAGCCGCCGACGGCGCGGTGACCGGTGTCGCTTTCGAGGCGGCCGGACAATCCGCCGACTACGGGCGGACGGACGAATGAGCCGGGCAGGCGTTCCACTCGCGCACAATCTCGGCGGCGCGCTTTTGCGGCAATCCGTGTACGACGGCGCCGCCGTTTCCGGCCATCGTTTCTCCCGCGAACAGCGCGTTGACGATCGCCTCCTCCACGCTTTCCACCACGGCCAGAGCGAACGCATCGATAGACCCCGGCGCCGCTGCGTCAATCCTGTTCGTCTGCTCGCCGCCGAGTTCGATGCGCGTCGCCGTCGAGAACGCAAGGAAGATGTCGCCGGATGTCGAATCGCCGCTGACGCCAAGCCGGCCCATGCCAAGCGCGGCGCGCCGCGCGAGGCGTTTCAGTCCGGTCGCGTCGAACGGCGCATCGGTGGCGATGATGACGATCAGCGACGCGCGGTCGTGCGCCGACAGCTCGATTCCTTCCGGTTGCAGATCGTCGATGAGCCGTCCGACCGGCGCGCCCCTGACGGTCAGCTCCTCCCGCTTTCCGAAATTGCACTGGGCGAGAACCCCGACCGCATGTTTCGCGCCGCCAAATTCGACGAGGCGCGAAGAAGAACCGATCCCGCCCTTGAAGCCGAACGAGATCATGCCGGTTCCGCCGCCGACCGATCCTTCTGCGACGGGACCCGCCGCTGCGCCGTCGAGCGCTTCGAGGGCGTGCTGCGGCTTGAGGTGAAGGCCCCACGCATCGTGCAGCCGGCCGTCGAAGGTTTCGGCGACGACCGGGATGATCCGCGAGAATCTTTCCGCCGGACTTGCGATATGCTTTTTCGCCCACAAGAGCGCGCCGTCGCGCGCCGGTCCGATATTGAGCGTGCCGGTGAGAAGCACGGGCCCGAACAGGGCGCCGGTCTCCTCGACGACATGGCTGCCCGTCATTTCGCCCGTTCCGTTGAAAGCGAACAGCGCGGCGGGAACGCCTGTCGTCTCGCCAGGGTCGCCGATGACGATCGACGTCACGCCTGTGCGCACCGAGGCGCCCCCGGCGTCCTCAATCACCGTGCGATGGCCGACGCGCACGCCGGCGACGTCGGTGATGGCGTTGAAGGCGCCGATCTCGCCGCTGAAGATCACGCCATGATCGCGCGCGCGGGGTTTCGGGGACGTTGGCGTCATTGGGATGCTCCTGCGGTCGCGGGCTGGCGTTCATTCGTTCTGTATACGTTTTAAACCGGGAATTCAAATGATCTCGCCAGACAATGTTTCCGCGCTGATAGGGCTCATCATCATTCTCGTCGGCGCTGGCGTCGCGCTCGATCGCACGCGGTTCGGACGCCATGTCCCGAGCGCTGTCGCGATCATGGTTGTCGCGATTTTTCTTTCCAATATCGGCGTCACCCCGTTCGCGTCGAAAGTTTACGATGTGGCGCTCGCCGAGTTCGTGCCGGTGGGCATCGTTCTGCTGCTGTTCCAGACGCGGTTGCGCACCATCCTGGTTGAAGCGCGCCCGGTGCTTCTTTCCTTCGCTATCGCTGTGGCGGCGACGCTCGCCGGCGTCGCGGTCGCGGTCGCGGTGATGGATTTCGGCGATATGGAAGCGGCGATCGCTGGAGTTTTTGCGGCGACTTATATCGGCGGCGCAATGAACTTCGTGGCGGTTTCGCAACTCCTGTCTTTCAATGATCCTGATCTTTACGCGAGCGCGCTTGCGGCCGACACGGCGGTCGGCGCGACATTCTTTCTCAGCTTGATTCTGCTCTCTACTCTCGTCCCGCGCGGCGACCCGGCGCAGGACGCGCTCTCGCAGGATCAGGCCGCGCAGAACGAAGCGGCGCGTCCGCCGTTCCGGCTCGGATCGCTGCTGCTTGTAGTCGGCGCGGCCTTCATTATTTCCTGGGTGTCGGGACCGATCGCCGCCGCTATTTCCATCGGACAGTTCTCAATTCTCGTGATGACGTTCCTCGCCATCGCGCTCGCCAATATTTTTCCGCGGGCGATACAGCAGGTGCGGGGAGTCGAGGACGCCGGCATGTCGATCATGTACGCCTTCTTCGTGGTCGTCGGGTTTGGCGCGGATTTCGCGACGCTGACGGGACCGGCGCTCAAGTTCGTCGCGTTCGCCTCGATCATTCTCGGCGTCCACATCGCCATCGTGACGGCGATCTGGCTCCTGTTCCGCCTGCCGCTCAAAGAGCTGCTGGTCGCGTCGAACGCCTGCGTGCTCGGACCCGCCACGGCGGCCGGCATGGCCGCGTCGCGCGGGTGGTCGGCGCTGGTGACGCCGGGTCTGTTCGTGGGCGTCCTCGGATACGCGCTCGCCAACTTCATCGGCGCCGGGGTCGCGATGCTGCTCGGGTGGCGCTGAGATGAATAGAGAATGGCCTGATACGCCGATCCTGATGCTTGGCGCCGGGCTGATGGGCGCGCCGATGGCGCGACGGCTGCACGATAAAGGATTGCCGGTCAGCATCTGGAACCGCAGCCCGGAAAAGCTGGCGCCGCTCGCCAGCGACGGAATCGCGACGGTCGAGACTCTTGCGGCGCTCGATAAGGCGCGGCGCGTCGTTATCGTCATGGTGAGCGACGGGCCGGCGGCGGAGGCGGCGCTGTTCGGCGCTGCGAACGGCGCGGCTCCGTTTGCAGACAGGATCGCGCGCGGCTCGACTGTCATTTGCATGAGCTCGATACCGGTCGACATCGCCCGCGCCCACGCCGCCGCCTTCGGCGCGCGCGGCGTCGCTTACATTGACGCGCCGGTGTCGGGCGGCGAGAAGGGCGCAATCGAGGGTACGCTGACGATCATGGCCGGGGGCGAGAGCCCGGATATCGAAGCCATGCGGCCCATATTCGACGCGCTCGGCCGATCGCTCACTCATGTCGGTCCGGCCGGAAGCGGACAGCTTGCTAAGATCGCGAACCAGATGATCGTCGGCGTCACCATCGGCGCGGTCGCCGAAGCGCTGCTGCTGGCGAAAGCAGGCGGCGCCGATCCGGCGAAAGTGCGCGAGGCGCTGTTGGGCGGGTTCGCCGATTCAGCAATCCTGCGCCAGCATGGAGCGCGCATGATCGCCGGCGACTTCAAGCCGGGCGGGCGGTCCGTCACCCAGCGGAAGGATTTGCGCACGGCCGTCTCGCAAGCGCGCGCCACAGGGCTCGACCTGCCGCTGAGCGCGCTCGTGCGCGACCTCTATGAGGAAATGTGCGCCGACGGGCGAGGCGATCTCGACCATAGCGCCCTCTACCTTTTGCTGGGCGAGCGCCGCGCGCGATAGACCCGCGCCTTGCCGGGACATGCCATCGCCGCTATAAATGACCAAACAGTCATAAAAGCGGAGGAACGCGTGAAAAAGGCCGACAAGATCATCATCACCTCGGCGACGACCGGGGCGATGCACATGCCGTGCATGTCGCCCTACCTGCCGCTGACGCCGGAGCAGATTGTCGAGGATTCGCTGAAAGCGGTCGATGCGGGCGCCGCCATCGTTCACCTGCATGCGCGCCGGCCGGAGGACGGAATGCCGACGACGGACGTGAATGTCTATGAGGCGATCCTGAAACCGCTGAAGGCGCGAACCGACGCTATCATCAACATCACCACCGGGCAGCCGCATTTTGGCACGCCGGAGGAAGTAATTGAAGCGCGTCTCGCCGCGCCGCTGAAATTCGCGCCGGAAATGTGCTCATTCAACATGGGGCCGATGAATCCGGCTCCCTGGGTGCTGCTTGAAAGACTTCAGGACAAGACGCTCCACGACTGGGAGCCGACGTTCATGGCCGCGTCGAAGCGCATGACCATGATCAACACCTATGCGGTGATGGAGCGCATCGCCAAGGAGATGGGCGAGGAACGCGGCGTGCGGTTCGAGTATGAGTGTTTCGACATCGGCCATCTTTACGCGCTGGCGCTGATCGCCGACCGCGGATGGATCAAGCCGCCTTTCTTCATCCAGTCGATCTTCGGCTTTCTGGGCGGGCTCGGCACGGAAGCCGATCACCTCGTGCACATGCGTCAAACGGCGGACCGTCTGTTCGGAGACAATTATTACTGGTCGGTGCTCGCATCCGGGAAGGATCAGATCAGGATGACCACTCTCGGCGCGGCGATGGGCAGTCACGTCCGCGTCGGCATGGAGGACAGCCTGTGGGCTGGCAAGGGCAGGCTTGCGCGGTCCAGCGCCGAGCAAGTGACGAAGATTCGCACCGTGCTGGAGCAATTAAGCATTGAAATTGCTACGCCGGACGAAGCCCGCGCCATGCTCGGCACGAAAGGAGCCGCGAATGTCGCGTTCTGATCGCGGCGCCGGCGCGCTCTAGTCATGAAGTTCTGCGCGAGCATCAATTTTCTGTTCGCCAACCTGCCGCCGGAGGAGCGGCCGGCCGCCGCCGCGGCCGCCGGTTTCGACGGCGTCGAAATCCAGGATTTCTCCATCGCAGAACCTTCCGCGCTCGCAAAGGCGACGCACGCGGCGGGCGTTAAAGTCGTTCTGCTCAATGCGCCGCTGGGAGACCTGTTCGCGGGCGGCCCCGGCTTGTCCGGCGCCCCGCACCGGGAGGCCGCATTCGACGAGGCGCTCGCCGCCACGCTTGAGGCCGCGCGTGCGCTAAAACCGCTTTACGTCAATGTCGGTGCATTCCGAATGGATGCGGCTGCTGGCGCTGACTGGACCGCGACTTACGAGCGCAATATCTGGAAAGCCTCGCGCGCGCTGAAAGAAGTAGGCGCGACGCCCCTGCTGGAGCCCATGAACAGCCTCGACATTCCTGGGGTCACGCCGGGCGACTTCACGTTCGCCGCACAGCTTGTCCGCGAGACGTTCCGCGGCGCGGTCGGCCTCCAGTTCGACACGTATCACGCCGCCCGTCGCGGCGAGGCTATCGCCGAAACAGTAGAGGCGTATGCTGACTTAATCATGCACGTGCAGGTCTCTGACTATCCCGGACGCGGCGAGCCGGGATCGGGCGATCTGGATTTCTCCTCTTTCTTCGCCCGCCTTCGCTCGCTTGGGTACGACGGTTATGTCGGCGCTGAATACAAGCCTACCGCCGCTACGGCTGACTCCCTCTCATGGCTCGCGCTCGCCGCCGGCCGATAGGCCGCTCCCGGATCATCCCCTGCGTATTGGATTGACTAACCGGTCATTCGATGATTGGATGGCTCTGGAACTGACCAATTGGTCATTTCTGGGGCGGAGATTTTCAGAGGGAGGCACGGGTGCGGGAATCGATCTCATTGCGGCGCGCGGCGCTGGCGGGCGCGGCGACG
>JAVJPA010000193.1:0-3136 GCA_040216495.1 Amphiplicatus sp. | reverse complement strand
CTGAACGCCGCCGTCCTTGTCGCCGGGATACCAGTTCTGCACGGTCGAGTATTTGATCTCGGCGTCGTCCTCGATGACGAGCTCGACCACCGCCGCGTGAAGCTGGTTCTCGTCGCGCATCGGCGCCGTGCAGCCTTCGAGATACGAGACATAGGAGCCGGGCGCGGCGATGATCAGCGTGCGCTCGAACTGGCCGGTGTTCGCCTCGTTGATGCGGAAATAGGTCGACAACTCCATCGGGCATTTGACGCCCTCGGGCACATAGACGAACGTCCCGTCTGAAAAGACAGCGGCGTTCAGCGTCGCGAAGAAATTGTCCGAGGTCGGCACAACCGTGCCGAGATACTTTTTCACGAGTTCCGGGTGCTCGCGGATCGCCTCCGAGATCGACATGAAGATGACCCCGGCTTTCGACAATTCCTCGCGGAACGTCGTCGCGACGGAAACAGAATCGAACACCGCGTCGACCGCCACTTTCGGCGCGCCCTCGACGCCGAGCAGCACTTCGGTTTCCTTCAGCGAGATGCCGAGCTTTTCGAAGTCGGCGAGAATCTCCGGCGGCACTTCGTCGAGCGATTTATACTTCGAGCCGGTTTTCGGCGCCGAATAATAATAGGCGTCCTGATAGTCGATGGCCGGATACTTCACCATCGCCCAGGTCGGCTCCTCCATCTTCAGCCAGCGGCGGAAGGCTTCGAGCCGCCATTCCAGCATCCATTCCGGCTCTTCTTTCTTGGCCGAGATGTAGCGGACAGTGTCTTCGGTCAGGCCCTTCGGGGCCTTCTCCGACTCGATGTTCGTCGTGAAGCCGTACTTGTAGGTTTCGAGAGCCTTGGCGGCGTCGACGGTGGCGCGATCGATGGTTTCCTTGACTTGGCTCACGCAGCCCTCGCTTTCACGCGCGCATAGGCTTGCGGCCATTCACGGACGAACGCTTCCGCGTCTTCCTCAACCGAGTTCCACCCCAGCGACACGCGGATGCCGCAGGTCGAAAGCGCGTCATCGGCGCCCATCGCGGAAAGCACGTGGCTCGGCTTGGTCTTGCCCGACGAGCAGGCCGAGCCCGACGAGATCGCGATGCCGGCGAGGTCCATCGCCATCAACTGCGTCTGCGACGTAAATCCGGGGGCGGACAATGACAGCGTGCCCGGAAGGCGCGCTTCGCCCCTGCCCCAGACATGCGCGCCCGCCTCTTCCGCCGCCGCCTGCATCCGGTCGCGCATGGCGGCGATCTTCGGCGCCTTGGCGAGACAGTCGCCAGCGAGCTCGCACGCCTTGCCAAGGCCGGCAAGCGCCGGAACATTGTGCGTGCCGGCGCGGCGGTTGGATTCGTGTCCGCCGCCGCGCATCACCGGTTCGAGCGGCAGGTTCGGCCCGGCGATCAGCGCGCCGACGCCGATAGGCCCGCCGAACTTGTGCGCCGTCACGGCCATGAGGTCCGCGCCCGACATGACGAAGTTGACGGGCACCTTGCCCGCCGCCTGCGCGGCGTCGACGAAGACGAGGCCGCCGGCGGCGTGCGCAATTTCGGCCGCTTCCGCGACGGGCTGAATGACGCCGGTCTCGTTGTTGGCGTACATCAGGCAGACGAGGAAACCGCCCTCGCTCTTGGCGTCGTAGCCGTCGAGCCGCTCGCGCAGCCAGTCGAGATCGGCGACGCCAGAGGCTTTCGCCGGAATGGTTTCAACGGGAACGCCCGTCGTCGCGGCGTTGCCGGGAACGGCGGCGTGCTCGATGGCGGAAACGAAGATGCGCTTCACCGATCCGTTCCGCACGGTTCCGTGCAGCGCGTAGTGGATCGCTTCGGTGCCGCCGCCGGTGAAGATGACGCCGTTCACCGGCGCGTTGACCAAGGCGCGCAGCTTCTCGCGCGCATCCTCGACGATGGCGCGGGCGCCGCGGCCTTCGGCGTGTACGGAGGAAGAGTTGCCGAGCGTCTTCATCGTCTCGCAGACGACATCGATGACTTCGGGCCGAACCGGCGTCGTCGCGTTGTAATCGAGATAATGTCTGCGCTTCGCCTCGGTCATTCCGCCGCTCCCATGATTGCAACCCTCGATGGCTGGTTCACCGCCGCCATGCCGAGCACGCGGCGCGCGAGGACGTCTTCAAGCGTCACCGCGTTCAAAAAGATTTCGATCTGCCGGCCGAGTTCGTCCCACAAATCATGCGTGAGGCAGCGCGCCGAGGTTCCCTGACAGCTGACGCTGGAGCCTTTCTCGCAGGCCGTGGTTTTGATCTCCTCGTCCGCCGCCGCGACGATGTCGGCGATGCGGATGTCGCCCGGGTCGCGCGTCAGGCTGTAGCCGCCCGAAACGCCGCGGGCGCTTTCAATCAGCCCCTCGCGCCGGAGCCGGGCGAAGATCTGCTCCAGATAGGAAACGGAAATCCCCTGCCGCATGGCGATTTCCGCCAGCGCCACCGGCGCGCCGGACCCATGGGCGGCGAGATCGGCCATCGCCGTCACCGCGTATCTGCCTTTGGTCGTCAATTTCATCGAGCCGCCTCCCCGTCGCTGACGGGATTTGCTGACGCTTTGGGAAAAACCATGTTATAGGCCGCGCCTTCGAGCGGCCCTTTACAGGGCTCAGATATGAAATCCTACTAAATCCGTCAACTATATGACGGCCAGAAAAGCGAAGAATTCTGCGGCTTCTACGCCGTCTTTCTCCGGATTTTTGATTGGCTGGCGCGGGTTTCGAGGCTTTAGAAACGGGAACGAACAAGCATGCCGGAAGTTATTTTCGCCGGGCCGGAAGGCCGCCTTGAAGGACGTTATCAGAAGGGGAAAGGCGAAAACCCGCCAGTCGCGCTGATCCTGCACCCCCACCCGCTGTTCGGGGGGACGATGAACAACCGCGACTGCTACGAGCTCTACTATCTGTTCGTGCGCAAGGGATTCGCGGTTCTGCGCTTCAATTTCCGCGGCGTCGGGCGCAGCCAGGGCGAATACGACCAGGGTCAGGGCGAGCTCGCCGACGCGGCGACGGCGCTCGACTATTTGCAGCAGATGAACCCGAACGCCCCCTTCGCCTGGGTCGGCGGCTTCTCGTTCGGCGCGTGGATCGGCATGCAGCTCCTGATGCGCCGCCCGGAGATCGCCGGTTTCATCTCGGTTTCAGCCCCGGCCAATCTC
>JAVJPA010000192.1:0-6015 GCA_040216495.1 Amphiplicatus sp. | reverse complement strand
GTGTAAGGGTATTTTTTGAGATAGGCTTCGAGCCAGATCGCGCCCTCGATGTCGAGATAGTTGGTCGGCTCGTCGAGGAGGAGAAGGTCGGGCGCTGAGAACAGGACCCCCGCGAGCGCGACGCGCATCCGCCAGCCGCCGGAAAATTCCGAACAGGCCCGAAGCTGCGCCTCGGCGTCGAAGCCGAGACCGGCGAGAATTTCCCCGGCGCGCGCTTCGGCCGTGTGCGCGCCGATATCGGCGAGGCGCATGTGGATTTCGGCGATGCGGTGCGGATCGCGGGAGATTTCAGCTTCGTGGAGGAGGGCGGCGCGTTCCGTGTCGGACGCGAGCACTGTCTCGATGAGGCTCATCGAGCTTGCGGGCGCTTCCTGTTCTACGCCGCCGATGCGCCGCCCCTTGCGCACCGAGACCTCGCCCGCATCCGGGTGGATTTCTCCGCGGATCATTTTCAGCAGCGTCGACTTGCCTGTCCCGTTGCGGCCGATAAAGCCGATCTTCCAGCCGTCGGACAGCGCCGCCGTCGCCTGATCGAGCAGGACGCGGCCTTCAATACGGTACGTGACGTCGTTGATGTGGAGCATGGCCGCGGGTTAGGCCCCGGACCGAAAGATTTTGCAAGGCCCCCTGCGTTTTGCGCAATCGATGCGCCCTTGATCTGCGACATTCTGGCGCCCACCTTTCAAGCATTCGGACAAGTTGTGTCGCCAGCCACGTCCGGGCGCTGCTTGAGGGCGAGGGCGCCCCTTCAGGAGCGGACGCGTGCGCGCGCCCGGGAGAGAGGAGGGGCTATGCTGGCGTTCATCATTCGCATCCTGACGGCGCCGTTCCGGTTTCTGGCGCGGCTACTGCGCGGAAGCGCACCGCCGGCGAGGGCGGCAGGCAAGACCGGGGCGGGATCGGCGGCGAAGAAAGCCGCGCCGCGCGAAATTCTCGGGGAGGAGTTCGCCGAAAAAGCCCCGGGCGGCATTGAGGCGCTGTTCTTCCGGCAATTACCAAGGCCCAGACTCACGGAGCGCTCCGCTTCGGATCTAGGGCTCGATGAGGCGCGCGAGCATTTGCAGTATGCTGACCAGTTCTACAATTCGGCATTCCCGCTGTTCGCACGCGGCGACCTCTTCTACGAGGAAGTCGAGGAGCAGTATCTCAATAATGCGCTCGGCTTCGGCCAGAATTCGATCGATCAGCGTTTCCTCGAGGTGATGACCCTGTTCCGGCGCACGCTGAACAGCAACACGAAGCGGCTGCTGGTGGTCTATGCGCCGATCCTTCTCATCGTCAGCCTTGCCAGTGGGCTGACGCTTGCGCCGGCGCTCGGGGAAAGCTTTGCCGCACTCGTAGGAGCGTCGGATGTGAAAAGCGCGGGCATCTTCGCCGCGTCGTTGCTCGCCGCCGCTGGCGGGTTCATTCTGACGCTAATCCTCTTTAGCTGGCCGTTTCTGGTCGCCCAGCAGCGCAACCTGCTCAATCTCGACAACTACATCACGTCGAAATTCGCCCGCATCAATAACAACTTTCAGGTCGCCAAGCGCCGCGCCCTGAACGTCGAACGCAATATGCGCATGGCGCAGGCGGACGAATTGAAGGAAGAAGCGGGCGTATGGACCATGACCTATCAATGGTTCGCCATGCGGCTGTTCCTGTGCGAACTGATGATCCGCAATCGTTTCTACCAGATCCGCCGCAACACGATCCTGTACTGGCTCGCCGGCGCGTTCGCCTCGCTGGCGATTACGGCGGGAGCGGCCTACGCGGCGGGCCGCTTCTTCCCTGCGCCTGACGGCGCGCCGCTCGCTATCCTCGCTTCGGGAGCAGCATTTACTGTGTTCAGCTATGCGCTGATGCAACGCACGACGAGCGTGATGTTTTCGGTGCTGGAGGCGAATGAGTGGAGCCGCTTCTGTCTCGTCAACCTGCCGAAAACGATCCGCGATCATGTGGGCGAGGACAAAGTCCAGATCGTCACTTTCCGCGACCGCAACCGCTTCGAGTAGAACTTTCCGGGAGTTCATTAAGCGCGGCGCAACCATGCAGTGCGGCCAGTGTTTCTTTTGTGGGCGCTCCTCGAGCAATGAGCGCCGAAATAGAGGAGCACGAGATGAGCAAACGATTTCTTGGCGCGGCGTCAGTCGCCGCTCTTATGGCTTTAGGATTGGCCGCCTGCGGACAGGAGTCCGCCACTTATGACGACGTCAGCAGCGGCGACACGACCCAATACTCCGAAACTGAGGACTCTTATCCCGCCGATGATGAAACGTTCGCAGGCCAGCCGACCGATCAGGAGCGAATGGCGCAGGAAACCGGCGTTCCGAACGCCGGCGGCGTCGATTCTTCCAGCGCGTTGAGGGAAGGCCCGATTGTCGCCATCGCCGATGTCCGCGTGAAGAGCGACGCTGAAGAAGCGGCCTCGACGGCTTTCGAGCAGGCGGACGCTAATGGCGACGGCATGCTCGACCGCAGCGAATATATGACGGTTGCTATGAGCGTTGAGGGCGATGCGAGCATGGCCCAGTCGACGCCG
The DNA here is from genome assembly GCA_040216495.1 of Amphiplicatus sp. Taxonomy (GTDB): domain Bacteria; phylum Pseudomonadota; class Alphaproteobacteria; order Caulobacterales; family Parvularculaceae; genus Amphiplicatus. The sequence continues at coordinate 3,494 of JAVJPA010000192.1, read as the reverse complement.
GCTGTCCCGGGCGAGACGGTTGATCCGACAGTCGAGCCGTCTACAACGCCGGGCTCGACGCAAACCGCCGAAGCCGGCTCTGCAACCGTCGATACGGCTTTCGCGGAAGCGGCCGGCGACGACAGCATCCTTTCGAAGGAAGAACTCCGCGCGGCGTTCCTCGCCCGCTTCGATGAAGCGGACGCTGACGGCGACGCCCAATTGAGCGACGAAGAGCAGATGACGTTTGCGGCCCTGACCGCTGGCGAGCCGGCTGCTCCCCGAGAGTAAACCGGCCGATTGCTATTGAACGATATTGCAGCGCCGCGAAAGCGGCGCTGCTTTCGGTAGGGCCTATTGAGGTTTTTGGTTCGAGGCGTTGCCGGCGCTCAGCCATTCGCCATCGATTTTCTTCGCGAGCATTATCCAGGCCCAGTCTGATGTGAATGGAGCGCCGGTTTCGTTAACGACTCCTGCGGCGCGCACCTTGACGCCGACCCAGCCCAAGTCGCCGCCCGCCGAAACCTCAATCATAGGTTCGGTAAGGTCCTCATAGCTGCGATAATCGAGCCGCCCGAAAAGCCCCTTCATGTTGGCGAGAAGCTGTTCTCTTGTCGTGCGCAACAGATCGCCTCGGCTGGCGACTGTCCCTTCGGGAGCAGTAAGGCGGGCCATCATCGCTGCATCGCCGAGGCAATGGGCGGCGAGAATGCGGCGATGCAATCGGTAGATGTCGATCGGATCGAGGCCGGTTTCGCCGATTTCATCATAAAACCACAGCGGCGATTGTTCGCTTACGGATATTCTGTCGTAGCGGTAGGTATAAACGTCCTCGCCGTCATGGATGACGACGACCCAGGGGAGGTTCTGTCCGCCAGCATCGCGCCAGTCTGAATATTCGATGTCTATGGGCTCCTGACCGGCGGGTTCGAATTTCATCCCTTTCGGTGCGCCGTCCCCGTTAAGAATGAGATGCGCCGCGCCGCCGTCTGGGGCGATCCCTGATCGGCCGTGTGCGAAGCCGCCACGGAAGGCGATAGCCTTATTCGGGCTTACATCGTCGAAGATCTCGTTGAAATGCAGCAGCAGCGCATGGAACTGGTGGCCGAGCGCGAACCCCTTTTCCCGCTCGCCAGCGAGGGCGCTCCCGTCCTCGTTTCTGGTCCACGCGAAAGGACCTTCGAGAGCGACCGTTCTCGTTCCGTCCTTGATAAAGCTGATCGCCGCCTCGTTGCTTGAGCGAAAAAAGGAGCGCGTCGCGTAGGTTCGGTCGTTCGAGACGGTGACCGACGCTGAAGTTTCGATGGCCGCCGTCCCGCAGGCGTCATCAGCAGCCTTGGCGGTGGACCATGCCAAGCAAACAGAGAAGCCGGCCGCAAGGAACTGCGCTTTTATGTCCGTCTCTCCCGGAAATAGCGAAATGGACCGATCCTAAAAGACCCCGCAATGCCGGCGTCCCGCAAGCGCATTCGCCGTGAAAACTGCGCGCTTCGGCGCTTTCTTGGCCGGTTTCAACCAAGCCCACTGACCTTGACCTTGCCGCAGTGCGAAAGCGTTGCTAGGAACCGCGCCCAACATGCAGTTTTCCACAAGGGACTAAGATCCATGGCGCGCGAACGCACTTTTTCGATCATCAAGCCGGACGCAACGCGCCGGAATATTACGGGCAAGATCATTTCCAAGTTTGAGGAAGGCGGCCTCCGGGTCGTCGCGTCCAAACGCATCCACATGACGAGGGCGCAGGCGGAAGGCTTCTACGCCGTCCACAAGGAGCGCCCGTTTTTCGGTGAGCTGGTCGAGTTCATGATGTCCGGCCCGGTCGTGGTGCAGGTTCTCGAAGGCGAGAACGCTATCGCCCGGAACCGCGAGATCATGGGCACCACCAATCCCAAGGACGCTGCTCCGGGCACGATCCGCGCCGAGTTCGCCGAGTCAATCGGCGAGAACTCCGTGCACGGCTCCGACGGCCCTGATACGGCGGCTCAGGAAATCGCGTTCTTCTTCAAGGATACCGAGATCGTCGGTTAATCTTGCCGGCGCTCGCCCCGCTTTCGCGGGACAGGGCGCGGAGGGTTGGCGCATGACCGGCAATCTCTATCTCGACCTGCTGATTTCTCTCGGCGGCGTCGCAGTGCTGGTCCTTGTGTCGTTTCTGCTAGGCGGATGGAAGTCGGCGACGCTGGACGAAGCCGCGGCGCGCGACCGGCTCGCTTTCGACGAGCCGGATTTCCGCCCGGGCGAGTGGCTGTTCGGCGGCGACGGGAAGAGCGCGGCGGCGCTTTCGGAAGACGGCGCGGAAGCTGCGTTCGTCTTCGCGCTGGGCGATGGGCTGGCCACAAGACGGGCGGCTCTCGGCGCTGTTCCGGTCAAGGTCGAAGGCGACAAGATCGTCGCAAGCCTTCACGACCCCTCGAAATGGGCGCTAACCCTTGCCGCCGGCTCCCCTGAAGAGGCTGCGCGCTGGGCTGGCAGGCTTTCCGGGGCGGGCTATATTGCGCCCCATGGAAATGACGTTCCCTGACGTCGTCACCCTTGCGGTGCCGGGCTTCGTGCTTCTCGTCCTGATCGAGATGGCGATCTGGCGCGCGACGAAACGCGGGCGTTACGAAACGCGCGACTCGGCGGCGAGCCTGTTGATGGGGCTCGGCAGCCAGATCGCGCCGCTCCTCGGCGGCGGGGCGCTAGTATTCGCGGCGTATGTCGCCGCCTATGAGATTACGCCGCTGCGTATCCCCAACACATGGTGGGCGGTGGTCCTCGCCTTCGTGCTCGACGACTTCCGTTACTATTGGTGGCATCGCATCAGCCATGAGCGGCGCTGGTTCTGGGCGAGCCATATCGTCCATCACTCGTCGCAACACTACAATCTGACGACCGCGCTTCGGCAGCCCTGGACCGGCGGGATCATCGGGCCGCTTCTGTTCAAGACGCCGCTGATCCTGCTTGGCTTCCATCCGGCGATGATTCTCTTCGTCGGCGGTCTCAACCTGATTTACCAGTTCTGGATTCACACCGAACAGATCGGCCGCATGGGTCCGTTCGAATGGGTCTTCAACACGCCGTCGCATCACCGCGTCCACCACGCGACCAACCCGCGCTATCTCGACGCCAACTATGCCGGGGCCTTGATTATCTGGGATCGGATGTTCGGAACGTTCGTGCCGGAGCAGGACGAAGAGAAATGCCGTTACGGCATCATCAAAAATCTCGGGACGTTCAATCCGCTGGTCATTTCCTTCCACGAATGGTTCGGGATCGCCCGTGATGTGAAAAACGCCAGATCGCCGAAGGAGGCGCTCGGCTACATGTTCGGCCCGCCCGGCTGGTCGCCGGACGGTTCGCGCCTGACTTCCAAAATGATCAAGGAGCGGTGGGCGCGGATGAGGGGAGAAGCGAACGCCAACGGTCCGCCTCCATCGCCGGTATTGCAACCGGCGGAATAACCCATCGACCGCATGCTTGAGCTTGAAGATGCTGCAAGCTAATGCTTCCGCAGGTTTTCGCGAATGGCGATG
>JAVJPA010000191.1:0-4150 GCA_040216495.1 Amphiplicatus sp. | reverse complement strand
CGTCCACGCCCGCCGTCACGCCGCCGCCGCCGAGGCCGACATCAACGCCGGCTGTAACCGCGCCGCCGCCAAGATCCGCGCCGACGCCTGCGCTGACGCCGCCGCCGCCAATGGAAGCGCCGGTGGTGAGGCCGCCGCCGGAATTAAGGCTGGCGACAACTGTTCCGACAATTCCGCCCGGCGCGACTGGCGCCGGCTTCGCGCCCGCTGACACGAGCCCGTCTGTAAGACCCGCGAAGTCGAGCGGCTCTGCGCCGATCGCCGCCGGAATGACAAGGCGGTCGTCGAGCGAGGCGTATTGCGCGCCGCCGCCAATGTCCGCTTTCTCAAGTTTCGTCGCGCCGCCATCTTGCGTCGGGGCGCCCTGAGCGCGTTCGAACGTGATGACGTCGGGCCGGTTCTTCGACACGAACACGGTCGAGCCGCCGGGAACGTTGGCGACCGCATTGCCCGCATGAGTTCTGACTTCGACAAGGCCTTCGGCGACATGCACCGAGTCGCCCATCGCGCCGGACGTGACGGTGAAGGTCGTGCCTTTGACCACGGCGGCGACGATCGGCGTGTTGACTTCAAAATGTTGAACCTGGCGCTTGTCGACCTTGAACATCAGCGTGCCGAGTTCCTGCACGACGCGGGTGAAGCCGCCCTGTTCTTCCGCAGGAAGCGACATGCGGCTGTTGGCGCTGACGACGATCTGCTGTTCGCCGCGCCGCAGGACCACATAACCGTCGCCGCCCGTGGTGATGATGTCGCCGGGCCGCAGCACCGCGTTAAGCGAAGCAGGCTGCATGCCCGCGCCCGACGAAGCGACGCGCACTGCGCCGTCTGACTGGGCGATGGTCCACGCCCCGCCTGCGGCGAACGCGCCGCTCAAGGACGCGAAGAAAAAAACGATCGCAAGAATGAATGTTCGCGCGGCCTGCATGTTGAACTCCTGCGCCGCTCGCCGGCGCTTCAACGGAACTGGTATGTTGCGCGACCTGACAAGACGCGCCCTCCGATGAAGAAAATGTCACCAAGATCTTAACAACGTCTCTCGCAGTCGAACTAAAACCATGGTTTACAGAAACCAATTCTTATCCTTACCGGGACTATTAAGCATGGCGGGCGGCTGTTTCCGGCCCCGCCAAGTGTGAGGCTTGGTTTATGTCGAGTGCAGGGAAAAAAAATTGCGCCCGAGTTACGCGCATTTTCTCTAAAAGTTTAGCGGCTCTCCTTACTCTGGGGGTTGCTTTCGGCGCGGCTTTTCCCGCGGCAGGACAAGTCGTCGACCAGACCGAGCACCGGCTTCCGCCGCCGCCCTCGGAAGTCCAGGAAGGGCAGGATTCGGACACTTCGGCCCTCGAAGGCCCGGCCGGGACGAAGATCGCCGGCGACGCCACAAAAACCTTCACGCTGACCGCCGTTTCGGTGCGCGGCGCGGAAGTCTTCTCGTCGGAAAGTTTCGCGCCTCTTTATGACTCTTATCTCGCGCGGCGCGTCAGTCTCGCCGACATCGCCGCGATCGCCGAGGCGATCACCGAGCGCTATCGCAAGGAAGGCTATTTTCTCTCCCGCGCCATCATCCCGCCGCAGGATATTGAAGGCGGCTATGTCGTCATCGACGTGATCGAAGGCTATGTCGCGGATGTGGTTCTCGCCGGCGACAAGGTTCCCGCGGCGGAGGCGATCGTCGACAGGATCGGGGCCGCGCGCCCGACGAAACTTTCCGATCTCGAACATGCGATGCTGCTTATCAGCGATTTGCGCGGCGTCAGGATCATGCGCAGCGCCATGCTGCCAGACCCGAACGACCTCCGGCGTCATACGTTGGCGTTGACGCTGAAGGCCGACACGTTTTCGGCGAGCGTTTACGCCGACAATCGCGGCACCGAAGAGGTCGGCCGCGTACAGACCTTCCTGCAGGGCGCGGCGAATTCGGCGCTTAGGTCCGGCGACCAGATCGGCGCCGGGCTCTTCTTCACGCCGCTCGATCCGAACGAGCTTCTGTTCGGCCAGCTTTATTATACGACGCCGATCGGTTCGTCCGGCCTCCTGGCGACGTTCTCCGGTTCGGCGGCGCGCATCCGTTCCGGCGGCGCGCTCGCCGCGTTCGACATCGAGGGGGAAAGCATCCAGGCGCAGGCGCGGCTTTCCTATCCGTTGGTCCGTACGCGCGAATTCTCGCTGTGGAGCAACTTCGCTTTCTCGATGCGTCGCGTCGAGGAACGCCGCCCGGCGCTCCAGGTGTACGAAGACAAGATCCGGTCCTTAATCGCGTCGGTGAACGCGACGTGGCGGCGCTGGAACGGGACCAGCACTTTTTACGGCGAAATCGTCCGCGGCGTCGGCGTGCTCGATGCGACGGAAAACGGCGCGGCGCCCGTCTCGCGCGCCAACGCCGACGGGCTGTTCACGCGCGGCAAGATCGAAGTCGCGCGGGTGCAGAATATCGGCGAGAAGGTCCAGCTCTATGTAGCGGCGAGCGGGCAGGGAACGGACGGTCCGCTCCTGTCTTCGGAAGAATTCGCGTTCGGGGGCGCGCGTTATGGGCGCGCCTATGACTACGCGGCGATCGCCGGCGACAAGGGCGTCGCGGGATCGGCGGAGCTTCGCTTCGGCGACAAGACGAAACTGCTGGTGTTGAAGAGCTATCAGGTTTTTACGTTTTACGATGTGGGCAAGGTGTGGAACGAGGAACCGCTTTTCTTCGAACGCGATCACGCGACGATTTCCTCCGCCGGCGCCGGCGTTCGCCTGAGCCTCACCGACAAGGTGCGGGCGACGTATGAAGCGGCGCGCCCCATCGACGGCCTGACCGGCGATTTCGACGACGAAAGCTGGCGGCACTTCTTTTCGCTGTCGGCGAGTTTTTAAGCCCCCGCCTCGCGCATGATCGCCGCCGCATGTCCCGGGTGAATCCCGAGCCGGTCGGCGAGGCGCTCGAAGAAACCGGCATGCTCGCGCGCATTCTCGCCGGCGGTGACGACCGCCGCGGCGAACAGCTCCGCCGCATGGTTCGGCGTGCGCGCGGCGCGGGCGATGGCGTCGAAACGCTCCGTTTCCGGAAGATCGTTCATCAGGGCGCGGCGATCCTCGTCGCTCGCGCCGGCGCGGATCAGCGCCGCCTCGACAGCGAGGCGCTCGCGCTTGTCGAGCGCGCCGTCCGCATAGGCGGAAGCGAGCATGGCGTGAACGACGGCGAGGGCGAACTCGGGGTCCTTGTCAGCCTCGATCAGGAAGCCGGCTTTCTCGGCATCTTGCGGGCTGGCGCTGTCCGCGCCGCCGCGCTGGCGGTCTGTCCACGCCTTGTAGGCGAGGGCGCCGAGCGCCGCGACCGCGCCGGTTTTGGCGATGCCGCCGATCAGATTGCGCCCGCCTCTGGAGCCGAGAAGGCCGAGCAGCAGCAATCCGCCGGCCCCGGCGGCGACCGTGCGCGCCTGCGGATCGGTTTCGAGCCGTTCACGGACCTTTCCGGCGGCCGTTCTGGCGTCGGCGAGCCCCTGATCGACATTGAGATCGCGGGCGATGGTTTCGGCCTGCTGTTGCAAGTCGGCGAAAATCTGGCGGGCGTCGATCATGGATGCTCCCTCTCCTTCGGCGCTGAAGACCCTGTCGAAATGGGAACAGGGGCCGCGCGCTTCAAGCGCCTGAAAGCGTGCGGCGGGACAAAGCGAAGCCGCCGCGCGCTACTTCAAGCCGGCTGCAAAACTCGCCGCCGCGCTTTTCGCCGCGTTGAGGCGGCGCTGCGCGTCCGCGACCGCCTCAGCGAAAGCGGCGCGCTGGTTCCGGCGCGAGGCCGCCGCGACGGGGCCGGGGTTCTTGCCGAGAAACTCGGTTTCGATGTTGCACAACGCGACCGCCTTGTCGGCCGTATCGGCGGCGCGCGCGAAATCGGCCATCAGCCGGTCGAAGCGCGATCGCGCGCCGCCGAGATCGACGGCGTTGCGCTGGCGCGTATCGTCGTCGATGTCGTACTGCGACTGGCGCTCCCATTCGTTGAGCCAGCGCCCGCCCGCGCTCTGGGCCGCGCGCATGTCGATGCGCAATTCTTGCGCGTCGCGCGCGGCGGCGCTGCACGCAGCATCGAGCGCAGCGGTCCGCTGGCCGATCGTCGCCGCGTCGGCGTTCGCAACCGCCTTCATTGCGGCGCCGGCGTTCTGCAGGGCCG
>JAVJPA010000190.1:0-4184 GCA_040216495.1 Amphiplicatus sp. | reverse complement strand
CTGCGGGCGCATTTTCTCCCACTCCTCGAATTTCAGCGGGCGGTTGTCCATTCAGGATGGCAGCGGGAAGCCGTATTCGGCGAGAGTCGTCTTGCGCGCGAAGTCGCCGCGGAACATGGCGCCGATCTGCGGCCCGGTGACGTGGCTCTCGTCGCAGAAGATGAGCGCGTTGTCGGGGAGGTATTCAAAGAGGGTCGGGGGCGGCTCGCCGGGCTTCCTGCCCGTCAGGTAGCGCGAATAGTTCTCGATGCCGGCGCAGCTTCCGGTCGCCGCCATCATCTCCATGTCGAAGGTCACGCGCTGGTCGAGGCGCTGGGCTTCGAGCAGCTTTCCTTCCTCGCGCATTTTCGGGAGCGTTTCGTTGAGCTCGCGCTTGATGCCCTCGATCGCCTGGTTGAGCGTCGGGCGCGGGGTGACGTAGTGCGAATTGGCGTAGACGGAGATTTCCTCAAGCTCGCCGGTTTTCTGGCCCGTCAGCGGGTCGAACTCCGAGATCGACTCCACCTCGTCGCCGAACATCGAGACGCGCCACGCGCGGTCTTCATAGTGCGCCGGGAAAATCTCGATGACGTCGCCCTTGGCGCGGAACGAGCCGCGCGCGAAGCCCGCGTCGGCGCGGCGGTATTGCAGGGCGACGAGATCGGCGAGGAGCTGCTTGCGGCTGACGCTTTGCCCTAGCTTCAGGGTGAAGGTCATTGCCGTGTAGGTCTCGACCGAGCCGATGCCGTAGATGCACGAGACAGACGCGACGATGATCGTGTCGTCGCGTTCGAGAAGCGCGCGCGTCGCGGCGTGGCGCATCCGGTCGATCTGTTCGTTGACGGAGGATTCCTTCTCGATATAGGTGTCGGTGCGCGGAACGTAGGCCTCCGGCTGGTAATAGTCGTAGTAGGAGACGAAATACTCGACCGCATTATCCGGGAAGAACGATTTGAACTCGGCGTAAAGCTGCGCGGCGAGGGTCTTGTTCGGCGCGAGGATCAGGGCCGGGCGCTGCGTCGCCTCGATGATCTTGGCCATCGTGAAGGTCTTGCCGGTGCCGGTTGCGCCGAGCAGCACCTGGTCCCATTCGCTCCTTTTTATGCCTTCGACCAGCTCCGCGATCGCCGTCGGCTGGTCGCCGGCGGGCTCGTAGGAAGAGACGACGCGCAACGGCTTCGAGCGCCCGGAAACGACCGGCCGCTCTGGCCGGTGGGGCGTCCACTCGGAGGTGGAGACGCGCTCATGATACTGCGCCACGGCTTCCGAGAACCCGCCGGGCGCGATCTCGGACTTTGGCGTGACAGGCTGGTTGGCCGGCTTGCGCGGCCGCGGTTTTCCGGGTGCGGGCATGGCTGGAACATAGGATGAACGCGGGAAAAAGGAAGGGGTCGGCGCGGCGCTGCTGACAGGTTTTGGCGGCGGGGGTGACAGACGGACGGTCGCATTGTTTACTCCCATCGGTTGCAGCGGGGAGCGGCAGGGGCTGGTGGCGGACGACGCCGACATTCATCGACTCATCGCACGGATTTACGAACTGGGGCTGGAGGCCGATCTCTGGCCGCAACTGCTTGACGAGATCGCAGCGTTCTACCGCTGCTCTAAAAGCGCCTACATGCACGTCGCGCATGACGACAGCGTTCGGGTGATGAGCTATTTCCGGCACCCCGAACCCGACGCGCCGAAAGTTCTCAACAGTCTGCAGACTTACAGCGAAATGCCGCCAGGCTCGGACATCTGGCTTGAAATAGGAAACATATCCGAGCGTCGATGGGTAGGCGCGGTTTTGTGCAATGAATTCGTCCCGATAGACGAGGTGGTGCGGTCCGATCACTACAATCTCGTGGTGAAGGAGGCGGGCTGCTTCGACAATCTTGGCATGAGAGTCGCCGATGAAGCCGATTACGGGAGCTATCTCAGCGTTTACTCGGACGGGCCGCAACGAATATTCACCAAAGCCGACATCGCGCTGCACCAGCTGCTCCACCCGCATCTGAAGCGCGTCGTAGACCTGCAAAGCAAGTTCCGTCACGACTTGCGCGCGGCGGCGTTGCGCGGCGCCGCGCTGGATCAGCTCGATAGCGCCGTGTTTCTGGTGACCGCCGCCGGCAAGATTATGTTCGCCAACGTTGCGGCGGCTGCGCTCTTGAAAGCGAGCGACGGTCTGGAAAAACGTGGCGGGAGGCTCGTGCATCTTAATCCAGTCGCGGATGCGCAAATAGAGAGAGCGCTGCAGCGCGCATGCGGCATCGGAAGCGGGGGCGCGCCGACCGGGTCGGGATTTGCGATCACGCGCGCCCCGCCAAGGTCGCCGCTCGGCGCGCAAATTCTTCCGTTCGATCCGGGATGCGGCGACGATCCGTTTGCGCGCTTCGCCTTCGAGCGTCTGGCGATGATCTTTATCTCCGACCCGGATGCAAAACCCCGCCTCAATCGCGACGTGCTCTCCGCAGTCTTCGGTCTGACGCAGCAAGAGGCTCGTGTCGCCGAACTTTTGCTGTCGGGCCTCTCTCAAAAAGAAGTCGCCGAAACATTGAAACTCACAGAAGGCACGGCTCGCTGGCACGTCAAGAACCTCATGTCGAAAGCGGCCGTCTCCCGTGAAAGCCAACTTGTCAGCAAACTTGCGCGCGCTCTGCCGCCCGTGCCCGGCGCGCGCTGACGCAGCACTTCCGCTCAAGTCCCGCGACGACTTGCACCCTCCTATATGGGAGGCGACCGACATGAGCGTCCGCCTCTAGTCTCCACCGAGAACGGCGGCTCTGGGGGGACGGCGTTCGCAAGGCGCGCGGTGGGGAAGGTTCATGTTTAGCAATGACCAAGACGCCGACCGCTTATCGGCGGCGGCGCGAATTGGCGGAGATCGCGAAGACGACAATGCTGAGTTCGGCCCGACGCAACAGATTCATATTGAGACGGGGCCGAGCGGAGAGACAGCCTGCAAGAAGTGCGGGAGCCAGACGGCGACCGTAAGGCCGCATCCGAGCCGCCTTCGCTTGATTTTCGATTTCACCCTGAAGCTTCTGCTTCTGCTTTTTGGCGTTGCGCTCGTTACCGTGCTTGTCCGCGGCGCCTATCTTTACGCCTACGACCGCGGATATGCGGACGCGCAGCTTCGGATCAACGACAGTTACCTTCCTACCTATGCAAGCCTCGCCGAAGGCGGCCCATGCAGGCGCTGGGAAAACGGGTACTGCGCTGAGGCGATGGACGCGAAATCAGCCATCCAATGGTCGCGCCACTACCTGCACCTTGGGGACTCTGAAAGCGCCCTTGAGCGTTGGGACAGGGCGCTCGATTTTTACCGCCGGTCGATGAACATCGGCAGCAGCGTCGGCGCACAAGCGGCGATATACGCCGCCAAACGGGTCCAGTTTCAAAGTATGACGTGCGAATACAGCGATGCTAGCCTCGCCCGCATCGGGCGCGATTTCGAGAAAAACCCGTTGGGCGCTCTCATTGAGATGCGTCAGAAGCAAACTGCACTTCGCGCGCTCGGCTATTACAATGGCAAAGTCGACAATAAACACGGGGCTCAAACGCGCGCGGCCATACGCTGGTTCCAGAGCGATCTCTGGTTCGATGAAACAGGCGCCCTCACGGCCGAACAAACGGTGTTGCTGATCTGCGGCGCCGCCCAGATAGCCAAAGACGTCAACTCGCAAAACGTTCTTGGCATCATGTATGCGACGGGACTTGGCGTGCGCCAGAACACGGACTACGCGCTCAACTGGCTTGAAATGGCGGCGCAGCGCGGGGACGCCGACGCGTCCTGGAATCTGGCGCTGCTATATGGGACGCGCACCGTTCTATCCAGCGTGCAGATCTGCGACACCGTGCAGAATTCCGAGCGCGCCGATAGCTATCTAGCGGAGGCGGCCGACGCAGGCCACCCAGCAGCCGAAATCGCATACCGCAAATTTCCTTACGACACGCCCGAGGACCGCTGGCGGAAGCTGACCGGCGATCTGAAGTTGCCGGAAGCCCTTGAGCGGGTCGGTCGCGGCTGCAATCCAAACGGTTAGAGAGGGAAGGCGATGAAGAAACTGGTCTTGATTTGGGCCTGTGCGGCCATGACGGCGTCAGGCTGCATTCATCCGACGCAACGCAACCGATTCGATTACGAGGTGTCGCAAGGAATATGCAGCGTCGACGCGCTCGCTGAAGAAAAGGAAACATCTCTCGACATCATGAATAAGTCGAAG
>JAVJPA010000189.1:0-10027 GCA_040216495.1 Amphiplicatus sp. | reverse complement strand
CGCTCAACTGCGCGCTCGATCTCGAACGCGCCGGCATCCTTGAAAAGTACGGCGTCGAGATGATCGGCGCCCGCGCCGACGTCATTGAGAAGGCGGAAGACCGCAAGCTGTTCCGCGTCGCGATGGACAAGATCGGGCTCGAAAACCCGCGCGCCACCATCGCTTCCTCGCCGCCCATTCGCAACGAAGCCGGCAAGATCGTCGGCTACGACCGCGCGACGGGCGTGATGGAGGCGCTGCGCGCGCTCGACGAAATCGGCCTCCCCGCCATCATCCGCCCCGCCTTCACCCTCGGCGGCACCGGCGGCGGCGTCGCCTATAACCGCGAAGAGTTCGAGCAGATCGTCCGCAGCGGGATCGACGCCTCGCCGGTCGGACAGGTGCTGATCGACGAAAGCCTTCTCGGCTGGAAAGAGTTCGAGATGGAAGTCGTCCGCGACAAGGCGGACAATTGCGTCATCATCTGCTCCATCGAGAATATCGACCCGATGGGCGTGCACACCGGCGACTCGATCACCGTCGCGCCGGCGATGACGCTCACCGACAAAGAATTCCAGATCATGCGCAACGCCTCCATCGCGGTGATGCGCGAGATCGGCGTCGAGACCGGCGGCTCCAACGTGCAGTTCGCGGTCAACCCGGAGAACGGCCGCCTCGTCGTCATCGAAATGAATCCGCGCGTTTCGCGTTCGTCCGCGCTCGCCTCGAAAGCGACAGGCTTTCCCATCGCCAAGGTCGCCGCGAAGCTCGCGGTGGGATACACGCTCGACGAGCTCGACAACGACATCACCGGCGCGACGCCCGCCGCGTTCGAGCCGACCATCGACTATGCGGTCGTGAAGATTCCGCGCTTCGCCTTTGAAAAGTTTCCCGGTTCCGAGCCGATGCTCACCACCGCCATGAAGTCGGTGGGCGAAGCCATGGCCATCGGACGCAACTTTCAGGAAGCGCTGCAAAAGGCGCTGCGCTCCCTTGAGACGGGTCTTGCGGGGCTCGACCCCATCGCCATCCCGGGGCTCGGACAGGACGACGACGTCAACGCCTTCCGCGCCGCCCTCGCCGCGCCGACGCCTGACCGGCTGCGCGTCGCCGCGGAAGCGATCCGCCACGGCCTGCCCATCGAGCAGGTGCGCGCGATCACTCATTACGACGAGTGGTTCCTCGAACAGCTCGAAGGCATCGTCATTGCGGAGCAGGCGGTCCAGCGCGACGGCCTTCCAACCGATCCCGAACGCCTGCGCGCGCTGAAGGGCATGGGCTTTTCCGACAAGCGCCTCGCCGTTCTCGCGGATGGAACCGAAAAAGAAGTGCGCGCGCTTCGTTGGGAAAAGGGCGTGCGCCCGGTGTACAAGCGCATCGACACCTGCGCGGCGGAGTTCGCGGCGAAAACGCCTTACATGTATTCCGCCTACGAACCGCAGATCGACAGCCTCGACAACTGCGAGTCGAAACCCTCGTCGCGCAAGAAAGTCATCATCCTCGGCGGCGGCCCGAACCGCATCGGTCAGGGCATCGAGTTCGATTATTGCTGCTGCCACGCTGCCTTCGCGCTCGCCGATATCGGCGTCGAGTCGATCATGGTGAACTGCAACCCGGAAACCGTCTCGACGGATTACGATACTTCCGACCGGCTCTATTTCGAGCCGCTCACCGCCGAAGACGTGCTCGAAATCGTCGACAAGGAGCGCCAGTCCGGCGAGTTGCTCGGCGTCATCGTCCAGTATGGCGGCCAGACGCCGCTGAAACTCGCGGCGACGCTCGACGCCGAGGGCATCCCCATTCTCGGCACCCCTTACGACGCCATCGATCTCGCCGAAGACCGCGAGCGCTTCCAGAAACTGATCGGCCGGCTCGGGCTCAAGCAGCCGAGCAACGCCACCGCCACCTCGCGCGAGAAGGCGCCGGAAATCGCGGCGCAGGTCGGTTACCCGCTAGTGACCCGCCCGTCCTACGTGCTCGGCGGCCGCGCGATGGAGATCGTTCGCGACGAGGAAGGCCTGCGGCACTATCTCGCAACCGCGCAGATCGAAATCAACGAAGACGAGCCGCTGCTCCTCGACCAGTATTTGCAGAACGCCGTCGAGGTCGATGTGGACGCCATCTGCGACGGCGAGGATGTCTATATCGCCGGCGTCATGGAGCATATCGAGGAAGCCGGCATTCATTCCGGCGACAGCGCCTGCTCGCTGCCGCCCTACACGCTTTCAGACTCGACGATCGCCGCGCTCGAAGAGCAGACCCGCCGGATGGCGCTGGAACTCGGCGTCATCGGCCTGATGAATGTTCAGTATGCGATCAAGGACGGCGAGATCAACGTTCTCGAAGTGAACCCGCGCGCCTCCCGCACCGCTCCGTTCGTCGCCAAGACGACCGGCGTCGCCATCGCGCGCATCGGCGCCAAGGTGATGGCCGGCGCGAAACTGCGCGATTTGAAACTCTCCCCGCCGAAATTCTCGCACATCGCGGTGAAAGAAGTCGTCTTCCCCTTCTCGCGCTTCCCGGGCGTCGACACCGTGCTCGGACCGGAAATGCGCTCGACCGGCGAGGTCATGGGCATCGACGTCAATTTCGACCGGGCGCGGGCGAAAAGCCTCATCGGCATCGGCGCGCGCATTCCGCTCGAAGGGTGCGTCTTCATCTCGCTGCGCGACGGCGACAAGGCGCTGATGGTGAACGCCGCCCGCAACCTTCTCGACATGGGTTTCAAGGTCATCGCGACCGGCGGCACGGCGGACTATTTCAAGGCGCAGGGTCTCGACGTGACCCGCGTCAACAAGGTGCTGGAAGGCCGGCCCCACATCGTCGACGCCCTGAAGAACGGCGAGGTGCACCTCGTCTTCAACACAACCGAAGGCGCCCAGTCGATCAAGGACTCGCGCTCGATCCGCACCACCGCCCTCGCCCAGAAAATCCCCTGCATCACCACGGCGACGGGCGCGCGATCGACCGTCCGGGCGATCGAAGCGATGCGGGCCGGCGCTCTCGATGTCGCGCCGCTCCAGTCTTTCTACTGAGGCTGGGCCGTAGTTTTTCTAAAGGTTAACGCGTCCTAAAATCGCCTTTACCTTGTTCCGCAATGGCTTGAAGCGGCCGGGCTTCGGCCTTATTTTCGAGGTCTAGAAGGAAGCAATGGCCGCTCGTTCTGCGTGCGGCCGTTGTTTTCTTTTCGCTTTTTTCGACAGAAAGGCCGGGAGATGGAAAAAGTCCCGATGACGGTTGCCGGATATCAGTGGCTGGAGGAAGAACTCCGCCGCCTCAAGAATGAAGAGCGGCCGGCGGTCATCCAGGCGATTACGGAAGCGCGCGCCCACGGCGATCTTTCCGAGAACGCGGAATATCACGCGGCGAAAGAGCGACAGGGCTGGATCGAGGGACAGATTCTCGAATTCGAGGATCGTTACTCGCGCGCGCAGGTCATCGACGTCTCCAAGCTCAACGGCAAGGAAGTGAAGTTCGGCGCAACTGTCACATTGATCGACGACGACACCGAGGAGAAAAAGTCGTGGCAGATCCTCGGCGACTTCGAAGCCGATGTTAACGCGGGCAAGATCTCGATCTCGTCGCCCATCGCGCGCGCGATGATCGGCAAGACGAAGGGCGACATGATCGAAGTCGCCGCGCCCGGCGGCGCGCGCAACTACGAGATCGCCAAGGTCGAGTACAAGTAAGAAAGGCCGGGGACCATTGTGAGCGAGGATGCGGCCCTTGAAACGCGCGTGTTCGGCGGCGAGCCCGCGGCGCGGCGCTCATGGCTTCGCGCCATGGGCCGCGGCTTCCGCAAGAAGTGCCCCGAATGCGGCGCGGGCCGCGTCTTCGACGGCTATGTGCGCACCCATAACGACTGCGAGGCCTGCGGCCTCAACATCGCGGGACATGAAGCCGACGACGCGCCGCCCTACATCACGATCATGATCGTCGGGCATCTCGCGATTCCGCTGGCGCTGGCGGCGAAGCAGATTTTCGATCCGCCCCTCAGCCTGCAATTCGCCATCTGGATGCCTCTCATGATCCTGCTCACGGCCTGGCTGCTGCCGGTCGTCAAGGGCGGCCTCATCGGCCTGCAATGGGCGAACCGCATGCACGGATTCGCCGGAACGACGCCGGCGGCCGCCGATCGGGGGTAGACCGCCCGCGGGAGCGGTGGCGCTGTCACTCTTGCGCATATAGACAGGGCCGATGACGGCTTCGGCGGAGTTGACCGACCTAGAGCGCCGGCGCGGCCTGATCGCCGCCATCGCCGGCGTTTCGGTGTTTGCGGCGTGCATCGGCCACAGCCTTCCCTTTTTCGCCGTCCGTCTCGC
Source organism: Amphiplicatus sp. (assembly GCA_040216495.1). GTDB lineage: Bacteria > Pseudomonadota > Alphaproteobacteria > Caulobacterales > Parvularculaceae > Amphiplicatus. The sequence goes on along the minus strand of JAVJPA010000189.1, from coordinate 5,726 downwards.
CCATCTCGGCGCCAGCAACGGCTTCATCGGTTTCAATGTCGCCCTGTCGGCGCTGGCGGGGCTCGCGCTGACGCCGTTCCTGCCGGGGATCATCAGCCGCTTCGGAATCCGTCAGGTTCTGGCGGCGGCGTTCCTTACGATGCTGGCGGGCTACGCGGTCGCCTATATGAGCGGCGACCGGTTCATGCTGTGGCATGTGGCGCGCCTTCTGATCGGCGCAGGCGCCACCGCGATCTTCGTCGCCAGCGAACTCTGGATCAATCTGGTGGCGCGACCGGAACGGCGCGGCGCCGTCATCGGCATGTACGCGACCTTCCTCGCCGGCGGTTTCGCCGTCGGCCCCTTCGCGCTGGAACTCACGGGTTATTCCGGCGTCCTGCCCTTTATCGTCGGCGCCGGATTTCTCCTGTTTGCAGGCCCGGCGATGTTCATCGCCAACCCGCCGCGCTTCGATGCGCAAGAGCGCACCGTTTCCCTCGCCGAGATCACGCGCCGCGCGCCGCTGATCTTCCTTGCGATGGCGGTCTTCTCCCTGGCGGAAGCCGCCCTGCTGAGCCTCGCGCCCGTCTACGGCCTTCGCATCGGCCTGCCTGAACAGGCCGCCGGACGCATGGTGCTCGCCTACGCCATAGGGTCTCTTGCGCTTCAATATCTGATCGGCCGCGCGGTCGACCGTTTTTCAGCGCTGCGCGTGCTTTTCGGCTGCGCGGCGGCGGGGCTTGGCGGCGCCTTGCTCCTGCCCTTCGCGGCCCAGAGCCAGATCACTCTTTATCCGCTCGTCTTCGTCTGGGGCGGGGCGATTGTCGGGATCGGGACCTGCGTCCTCGCCTATGCGGGCTCCCGGTTCAGCGGCAAGGAGCTGGCCGCGGCCAATTCCGGCATCGCTTTCGCCTATAACGCCGGCGCCCTCGCCGGGCCGGCCTTCTCCGGGTCATTCATGGATATCGGAGGGCCGAACGCCCTGTCTTTCACCCTCGCCGCCGCCTTCGCAGCCCTGCTCTGCCTCCTCGCGCTTATGCGCCGCGGGTTCTCCGCTTGACAGGCGGACGCCTGCTTGTATGGTCCCGCCCTCTCTTCAAACGCCGCCCTTGCGGCCCCGTCAGGAGCGCTGGCATGGCCAAGCCGACCACCATCAAGATCAGGCTGAACTCCACAGCCGACACCGGCTATTTCTACGTCACCAAGAAGAACACGCGGACGACGACCGAAAAGCTCGTCTTCAAGAAATACGACCCGATCGCGCGCAAGCATGTCGAGTTCAAGGAAGGCAAGATCAAATAGATTGATCGGCCTCGCCTGAATGAAAAAGCCGCCCCCTTGGGCGGCTTTTGTTTTTTCGCGCCGGCGCAGACCCCAGATCAGGCCGCGCTCGCAAAGACCTTGTTCCTGCCGCTCGTCTTGGCCTTGTAGAGCGCTTCATCGGCCCGCTTGATCAGTTTCTGGGCCGAATCTTCCTTCTGTCCGTCTTCCGTCGACGCGATGCCGATAGACACGGTGACCTGCAACTCGTCGCGGCCGCTGTTCAGCACGACCCGCTGCGCGGACATGTCATCGCGAATGCGCTCGGCGACGACGCCGGCGGTGCTCTTGTCGGTATCGGGCATGGCGATGAGGAATTCCTCTCCGCCATAGCGGCAGGCGAGATCCATGCCGCGCACGGACGATCTGATTCGCTCGGCGAACTGCTGGATGACCTTGTCGCCGACATCGTGGCCGTGCGTGTCGTTGACCGATTTGAAGTGGTCGATGTCGAGGATCATCACCGACAAGGGACGCCCCGTCCAATAGGCGCGGTCGAACATGGCCGACAGGTGGCTCGCGAGATAGCGGCGGTTGTAGAGGCCCGTCAGCTGGTCGGTGACCGCCATTTCGAGGCTCGCCTGGAAGGACGAGCGGAGCTGGTCGATATAGCGCTTGCGGCGGATCTGCGTCGTCACGCGCGCCACCAGTTCGTTCTTGTCCACCGGGCGCGTCAGATAGTCGTTGACGCCGATATCGAGCGCGCGGACGAGTTTTCTCGTATCCCCCTGCCGAACGATCGCCAGCAGCGGCGTCAGGCGCGTTTCCTCGAACGAGCGGATCGACGAGCAAAGCCGTAACGGATCGGTCGCCTCGATCGCCATGTTGATGACGACGAGATCGAAATCGCCCGAGCGCACCCGAGTGAGCGCCACCTCAGGATCGGCTTCAATGGAAATTTGATACTTGTCGCCGAGATGCGCGCGCAGCCGGTCGGCCTGTTCCTGCTGATCGTCGATGACGAAAAGCCGCGCCTGTTCGTCCGGATTGTCGATGCCGTCGAAATCGATCTTGTCGACGACGCCCATCCCCTGCCCGGTCGCATAGCGCATGCGGAGTTCGTCCGTCATCATCTTCAGGCGCGTCAGGCTTCTGACCCGCGCAAACAGCGCGACATCCTCGACGGGCTTGGTGAGAAAATCGTCGGCGCCCGCTTCAAGGCCGGCGACGCGGTCCGCCTGCTGATCGAGCGCGGTCACCATGACGACGGGAATGTGCGCCGTTTCCGGCGTCCTCTTGATGATGCGGCAGGCTTCGAACCCGTCCATGCCGGGCATCATGACGTCGAGCAGGACGATGTCCGGCTGCTCGGTCTTGGCTTTTTCAATCGCTTCCTGCCCGGAGAAAGCGCCGATCACGTCGAAGTACTCAGCGCGAAGCTTCGCCTCGAGCAGCTTCACATTCGGTTCGAGGTCATCGACGACCAATACGCGCGCCGTCATGCTCCCCCCAGTCGCAGGGTTTACGGTCCAACTTGAATCGAAGTGAAGCTAGTCCAAATACCTTTTTACTTTCTCAAGAAACCCGGCGACGGAGATGGGCTTGGCGATATAGTCCTCGCAGCCGCCAGCCCTTATCCGTTCCTCGTCGCCTTTCATTGCGAAAGCAGTGACGGCGATGACGGGAATCGAAGAAAGCGAGTCATTATTCTTTAACTGTTGCGTCACTTGCAGCCCGGAAATCTCCGGAAGCTGAATATCCATCAAAATAAGGTCCGGCCGGTGTTGCGCCGCGAGCGCGAGCGCTTCCGGTCCGGTGCGCGCCTGAAGCGTGCTGTAGCCATGAGCTTCGAGCAGATCATGAAACAGCTTCATGTTCAGCTCATTGTCCTCGACAATGAGCACGGTCTTGGGCGCCGCCGACATGTCGAGCTTTTTCATTGCAGTCATACTAAGCCTTTGACGGCGTTCAGGTCAGCTTGGTGAACGCTTTTGCGTATTTCGCCCTAAAGGTATTAATCGATTGTTTATCCGCTCCGTAAGACTGACCCGAAAGATCAAATTTTACACAAAAACCGCCCCATAAACCGCTGTTATGGTTAATAATTCCTCCTTTTGCCGAGCATGCCTCGCCGATCACTCCGGAGAGGCCGGCGCCTGCCTGACTTGCCGCGCGACCCGATTCGTTCGCCACCCCGAGGTGTTCGCGCTGGCCATCGCCCACCTCGATTGCGACGCCTTTTACGCCGCGATCGAGAAGCGCGACGACCCTTCCCTCGCCGACAGGCCGGTGATTATCGGAGGGGGCAAAAGGGGCGTCGTCTCCACCGCCTGTTACGTCGCGCGCACCTACGGCGTCCGGTCGGCGATGCCGATGTTCAAAGCGTTGAAGGCTTGTCCCGACGCCGTCGTCATCAAGCCCGACATGAAAAAATACGCCGCCGTGGGCAAGGAAGTGCGCCGGCGGATGGAGGCGCTTACCCCGCTTGTCGAACCGCTCTCCATCGACGAGGCGTTCATGGATCTGACGGGTACGGAGCGCCTGCACGGCATGCCGCCCGCAAAAACGCTGGCGCGGCTTCAGAACGAGATCGAGCGCGACGTCGGCGTCACGGTCTCCATCGGCCTAAGCCACAACAAGTTTCTCGCCAAGATCGCTTCGGAGTTCGACAAGCCGCGGGGCTTCGCCATCATCGGCAAGGCGGAAACGCGCTCTTTTCTCGCGCGCCAGCCGATCTCGCTGATCTGGGGCGTCGGCGCGGCGATGAACGCTCGGCTTGAACGGGACGGGCTGAAAACCATCGGACAGTTGCAGGAGATGGACCCTGGCCTTCTCGCCAAGCGCTATGGAGAAACGGGGATGCGGCTCGGCAAACTTGCGCGCGGGGAGGATTATCGGCGCGTAAGTCCGGACCGGGAGTCGAAAAGCGTCTCCGCCGAGACGACGTTCGACGTGGACATACGCGGCGCCGCGGCGCTCGAAGACATATTGTGGCGCCTTTGCGAGAAAGTCTCGGCGCGGATGAAAGCGGCCGGACTCGCCGGGCGGGTCGTCACGCTGAAGCTGAAAGATTCCTCGTTCAAGACGATCACGCGCCGCCAGACGCTCGATCACGCGTCCAATCTTGCGCGCACCGCTTTCGCCGTCGCCAGCCCGCTTCTCGCCGAAGCGGCGCCGGGTCGCGCATGGCGCCTCATCGGTGTCGGCTACAGCGACCTCGAACCCGCCGCCGACGACAGCCAGCCTGAATTGTTCGAGCGCCCGGAAGCCAAGATCGCAAGGCAGGAACGCGCCATAGACGAAATCAGAGCCAAGTTCGGGACGGAGTCGATAAAGGCGGGACGCGCGCTCAAGCCGCATCGCGATTGACGCGGCGCGCCCGAGACGCCATTTCAACCTGAGCGCAAGACAAGGAACATTTGCATGAGCCGGATCGCCGCAAAGCTCGCCGAATTGAACATCGATCTGCCCAAGCCGGCGGCGCCGGTGGCGAATTACGTTCCCTATGTGATCACCGGCGATCTCGTCTTCGTTTCCGGGCAGGTGTCGAACGCGCCGCAAGGACTGATCAAGGGCAAGCTCGGCGCCGACATGTCCCTTGACGACGGGGTGGCGGCGGCGCGCTTCTGCGGGATCAACCTCCTGGCGCAGCTCAACGCGGCGACCGGCGGCGACCTCGACCGCGTCAGGCGCGTCGTCAAGCTCGGCGGCTTCGTCAACTGCGCGCCGGACTTCCTCGACCATCCGAAAGTCGTCAACGGCGCCTCGGACCTGATGGTCGCCGTGTTCGGCGACGCGGGCCGTCACGCCCGCGCGGCGGTCGGCGCGCCGAGCCTTCCCATGAACGCCGCCGTGGAAATCGACGGCGTCTTCGAGATCGCCTGATGGCGGATGGCGGCGAGGCATTCTCGGCGCGCACGGTCTCCTCGATCGACGAGATCGGCCGCGATGTCTGGGACCGCTTCGCCAATCCGAATCCAGGGGCGCACAATCCGTTCGTCTCGTTCGATTTCCTGAAAGCGCTGGAAGACTCGCAATCGGTCGGCGGCCAGAGCGGCTGGGCGCCGTCCCATCTTGTCGTCGAAGAGGCCGGCGCCGTCATCGGGGTCGCGCCTCTTTATGCGAAAGCTCACAGTCAGGGCGAGTATGTCTTCGATCATCACTGGGCGGACGCTTATGAGCGCGCCGGCGGGCGCTATTATCCCAAGCTGGTTTGCGCCGCGCCCTTCACGCCGGTTCCCGGTCCGCGCCTTTTAGGGCGCGACGCGACGGCGCGCGCGGCGCTGGCCGCCGCGATGATCGAAGTGACGAACCATGTCGGCGCTTCATCCCTGCATGCGAATTTCCTGAACGCAGAGGATCAGGCCGCGCTGACCGCCGCCGGCGCGCTACCCCGTCTCGGCGAACAATATCACTGGTTCAATCGCGGCTACGGCGCCTATGACGATTTCCTGGAGACCCTCGCCTCGCGCAAGCGCAAGGCGATC
>JAVJPA010000188.1:0-1837 GCA_040216495.1 Amphiplicatus sp. | reverse complement strand
CGCTAGGCTGTTCCGCAATGTGCGCGGCGATCCGGTCTTCAAGGAAGCGGGCGTTGGCGAAGTAAAGGCTTTCATCGACTCGCAAGGTCAGAATATGAGGGCTCGTAATAACCTCATGCCTGTCGATATTGCGGAAATGTTCCGTGCCCGGCGCTTGGCCGACAATGGCGCTATGGGGACTTGCGGTGCGCTTTAGGTGCAGCGCTAGCGATGCCAGCACTCCGGCGGTAACACCCGCCTCGACGCCGAAGAGCAGCGTGCCGAAAATGGTGATCGCCATCGCGGCGAAATCTGTCTTTGAAAAGCGCCACACCCGAATAAGCGCCCTGACCTCCACCAGCGACAGCACGGCGACGATAATCGTCGCGGCGAGCACGGCTTTAGGCAGGTCGTGAAGATAAGGCGTCAAAACAAGCGCCGCGACAAGAATGCCGATGGCGGTGAACGCTCCGGCGGCGGGCGTTCTGGCGCCGGCGTCAAAGTTAACGACCGAACGCGCAAAACCGCCCGTCACGGGATACCCGCCAGTAAAGCCCGATGCGAGGTTCGCCGCGCCGAGAGCGATCAGTTCCTGATCCGGATCGATGCGCTCACGGCGCTTCGCAGCGAGCGTTTGCGCTACGGATACGGATTCAACGAAGCCAATGACGCTCAGAAGTAACGCAGGAAGAGCGAGAGTGCGCCACAGCGCCGGATCTAGAACTGGCGTCGTCAGCGGCGGCAATCCCTGCGGGATGGCGCCGACAATGGCGACGCCTTTTTCCTCCAGCGCGAACATACCAACCGCCGCAATTGACAGGATGACGGCCAGGATAGGACCGGTCTTGGCAAGAACGTCGGCAAGACGGGCGTTGAAACCAAGACGCAATAGCTGCGGCTTTAATCCTTTTCGCGCCCAGAACAGAAAACTGAGCGAAGAAGCGCCGATTATCATCGTCCAGACATTGATGCTCTGCATCCCGCCAGAAAGCGACACGGCGATTTCAGGAAAAGTATGGCCGGTTGTTCTGACCCCGATCAAGGTTCCTAACTGGCTGAGCGAGATCAGAATCGCCGACGCTGCGATGAAGCCGGAAATTACCGGGTGGCTCAGGAAATTCGCCAGAGCGCCGAGTCGGAAAACGCCAAGCAGGATAAGGAATAAGCCGGACATTGCAGCGAGCGTCAGCGCAGCAGTGACATAATCCGCAGTCCCGGCTTCAGCAATGCGGCCGATGGCGGCGGCGGTCATCAAGGAAATAACGGCGACCGGACCGACCGCAAGCGCGCGGCTTGTGCCGAACAGCGTATAGGCGAGAAGCGGTGCGATGGAAGCGTAGAGCCCGACTTCCGGCGGCAAGCCCGCGAGCAACGCATAAGCGAGCGACTGCGGGACCAGCATGATTGTGACTATAACGGCGGCGAGGAGATCGTCGGCGAGCGACGCGCTGCTATAGGTGCGGCCCCAATCGAGGATCGGGAGATGCTTCCTCAGCCTCATGGCGATTGGCGATCTTTCAGAATTTATCTATCGGCAGTTTCAAGTAGCTCACCCCGTTGCCCTCCGAAGGCGGAAACTTTCCCGCGCGCATGTTGACCTGCACGGAGGGCAGGATCAGCCGCGGCATGGACAGCGTTTTGTCGCGCGCTGTTCGCATTGCGACGAATTCGTCTTCGCTGACGCCCTCATGAATGTGAATATTGGCGCGGCGTTGTTCTTCGACGGTCGTCTCCCAGCGATAATCGTCGCGGCCCGGGGCCTTATAGTCGTGACACATGAAAAGCCGGGTCGAAGGGGGCAGGCCAAAAATTTTCTGAATGGAGCGGTAGAGTTCGCGCGCATCGCCGCCCGGAAAGT
>JAVJPA010000187.1:0-3762 GCA_040216495.1 Amphiplicatus sp. | reverse complement strand
CTATGCGTTTTCTCACCTCGATCGGTTCGTCGAGGTTGGGCAGGGTGATGACGCCGACGCCGGTGCCGCGGATGACGAGTTTGCCGTAGCCGAACAGGCGCCCCCAGACCGTTTGATGCAGGGTGATCTCCTCAATCTTGTTGAGGCTCACTTCCTGCGTGTTCCGGGAGATCAGGCCGATCTTGAAAACAAAGCGATAGGTCGTCACCGCGATTTCGGTGGTCCACAGGACGATCATGTGGAGCAGGAGGATCAGCAAACCGCAGGCGAAGGCGACCATCGACGCCCACCAGCCCGCCTGTAATTCCGTAAAGGGAACGTCCGAGCCGAACTGGAGCGCGGTGAACATCACCGCCGGCGCTGCGCCCACGGCGAACCACAGCACGGGGAAGAAACTGTACGTCCAGTTGAAATTGGCGCGGTAGACGATGCTCTCGTCAGACGCCAGCGTCTTTTCGACATACCCCGCCATTCGCCACCCCGTTCCGGCTCTCTCGCCTTAGCCCCACGACGCCCTGTATAGAGGCGGCGCGCGGCCTTAGGAACGGTCGCGCGCGTTGAAACGGCGCCGCACAAGCGATAAGACGCGCCGCTGTCTCTCTTACGCACCCATTTCAACCCGAGGAGCGCCCGCGCGCAATATGGCTAAGTACCAATACATTTATTTCATGCAGGGCCTCACCAAGTCGTTCGGCCCCAGCAAAAAGATATTGGAAAACATACACTTGCAGTTCTACCCGGACGCCAAGATCGGCATCGTCGGGGTGAACGGCTCGGGCAAGTCGACGCTTCTGAAGATCATGGCGGGGGTCGACAAGGAATTCTCCGGCGAGGCCTATGCCGCGGACGGCGCCAAGGTCGGCTACCTGCCGCAGGAGCCCCAGCTCGACCCCTCGAAGACGGTTTTCGAGAACGCCATGGAGGGGGTCGGCGAGATCAAGGCGATGATCGACGAATTCAACGCCATCTCCATGGAGCTTGGCGAGAACTATTCCGATGAGCTGATGGAGAAGATGTCGGCCCTGCAGGAAAAGATCGACGCCGCCGACGCCTGGGACATCGAGTCCAAGGTTGAAATGGCGATGGACGCGCTTCGATGTCCGCCAGGCGATTGGAAGGTCGACAAGCTTTCCGGCGGCGAGAAACGCCGGGTGGCGCTGGCCCGGCTGCTCCTGTCGAAGCCGGATCTCCTGCTGCTTGACGAACCGACCAACCACCTCGACGCTGAGTCCGTCGCATGGCTGGAAAACCATCTGCGCGAGTTTCCGGGCGCCGTCGTGCTGGTCACTCACGATCGCTATTTCCTCGACAATGTGACGGGCTGGATTCTCGAACTCGATCGCGGCCGCGGCATTCCCTACGAAGGCAACTATTCGTCGTGGCTCGAACAGAAGAGGAAGCGCCTCGAACAGGAAGAGCGCGAGGAAGGCAATCGCCAGAAATCCCTCGACCGGGAATCCGACTGGATCAAGGCGAGCCCGAAGGCTCGTCAGGCGAAGTCGAAAGCGCGCATCAACGCCTATGAGGAATTGCTGGCAAGGGCCGGCAAGGAAGAGATCGGACAGGCGCAGATTCAGATCCCGCCAGGGCCGCGCCTTGGCGGCGTCGTCATCGAGGCGGACGGCCTCAAGAAAGGTTTCGGCGACAAGCTTCTCTTCGACGGACTGACCTTCAAACTCCCGCCTGGCGGCATTGTCGGAGTCGTCGGCCCGAACGGCGCCGGCAAGACGACGCTGTTCCGCATGCTGACAGGGCAGGACAAGCCTGATGAGGGGAGCTTGCGCGTCGGCGAGACGGTGAAGATGGGCTATGTGGACCAGTCGCGTGACGACCTCAGTCCCAATAAGAACGTTTGGGAGGAAATTTCAGGCGGCCTCGACATCATCCAGCTTGGCAAACGGGAAATCCCGAGTCGCGCCTATGTAGGCTGGTTCAACTTCAAGGGCGGCGACCAGCAGAAGAAGGTTGGCAGCCTGTCAGGCGGCGAACGCAACCGGGTGCAACTGGCCAAGATGCTCACCGAGGGCGCTAACCTCCTCCTCCTCGACGAACCGACCAACGATCTCGACGTCGATACGCTGCGCGAACTCGAACGGGCGCTCGAAGATTTCGCGGGCTGCGCTGTCATCATCAGCCACGATCGCTGGTTCCTCGACCGCATTGCGACACACATCCTCGCCTTCGAGGGCGACAGCCATGTAGAATGGTTGGAGGGCAACTTCGCTGACTATATGGAAGACAAGAAACGCCGCCTCGGACCGGATGCGGATATTCCGCATCGGATCAAGTACAAGAAGCTGACGCGCTAGGAGCGACGCTGAACAGCAAGACGCCATTCCTGTTGCGAGCCGCCCAGCGGATACCGGCGCTGCTCGCCGCGGCGGCGGTCTTACTGCTGGTCTTTTTCTTTCTGGCGCGGCTTGCTGGCGGAGGCGCTCCGCTGGCGTTCGACCGCGACGTTCTGTTGATGCTCAGGAATTCCGCCGACGCCGCAGCGCCGGTCGGACCTTACTGGCTGCGCGAGTTCATGGGCGATGTGACGGCTCTGGCCGGATGGCCCGTGCTCACGCTTTTCACCGCGCTGTTTACTGCGTTCCTCGCCATGCGCCGCCATTGGCGCAACGCGTCGATCCTGCTCGCGGCGGTCATCGGCCAGAGCGTGCTGGTCAGCCAGCTCAAAAACTTGTTCGAGCGGGCGCGGCCCGACATCGTGCCGCATCTTGCCGAGGCGACAAGCTACTCTTTCCCTAGCGGCCATTCGGCGAGCGCTGTGGCGGTTTATCTGACCCTCGCTGCGATCTTGTCGCGTGAAACGCAGCGCCGGCGCGAAAAGACTTTTATTATTAGCGCGGCTGTTCTGCTCGTTGTTCTTGTCGGGTTCAGCCGCGTCTATCTCGGCGTTCATTATCCTTCAGACGTACTTGCCGGATGGAGTTTCGGCGCCGCTTGGGCGAGCCTTGTCCTGCTGACGGCGAAGTTTTTCGACAGCAAGAAATAGGCGCGCAAAAAAAGCGCCCGAAAGAATCGGGCGCCTTTAATGATGATGCGCATTGCGCGCTTAGCCGTTGCGAAGCTTCGAGTTCCAGAATCCGAACAGGAAATAGACGGCGACTGCGGCGCTGAGGAAGTAAACGAAGAACATCAACACCCGCATTTCGACGGTGGTGATGAGGTAGCAGCATGACAGGATGCCGAGGATCGGCGTGATCGGATACAAGGGCACCTTGAACCCGCGATCGAGATCGGGACGCGCATTCCTGAGATAAATCACTGTGAGGCAGACAATGGCGAAGGCGGCGAGGGTGCCTACAGAGGTCAAGTCGCCGATCGTGTTGATGTCGAATACCGCCGCCGTGATCGAAACGCCGACGCCGACGATCATCGTATTCACCCACGGCGTTTTGAACTTGGAGTGAACCTTGGCGAAAAGACCGGGAATGAGCCCGTCGCGCGACATCGCATAGAAGACCCGAGTCTGGCCGTACATGAGGACAAGGATAACTGAGGTGAGGCCGGCGATGGCGCCGACCTTGATCAGCACGGCGAACCATTTCCACTGGTCTCCGAGCTTGTTCACCGCATCGGCGACAGGCGCCGGCGTGTCGAGCTCGGTGTAATTGACCAGCAATGTCAACACTGCGGCGGTGCCGATGTAGAGTATCGTGCAGACGATCAGCGAACCGAGAATGCCGATTGGCATGTCGCGCTTCGGGTTTTTGGCTTCCTGGCCAGCGGTCGAAACGGCCTCGAAGCCGATATAGG
>JAVJPA010000186.1:0-27834 GCA_040216495.1 Amphiplicatus sp. | reverse complement strand
CCAGGCGGCGCGGGCCACCTCCCCCGTTTTACGGGGGAGGAAAAAAGCCTGCGCTTTCAATTCAAACAAAGACCCATCAGGAGAAAGTCATGATCCGGAGCATCCTCTTCCAGGCTCTCTACTGGCTGACCTCGATCGCTTTCGGCGTCCTCGCGGCGCCCCTCCTCCTTTTGCCGTCGCGCGCGCCGATGATGGGGTGGATCAGGCTCTACACGCGGGCCATGACCTTCTGGATGCGCCATGCAGCCGGCGTCAAAGTCACGGTGCGCGGCCGCGAGAACATTCCGGACGGCCCCTGCATCATCGCCGCCAAGCACCAGAGCTGGGGCGACGGGATCGTCATGTTCTCGCAGATGGACGACCTCGCCTTCGTCACCGGCGACCATCTGGAAAAGTTTCCGCTGGTCGGCGGCATCTTGCGCAAGATGGGCGCGATCATCGTCGACAATTGCGGCGGCGCCTATGCGCGCGCGCGGCTCGTCGATACGGAGCTGAAGCGCGCGGCGAGCGACAACCGGCGCATCCTCATCTACCCGGAAGGACACCTCTCGCCGGTCGGGGAAAAGCACCGCTACAGGCGCGGCGTCTATCATATGTATGCGGCGTATCAATGCCCCGCCGTTCCCGTCGCCACCAATCTCGGCCTGTTCTGGCCGCAGCAAAGCTGGCGCCTGACGCCGGGCGAGGCGACAGTCGAGTTCCTGCCCGCCATCGCGCCGGGGCTTGAGAAAGACGATTTCATGCAGAGGCTCGAACAGGCGGTCGAGACGCGCTCGCTCGAATTGCTCGGCGACGCGCGCCCCGAAGGCGCGGACTGGACCCGCGCGCCGCTGCCGGATCCTGCGAAACACGCTTCCTCGAACTAGGACGGACGCAAATGAACACGCCGCTCTTTTTCCAGCGCCGCTTCCTGCCCATGTGGACGGCGCTGTCGCTCGGCGCCTTCGCCGACAACATGCTGCGCCAGGCGCTTATCATCGGCGTCGCCTACGGGGCGATCCGCGCCGAAGGGTTCGCCAACGCCGACGACGCGATCCCGATCATCGGTTCGTTCTTCGCGGTCGCCATGCTGGTGTTTTCGTCCGTGGCCGGACAGGTGGCGGAGAAGTACGAGACCGCGCTGATGTTCCGCCGGACCAAGTTCGCCGAAGTGATCCTGATGGCGACGGCGGCGGTCGGCTTCGCGATCAATTCCGGGTGGCTGCTCATCGTCACGCTGTTCGCCATGGGGGCGCAGTCGGCGTTCTTCTCGCCGGTCCGCATGGGCGCCATGCCGAAATACCTCAAGCCGGACGAGCTTATTCGGGGCAACGGGTTCTGCAACGCCGGGCTTTACGTCTCGATCCTGCTCGGGCTTTTTCTCGGCGGGCTGCTGATCGCGCGCGCGGACGGCGCGATCTGGGTGTCGGCGTTCCTGTTCAGCGCGGCGCTGCTCGGCTTTCTCGCGATCCTGCAAGCCCCGCCCGCGCCCGCCGACGCGCCGGACCTGAAGCTCGACTGGAACCCGCTCACGCAGTCGCTCAGAATTTTGACCTTCGCGTTCTCCTCGCCCGGCGTCGCGCGCCCGCTCCTCGGCGCGGCGTTCTTCTTCTACATCTCGACGCTGGTCACGGTTCTGGTGCCGCTTTATGCGCGCGTGTCGCTCGGCGCCGACGAGGCGGTGGCGACGGCGATCATGGGCGTCTTCGCCATCGGCGCGGGGCTCGGCGCCATGGCCTCGGCGGCGCTTTCGAAAAAAAGGAGCGGACTCGGATTTTCCGCCCTCGGCATATCGCTCGCGGGCGCGATGGGGCTCGGCGTCTATCTCCTCACCGGCCTCATGCCCCCGGCGGGAGAAGAACTGCGCGGCGTCGGGTTGCTGTTCGGCGACGCGAAGGGCATGGCGCTCGCCCTCGCCTTCTGTTTGTCGGCGGTGTTCATGGGCCTCTTCGTCGTGCCGCTTCAGGCGGCGGTGCAGCGGCGCGCGCCGGCGCAGGTGCGCTCGCGCATCATGGCGGCGTCGAACATGATGAACGCGGCGGCGGCGATGCTCGGCTCGCTCTCGGTGCTGATCGTCACCCGCACCGATCTCGGTCCGCGCGAGGCGTTTCTCTTCGTCGCCGGCATCCAGATCCTCCTCGCCGCCTACATGCTGCGCCGGCGCGAGAGCGTGCCGCGCGACCTCTATGACGAGATGCTAGCGGGGCCGGAACAGGGGGCGCCGAAGGATTGATAAGCAGAGAGGCCGCCTAACCCGCTGTTTCTCCAGCGCGTTAACTTTTCCACACCGCCTTTTCCTTGCCGGAATCGCCTGCGATGCTCGCCCTTCCCGCCCCTCCCCGGGGCGGGCGTCCCTTAACGGGCTGTAAAGAACGGCATTTTAGGTTTTTGCGATGGGCCTGACCTTTCTGATCATCGCCTTTTGCCTCGCGCTGGGCGCGCTCGCGGCTGTCGCCGGCGGGCGGCCCGGACTGTTCCGCTCCGTCGCGGCGGAAATGCGCGCGGCCCTCGGCGCGGACATCCGCGCGGCGCGGCCCAAGCGTTTCTCCCCGAAGAACACCCTGTTCCTGATCGGCCCCTCGGCGAGCCATCCCGCCTGCCGCCTCCAGCGCCGCCTCTTGAAGCCCGCCATCGCCGCCTTCATCCGCGAGGACGTGACGGTGATGGAAGTTTATGGCGACGAGCGCCCGGAGATGAACGGCGAGCCGGTCGACTGGCTCGATGCGGCGCTCCTGCGCCACGCCATGGACGCGGAGGAAGGCTTCTTCCTCATCTATGTGGACGCGGACGGCAAGACCGTGATCCGCTCCGAAGCGCCGATGGTCACCGCCGACATTCTCGCGCGCGCCGGCCTCGATGTGGAACCCCCGCTCGCGGGCGGGCGGCGCAAGTCCGCCGTGCTGAAGAAGCTGCGCGCGGCGTAGCCGCCCGCTTGACGCTCCCTGCGGCGCGCCATACCCAAAAGCGGCCGCCGCCGGAGCCACGCCGATGATCGCCGGATACGCCGTCGCGGAAGGAAAGCTCCGCCCGCTGACCGATGTCGCCGCCGAAAAAGACGGCGCCGTATGGGTCGACCTGCTCAATCCGACGCCGGAGGAAGAAAAAGCCCTCGAAGCCGCCCTCGGCGTCGAAATCCCGACGCGCGAGGAAATGCACGAGATCGAAATCTCGTCGCGCCTTTACATGGAAGACGGCGCCGCCTTCATGACGGCGATGATCATGTCGCACACGGACAGCGACGAGGCGGTGATCTCGCCCGTGACCTTCGTGCTCGCGGGCTCCCGCCTCATCACCATCCGTTACGAGGAGCCGCGGGCTTTCGCGGCGTTTCCGGCGCGCGCCCAGAAAGCGCAGCTCGGCTGCGTCTCCTCCGAGACGATCCTTGTGGGCCTCCTCGAAGCGATCGTCGACCGGCTCGCCGACGTTCTCGAGCACGCGACGCACGACACCGACAAGCTGTCGCGCGACGTCTTCCAGATGAAGGGCGGCAAGCCGGCGAAAAGCGGCGACTTCCAGAAGATCATCGTCGAGCTCGGGCGCAAGGGCGATCTCGCGTCGAAAATCCGCGACAGCCTCGTGACGCTGGCGCGGCTGTTCGGGTTCCTCGCGCTCCACGCCGCCGAGGGCAAGACCGACAAGGAGCTGAAAGCGCGCATCAAGACGCTGGCGCGCGACGCGGGCTCGCTCTCCGACCATGTCTCCTACATGTCGCAGAAGATCACGTTTCTCCTCGACGCGACGCTCGGCATGATCAACATCGAGCAGAACGCCATCATCAAAATTTTCTCGGTCGCCGCCGTCGCGTTCCTGCCGCCGACGCTGATCGCCTCGATCTACGGCATGAATTTCGAGCATATGCCGGAACTCGCGACGCGCTGGGGCTATCCAATCGTCATTGGGCTGATGATCCTCTCGGCGCTTCTGCCGCTCGCCTATTTCAAGAAGCGCGGCTGGCTTTAGCAGGCGGGCGCAGACCGTAAACCGACAGGCCGCCCTCACAAAAACTTGAGCGGGAACGATCTCTCTTGACAGTCGGCCAATATCGTAACATGTAAAGTTACATGAAACGGGACAGCCGCCTCTCCGATACGCTTCACATCCTCCTGCATATGGCGGACGCGAGGAGGCCCATGACCTCCGAAGCGCTCGCCGGGATGATGCGCACCAACGCCGTCGTCGTGCGGCGGACCATGGCGGGCCTGCGCGAGGCGGGGCTTGTGACCTCGGAAAAAGGTCCGGGCGGGGGCTGGACCTTGGCGCGCGATCTTTCAGCGGTTTCGCTGCACGATGTTTACGCGGCGCTCGGCGAGCCGGTTCTCGTCGGCTTCGGCCGGCGCGCCGACAATCCCGATTGCCTTGTCGAAAAAGCCGTGAACGAGGCGCTCGAAGACGCGATGAGCGAAGCCGAAACGGTGCTGACGGCGCGGCTGCGCGCGCTCCGCCTCAGCGACCTCGCCGCCGATTTCAGCAAGCGCCTCGCCAAACATCGAAGGAGAAAGCCCCATGCCCATTAATGCGCGACAGGACGCCGATGTCATAATCGTCGGCGGCGGCTACGCCGGCATGACCGCGGCGCTGCAACTCGCGCGCGCCCGCCGCAAGGTTCTGGTCGTCGACGCCGCCGTGCGGCGCAACCGCTTCGCCGGCGCCGCGCACGGCTTTCTCGGTTATGATGGCGCGGCGCCCGACCAGTTGTGGGCGACAGCCTGCGACCAGTTGCTCGCCTACCCCGCCGCCGCCTATGTCGAAGGCGAAGCGACGCAGGCGGAGCAATCGGCGGAAGGCATAGAAGTCGCGCTTTCCTCCGGCGCGCGCCTGCGCGCGAAAAAGCTCATCGTCGCCAGCGGCGTCGAGGACATGCTGCCGGACCTGCCGGGCCTGAAAGAGCGCTGGGGCAAGACGGTGCTGCACTGTCCCTACTGTCACGGCTACGAGACCGGCGGCGGTCCGCTCGGCGTGCTCGCGTTCGCGCCGCACGCGCTGCATCAGGCCGAGCTTATCCCCGACTGGGGCGCGACGACGTTCTTCGCGAATGAAAAGCTTGCCCTGACCGACGAGGACAAAGCGCGGCTCGCCCGCCGCGGCGTGACGGTGGTGACGGGCGCCGTCGCGGCGCTTGTGGGGCGAGGAGACAGACTCGACGGCGTCAGAATGCAGGATGGCCGGCTGATCGAGGTGAAGGCTCTCTTCACCGCCGCGCCGACGCGCGTCGCAAGCCCGATCCCCGAACAGCTCGGCTGCGCGATGGAGGAAGGCCCGCTCGGCGCCTATGTCAGCGTCGACGCGATGCGCCAGACCAGCCTTGCGGGCGTTTTCGCGGCCGGCGACATGACGCGCCCCGCCGGCAACATCGCCTTCGCGGTCGCCGACGGCGCAATGGCCGGCGTCGCCGCGCACCGCGCGCTGATCATGGATGAGATGAAATGATAAAGGGCGCAAAGCCCGGGGCGCGATGGGCGCCGCCCGCCTGAAGCAGATTTGGGAAGCAAACACTTAAGTTCAAGAATTGGCGCGCGGCTTTTTATGCGCAGGATGCGCAACCCTCAGCCGAAGAGGGTCAAAAGACATGCATCCGTCCAAAGAGCTCGCCACGGCGAGCGCGAAAGAGCTGGCCGAGGCAGTCCGCGCGAAATCCGTCAGCGCCCTTGAACTGACCGACGCCGCGATCGCGCGGATCGAAGCGCTCGACGGACCGATCAATGCGGTCGTCGTGCGCGATTTCGACCGCGCGCGCGAGCAGGCGCGGCAGGTCGACTTGCGGGTCGCGCAAGGCGCCAACCTGCCGCTGGCGGGCGTCCCCATGACGGTGAAGGAAAGCTTCAACGTGGCCGGACTGCCGACCACGTTCGGGCTTGAGTTTGCGAAGGATTACCGGCCCGCGGAAGACGCTGACGCCGTGCGGCGCCTGAAAGACGCGGGCGCCGTCATTCTCGGCAAGACGAATGTTCCGGCGGGTCTCGCCGACTACCAGAGCGACAACCCGATCTACGGCCGCACCAGCAATCCGCATGATTTGTCGCGCTCGCCCGGCGGCTCGTCGGGCGGGTCCGCCGCCGCGCTCGCGGCGGGCATGGTTCCGCTGGAGCTCGGCAGCGACGCGGGCGGCTCCATCCGCGTGCCGGCGGCCTTCTGCGGCGTCTTCGGCCATCTCTCTTCGTTCAACATCATTTCCCTCGAAGGATTCGGCCCGCCCGGCGGCGGCGTCCTCCCGCCTGACCGCGCCTGGGCCGCCCCCGGCCCGATGGCGCGCTGTCCCGCCGATCTCGACCTTGCGCTCGGCGTGCTGGCCGGCGTCGAAGGACGCGACGCGGTCGCCTACCGGCTGACCCTGCCGCCGCCCCGCCATAAGCGGCTCCCGGACTATCGCGTGTTCGTGCTGACCGAGCACCCGACCGCGTCAGTCGATTGGGAGATCGCCGCCGCCATCGACGATCTGGCGGCCGATCTGGAGCGGGCCGGCGCCAAGGTTTCGCGTGAGAGCGCGCTCCTGCCGTCGCCGGCGGAGTCGCAAACGCTGGTCGAGCGGTTCCTGAAGGTCGCGAAGGCGCGCACGCCCGAAGCCCTGCTCGCCGGAGCGGCCGATGCGACGATCAAGGACTACAGCGACTGCTTCACCGCTCAGGAGCTTGTGCGCCGTCAATGGGACGTTTTCTTCCGGTCGTTCGATGTCGTGATCGCGCCCTGCTACGCCACGGCGGCCTTTGCGCACTTCAGCGAGCCGGACCCCTGGCCGGGGCTGAACCGGACGCTGCGCATCGACGGCGTCGAAGTTCCCTACGCCCCGCAGCACGCCTGGGCGCTGTACGCAGGCATGGCGCGGTTGCCGGTCACCGCGGCGCCCATCGGACGGACGCGCGGCGGGCTGCCCATCGGCGCGCAATTCATCGGGCCGTATCTGGAGGACCTGACGACAATCGCTTTCGCCGCTCATGTATCGGAAGAATTCGGTCTGATGGCCGAGATCGCGGAAGCTGTAGGATAAGCGATGCGCCAGCCCGGCGCCGCGCTAGTGCGCGTTCTTCGGGAACAGCACCGCGGAGATCGTCAGCACAAGGATTCTGAGATCGAACAGCAGCGACCAGTTGTCGATATAGTCGAGATCGTAGCGCACGCGGTCGGCCATCTGTTCGTTTTCCGAGGTCTCGCCGCGGAAGCCGTTGACCTGCGCCCAGCCCGTGATGCCGGGCTTCACCTTGTGGCGGCCTGAATAGTTCTCGATGATCTTGGCGTAGGCGTGATTGTGGGCCAGCGCGTGCGGGCGCGGGCCGACCAGGCTCATCTCGCCTTTCAGGACGTTCAGAAGCTGCGGCAGCTCGTCGAGGCTGTAGCGGCGCAGGATCTTGCCGAGCGGGGTGATGCGCGGATCGTCGAGGCTCGCCTGCACGATCTTCTCGCCGTCCTCGGCGACCGTCATGGTGCGGAACTTGTAGATGCGGAAAACTTCCTGGTTGAAGCCGTGGCGCTGCTGCGAGAACAGGATCGGCCCCTTGCCCTGCAGTTTGATGGCGATAGCGATCAGCGCGAACAGCGGAACCGCCGCTAGGAACATCGCCCCGCCGATGATCTTGTCCTCGATCGTCTTGATCAGGCTCCCCCACCCTTCGAGCGGGCGGCGGTAAAGATTGAGGAGCGGCGCGCCGCCGATCTTCACCAGCTCGCCGCCGGTGTGATCGAACCAGTGGGCGTTGGGGCAAAGCGCGATCGACACGGGCAGGATGGACATGCGGTTGACGAGCGCGCGCATTTCTTCCGGCGAGAGACCCGTCTGGGCGATGACGATATCGTCGATGTCGCCGTTGCGCGCGGCGCGCGACAGGGCCGCCAGATCGCCCGACAGCGCCCGCGAACATCCCTCTCCGACCGCCGACGGGTCGCTGGCGTAAACCCCGACCACGGACACCGCCTGATCGGAGCCTTCGGCGAGCGCCGCGAATTTCTCGGCGATGTCGTTGGAGCCGATGATGGCGATGCGGCGCGAGAACGCGCCGCCGGTGCGCACCGTGCGTCTCAGGATCACGTTCGCCGCGACGCGCGTCGACACAAGCGCGACGGCGGACACGACCGTCCAGGCGAATAACCAGAAACGCGAAAAACTTTCGGACACTTTCAACGCGAAGGCGAACGCGATCAGCCCCATGATGACGACGAGCCACCGCGACAGCACTGCGCGGGTCGCGCCCCGGCTGATCAGCAACTGTTCGAACTCGTAATAACCGTCGCGCCGAAGGAGCGTCGTCACGCCCGTGGCGCCGACAATGCCGGCCGCCGCGTAGCGTTGCAGGTCGACTTCGGTTCCGAGGAGGCCGACATGGTAAACCAGCGCCACCGCCACGGAAACGGCGGTAATCAGGATAAAGTCGGTGAACTGGACGATATCGCCGTAGACCGCCCGGGCGATCGGCGCCCGGCGGCGAACGCCATTCTCCAGCGCATCGGCGAAATCCGGCGCTTCGGCCGCATGACTTAAATTCGACTCAACCATCGGCGTAATCGGTCCCCCTACAGTCCTGGACGCCGTGTATCCTATCGCGCTCATAAAGACCAAGAAGCTGGTTAATTTGCAAGTGACAATTCCGCAGTGCAATAAGCGTGCTTAACGGCTCGCTGGACGCGCGCGGCTTTAGGCCCGATGATTGCGGCGTCCGGGTCGCGCTGTTGGGGCGGCGTGCGAGGAAGGCCGAGTTCACGAGCCTTTTTCAGGGCTTGCGCCTCAGGGCGGCGCTTTGGGTTTGGTTGGGTGTGTCATGTCGAAACAGTTCGCCACTTTCTTCGTCACCTGGCGCGACGCTCCGAACCGCCCGCTCGGCATCGTCATGGATGACGCCGCCTATGGCCGCGCGGCTGCCAAGGCCCTCGAAGCCAAGATCAACGATCTCGCGCAGGAAGGCTGGATCCTCGAACGGGTGATCCCTTCGGTCGGGCTGACGGCGAAACAGTCGAGCGCTTTCACCATCATCGCCTTCAAGTAATTCGCATAAGAAGCTTTGCGCGCGCGCGTCCCCGGTTTAAGGGACCCTCATGACAGACGATTCCCTTCTCGACGAGATGATCGCCCTCGCCCTCGAAGCGGGCGCGGCGACGATGCGCATATATGCCGAAGAGTTCGATGTCTCGGTGAAAGCCGACGCCTCGCCTGTGACGCAGGCCGACGAGATCGCCGAGGCGATCATCCTGAAAGGGCTCGCCGCCGCCGCGCCGTCGACGCCCGTGCTCGCCGAAGAGAGCGCCGCCGCGGGAAAGATCCCCGCGCTGGGTCGGCGCTTCTTCCTTGTCGATCCGCTCGATGGGACCAAGGAGTTCGTCTCCAAGACCGGCGAGTTCACCGTCAACATCGCGCTGGTCGAGGATGGAAAGCCGACCATGGGCGTTGTCTACGCGCCGGCGCTCGGCAGGATCTATGCGGCCTCGCAAAAAGCGGGCGCGTTCCGCATCGACGAAGGACGCGGAGAGCGCAAGAAGATCGCAGCGCGCCCGGCGCCGGCGGCGGGCCTCGTCGCGGTCGCGAGCCGCAGCCACCGCAACGCCGAGACCGACGATTTCCTCAGCACGCTGACGGTCGCGGATTTTGCAGCAGCCGGCTCGTCGCTGAAATTCTGCCTCGTCGCCGAAGGCGCCGCGGACGTCTATCCCCGCCTCGGTCGGACGATGGAGTGGGACACGGGCGCAGGCCAGGCGGTGCTGGAAGCGGCGGGCGGGCGCGTCGTCGTCCACCCGTCAGGCGAAGCGCTGGATTACGGAAAAAAAGAGCGCGGCTTCGACAATCCGCACTTCATCGCCTGGGGCGCTTAAGCCTCAGTCGAGCGCAGCGCTGAGCTTGACCCCGAATTCCGCCGCGCGCGAAGGCGCAAATTATGATCCGGCCGCAAAGGCGGCCGGCAGCGAGGCGCCGCGGCGCACCCACACATCCCAGAGCGGTGTCTGCTCGGCGAGGCGGAACTCGGTGTAAAGCAGCGCCTCCGAGCGTCCCTTGGCGGCGGCGGTCGCCGGATCGAGATCGAGCCGCGGCACGAAGACGACATTCGCCGCGCTCGCCGCCGAGGCGCCGTCCGCCCGGCACTTGCGCCTGTCGGCGATGACGCAGGCCGCATCCGAGCCGGTGAGGATCGCCACGTCGACGCCGTGGCTTGCGATCTTCTTCGCCTGCGCCGCCGCTTCCAGCAGCATCGCCGACTGGTCGACCGGCCCGAGCGCGAACAGTTCGCGCGCTTCCGGCGTCGAGAAGCGCCCTTCCTCCACCCACTTCGCGATCGTCGGCCCGCCCGGCTGCACCAGCGCCAGTTCGGCGCGGATGTTCGCGGGCGCTTCAGCGGCGACGCGCTGCTGGAGCACGAACTGGCCAGCGCCATGCGCGATCAGCGACGCGGTCCAGAACAGCGTCAGCGACGCCGCCGAAATGGCGAGCGCCGTAGAGGCGCGGTCATGGCTGCGGAAAACGCCGTCATAGAAGGGCGACGACACAGACAGCGCCGCGAACGCCGCGCCGAAGAGAAACACGGGCGTCGGGTTGGCGCCTGAAAGGCGCGCCGCCACGAAAGCGACCGCGATGAGCGCCAGTCCCGCGCCCCAGCCGCGCGCATATTCCCCGCCGCCGAAAACGGCCGCGCAAAAAATCACGATGGCGCTGGACGCCGCGACGCCGCCGAGCGCGACGGCGCTTTCGCCGCCGATGAAAACGCCGTTCGAAAAGAGGCCCGACGCAGCGCTCGCCCGGACAAGATTGAGGCCGGGCGACAGAAGTTCGCAGAGGCCCGCCAGCGCGATGAAAACGACAAGAGCGCTCGCATAGCGGCGCAGCCCCGCAGGCCCGGTCAGAAACGGACAGGCCGACAGCGCGACGAACCCGGCGAGCGCAAACGCCGGCGAGGAAAGCCACAGCGCCGCGAGCAGGACGCCGCCGAGCGCGCCTTCCGCGCGCGCGCGGCGCGCGCTGTCGTCGGCGGGGGCGCAGGCGAAAGCGAGCGCGGCGACAAGGAACAGCGCGAGCGCTATTTCCTCAGGCCCCGAAAACGGCGCGGCTACATAAGCGGCGAGCGCGGCGGCGAACAGGACGCTCATCGCCGCGGGAAACCGCACCGACGAAAAATAGACGAGCGGGCAGACGACAAGCGCGGCGGCGAACGCCTTGGCGACAAGGTGGATGCGTCCCGGCGCGTCGGCGAAACCGTCGCCGAGGAGAAGCAGCAGCGAATAAAGCGGCGCCGCTTCGGCGCTGAGCGGCGCGGCGCCGCCGGCGACGGCGCGCGCATCGGCGATAGGCGCGATGAGATCTACGGTCGGCGCGAGGCTTAAAAGGGCCGGCGCAAACGCCGCCGCCAGCACGAACGGCAGCGCCGCCAGAAGAGCCAGGAACACGACAAGCCCCGGCGTCCGCCATCCGTAAAGAAGCTTGGCGAGGCGGCGCGCCATGGGCGCCGGACGGCGCCAGCCTGCCTCAAAACGGGACTCGTCCATTGACGCCACTTTTGTTCGCCCTCTCCCGCCGGATTCTGACCCATTCCGGCGAGGCTCCAGTCTGCCCTAGCGGACAGTAGCAAGGGGCTTGCCGCGCGCCGGAACGAACAGTTGCGCCGATTTATGCGCGCAGACGCTAGGCGGCGACGCGCGCCCTGCTATGGTCCGCCCTATGCGAACCCTGCTGCACATGCCGCTCGATCCGCCGTCGCGGACCGCGCGCCTCATCCTCGCCGAAAAAGGCCTCGCCGTGCGGCTCATCGAGACGCCGCCCTGGCAGGAAAACCCGGCGCTCACGGCCGCAAACCCGGCGCGCACGGTTCCCGTGCTCATCGACGAACCCCCGACAGGCGGAGAGATCGCCGTCTCGCCGGCGGAAGCCATCGCCGAATATCTCGAAGAGGCTTATCGCAGCGAGCCCCTGATGCCCGCGACCTCCGCCGGGCGCGCCGAGGCGCGTCGCATCGCTTGGTGGTTCGCGACGAAGTTCGAGCGCGAGGTGAACGCCGCCATCGCCCGCCAGCGGATCGACGCGCGGCTTAAAGGCCGGCTGCGATATGACCGCGAAACCTATGAAGCGGGTCTCGACGCCATGCGCTGGCATCTCGACTATCTGAACTGGCTCCTGGAGCATCGCTCCTGGCTCGCCGGCGAAAAGATGACGGTCGCCGACCTCGCCGGCGCGGCGCATCTTTCGGTCAACGACTATGTGGGCGCCGTTCCGTGGGCGGATTTTCCGCAAGTCAAGGAATGGTATGCGCGGCTCAAATGCCGGCCGAGCTTCAGGCCGCTTCTCGCCGACCGGGTAGAAAGCCTGACGCCGCCGTCGCATTACGCCGATCTCGATTTTTAAGATGAGCGCCGATGCGGTTTCGATGGCGCGCGCGGTGAAGGCCAAAGCCCTCGCGCTCGGTTTCGACGCCGCCGGGATTGCGCCCGCGGACACCGCCCCCGAACGGGCGACGCGGCTCGCCGCCTTCCTCGACGCCGGCCGGCACGGCGACATGGACTGGATGGAAAACCGCGCCGCCGAACGCGCCGCGCCGCAAGCGCTATGGCCCGAGGCGAAGTCGGTGGTGATGCTCGGGCTCAATTACGGGCCGGACGAAAACCCGCTCGATATCCTCCAGCGAAAATCCGCAGGGGCGATCTCGGTCTATGCGAAGAACCGCGACTATCATGACATCGTCAAGCCGCGCCTGAAAACGCTCGCGCGCTGGATGGTCTCCACTTACGGAGGAGACGTCAAAGTCTTCGTCGACACGGCCCCGGTGATGGAAAAGCCGCTGGCGGAAAGCGCCGGTCTCGGCTGGCAGGGCAAGCACACCAACCTGGTCTCGCGCGAAAAAGGCTCATGGCTGTTTCTCGGCGCCGTGTTCACGACGCTCGCGCTCGCGCCCGATGCGCCGGAGACGGATCATTGCGGCCAGTGCCGGCGCTGTCTCGACATCTGCCCGACAGAGGCGTTTCCGGCGCCTTACCAGCTCGATGCGCGGCGCTGCATTTCTTATCTCACCATCGAGAACAAGGGGCCGATTCCCCACGAATTCCGCGAGAAGATCGGCAACCGCATCTATGGCTGCGACGACTGCCTCGCGGTCTGCCCGTGGAACAAGTTCGCGAGCGAGGCGCGCGAAGCCAGACTGCACGCGCGCGACGAGTTGCGCGCGCCGCCGCTTTCCGATCTCGCCGCCCTTGACGACGCAGCCTTTCGCGCCCTGTTCCGCGGCTCGCCGGTCAAGCGCGCGGGGCGCGACCGGTTCGTGCGCAATGTGATGATCGCCATCGGCAATTCAGGGGACGCGGCGCTCGCTGAAACCGCGAAGGCCAGGCTCGCCGACGCTTCGCCGCTGGTGCGCGGCGCGGCGGTGTGGGCTTTGTCGCGGCTTACGCCCCGCGCCGAGATGGAAGCGCTCGCCGCAAGCCGCGCGCGCGACGACGAGACGGTCGAAGAGGAGTGGCGCCGCGCGCTGCGGTCCTAGACTTCGACCATGACGTGCACGGCGGCTTTGGTCATGTTGCCCTGATCGTCCTGCACCCAGTAGTAGAACGTATCGGCGCCCTTCTGCGACGGGTCGGCGAAGTAAACGACCTTGTTGTCTTCCCTCTCGACGGCGTAGCCATATTCCATCTGGAGGCCGTCGAGGTCGATATCGTGTCCCTCGGGATCGAAGTCGTTTGCGAGAACGTCGATGACCACCGACTCGCCGGCCTTCACCGTCACATAATCATCCTTGGCGACGGGCGCGAGATCGTTCGGATTGAGCACGCCGTGATACTCGGCCTCGCCGCGAATGGCGGTGTTGTTCGCCGTGGGGTCGGCCTGGCCGGCGAGCTGGACAAAAACCGGAACCTTGATGAGATCGCCCGTCACCCTGTCGGCTATGTAGTGCTCGACAAGCGTCACCTTGCGTCCGTCTTGCATCGTCCAGTAGCCGTTCTGCTCGACCGCGCCGCGCAGGCTTGCGAAGGAGATGTAATAAGGATCGAACTCGAAGGAGGTCTTTGTCGCTCCCAGCGAGTCGGTCTTGATTCCCGTTATCTCCAGATGCGGATCGCTCGCCTTGGTCGGACCGAGCGGGATCGACGCCAGCGTCGTCAGGCGGTAGTCGAGAATGTCGGCGTTGAGATCGGCGCCCGACTTGATTTCTCCGGGCGTTATATTGTGCCAGTCGGTTTTCGCGTTGAAGACATCCACGTCGACAAAGAAGTACTTGAAGCCGAGCACCGGATCCGAAAGATCCATAATGCTGTCTTTCCAGGCCCAGACGCCCTGACGGTATCCGTCAATGGACGCGTCGGCCACGACAAGATCAAAAATGCTCGTGCCGAGAAGGATGCCATATGACGAGGCGTTATTGAGCTGCGCATAGTCCGTGCCGACTACATCGAGTCCCTTGATCGTATAATGACTTGTATACTCAAGGTGGACGCCGATGCGCGTCTCCCATGCCGTGAAATCCTGGATCATCGAGCGAACGTCGTGTCCTTGCGCTGAGTTGTTTTTCAACACATGCAGGCCCGTGCCGCTTGCGATCACCTCGTTGCCGAGAAAGTTGCTGATGTTCGGTCTGTCGATCGCCGTCTTGTCGAGATAGTTCAGTTTGTCGCTTTGCTGCGATGTGGACGGATCGATGATCGTGTACTGACTGGTGGGAACCCGGTGCATGTAGATAAAACCGGCTTCGGTGGCCCCGGCTGCGATGTTGCCGACCGAATCGACCATGCGGCCCTCGAACCAAAATCCGACGCCGGTGCGGCCATTGTCGAATCCTAGAACCGAATCGGCGGCCTTGATGTGCTCGTTTACGCCCCAGGTTCGGATCGCGATATTGTCGGACCAGCGTCCGGTCTCGGTGCCGAGTTCGGACACGAACGCCGCGCCTGAAACGTCGTAAGCGGCGTTATCGGCGAAGATGGCGTTGGAATCGTGGTGCACATAACCCCAGCCGGGCGAGCCCCAGACGGCGTTGCCGACGACCATCGCGGGATCGTCGAGATCGGCTGTGCCGGTGCGGTGAAGATGCAGCGAGTAACGCCCCTGCACGTTTGAATCCGACTTAACAGTCGTGATGTCGGAAATATCGAACGACCGCTCGGTCTTGTCGGTGCGGCCGAGCTCATAAAACTCCGCATACCGCACATCGACATTGTCGGAGTGCATGAACATGACATGCCCCCGTTCGTGCACAGGCGTCGTATCCGGGTTCTCCGTCTCGAAGCGGATGTTGCGCGAGTAGTTGGCGACATAGGTCTTGAGGTCGTCGCGCGCGCCGTCGTGATCGTATTGCAGCGGGCGGTCGACATAGACCTTGTTGCCGACGATGGCGGTGATGACGAGTTCTTCGTCTTCGGTCGCCGGGGGCTGCACTTCGCCTGTTGCGACCTGCGGCGTCTCGATCCAATGCGTGCCGGCGAGCACGAGTTTGTCGCCGACCCGCCACCCGGCGGGCGCCTCTTCGAGCTGGAGAACGGTGTCGCCCTTCATCGGATCGACCGCGAGCCGGATGAAACTTTCCTTTTCCGCGCCGTGGATTTGCACCTCGCCGTGGCTGACGAGACCGCGCGACAGGAGCATCGGATCCCATTCGACGTCGATCGGCCCATTATCGGCGAACGAAATGACGGTCTGGACGTTTGCAGCGACCGGATTGTCAGCGGTCCCGATGGTGAGGCTGCCGCTCGGCGTGACGACGAACGTGTCGACTTCGAGGAACGTGTCCTTGTTGGTGGCGAAGTTGAGCGCGCCGTCGACCCGAATCGTGAAGATCGACGCCGGGCTTTCTCCGTCGTAAAGCACCGATACGCCGTCGGGAATGACGACCTTCGCGCCGTCGCCGGGCACCTGGCCGTTCGCCCAGGTCGACGGATCGAACCACGACCCGTTTTTCACCGCCACATGCGTCGCTTCGCTGGCCGGCACAAGATCGAGAACCGCCATATGTTCAGCGGCCTTGCCGGGGTCGTCCGGATGGACATGCGCGCCGTCGCCAGAGCCGCCGCCGTGTCCGCCGCCATGATCGTGATCGGAGGGAACGCCGTCAGGGTGAGAATGATGACCCTGCGCATGCGCCGCGTGATCGTCGACATTGATGCTGAACCGGCCGGTCAGCAGGCGGCCCGATTCGTCGCGATAGGTGAAGGAAATGCTCGCCGCGCCGGAGTAGCCTTCGGTCGGCGTGAAATACACAATTGATCCCTTGATCACGGCGACGCCGTTTTCAACGCCCGTGATCGCGACGATCGACTTCGCGCCGGCCTGGCCGGCGAGCATGTCGCCAATGTCGATGGGCGCCGCGCCGGATTCTTCAACCGCATAAACGGAGGATGGGGGAGGAGACGTCGGATCACGGCCCGGCTGGCTTCCCGGATCTGCCCCGCCGGGGACGACGGACGGATCGCCGCTGGAAACGGTTTTACAGCCGGCCACAGCGAGCGCCGCCGCAATGGCGCCGCCGCCTTCGAAACTTGCGCGCACGGCGCGCCGGCGCGCGCGCGGCCCGGCTTGCGCGGCGGGGGCGAGAAAGCCCGATTTCGCCGCCGTTAACAAGTCGTCAATAGACAAGCCAAAATTGTCCGCACCCGCGGCTGCTACGCGACTCGCCAAGGTCATATCCCGCACTGTCTCTCGCCTCGCGCCGCCAGGAGGGGGACCGCCGGGGGGCGGCGAACGGCGCGCGTCTCTGATCGATGGTGCTCAGAAATTCTTTATCCGCGGTCTACGGACAAACTACGATTAGGCAATGTTGGATTAACCGTTTATGCGCGGAGCTTAACGGCGAATCACCAAAACAGGCGCAAACAAGGTTAAGCGCGCCAGCAGCGCGGCGAAGAGGCTTGAATATTCAGCCTTTCACAAATGCACGTGAAGAAAGCGTCAGGAAAACGCGGCGCGAAACCGCCGCCTCGCGCGCGCATGAAAACTTGTTAATTGAGGGAACGTTTCAGGCGATTGGTGAGGCGGCGCAGGTTGCGGAACAGAATCGGCGGCAAGAGGTCGCTCATCAGTTCGCGGCTTTTCACTTCCAGATCGACCGCATCGCGGCTTTGCGGACGCTTCTTGAACTGCGTTGTGAGCGAGCGTTTCTCGCCGTCCCAGGTGGCGGTGTAGTAGTAAAGCGCGATCGAGCGGCGCGGCGTCGAGCGGGGGTGCGCGACCGGGTCGGGGTGGCCGTGATAGCTCGTCGCATCGGTCGAGAAGACGACGCATCGCCCGAACTCGGGCGCGATCTTCTTGACGCAATGCTGCATCTTCTTATCCCAGAGCTCGAGCGCGCCGCCGTAGCTGAGGTCCCAATCGCGGTTCAGATAGATCAGCGCGTTCAGCCGGCGCTCCAGTTTCAGGCGGGGATGCAGGTTGAAGTCGGCGTGAACGCTCAGATGCCCGCCGTTCGTGGTCTGATGAAAACCGCCGCCGAGAAAGAACGGATCCGGAATGAGCCCCTTGATGCCCGTCATGTTCTCAAGGAACTGCACGAACGGGCGCGAGTTCAGGGAATAGAAAAACGAGCGCACCGGCCCGGCGAGATGGTCGGGGTTAAAACTGGTTTTGTACCGCTCCTGCGCGCGGTCAAAGGACATGCTGTCAGGATCTGGCGACGCCGGAAATTGTTCGAGACAGAGGTCTAGAATCGAGGCGGGAAGAAAATCGTCGATGACGATGTGCGGAAACGGGTCGGCGTTCACATAAGAGTCGCGCAGATCGAGCCCTTTTTCTTTCAGAGCTTTGGCGTCGAACTGGCCGTGTTCGCGATCGATGATTTCAAGATAGGACATGGTCTCAACCCCGTGACGCCCTTAACGACGACAGTAGCAGGCGCGCCTTGATCAATCCTGCAAGGCGCGCGCCGACGGCGCGAACCTAGGCGAGACTTCTCGCCGCATCAATCGGCGAAAATGAGGCCGCTTCCCTGCGCCAGAGGGCCTTTAACCCTGCTCGGTCCCGCGACTGCGCCCGCCCGTGGCGAAGCGGCGGATCGAGGCGATCTGCGCGCGCCGCTCTTCGGGCGAAAACGCCACGCGGACGAGATAAAAACCCGCCCCCGCCATCCAGGCCGCATCCGCAAGAAAAGCGCCGACGACGCCATGATTCTTGCGGAAATAATGCGCCCGCGAGCGATACCAGTATTCCGGCGCGATCCGCGGCGCGCCGGCGCCGCGCGCCGCTTCCAGCGACTTGCCCTGATGGTGCACGACGCGCGCTTCGGGCGCGAACCATGAGCGCCAACCCGCGCGGCGCGCGCGCAGCATCAGGTCGGTCTCCTCGAAATAGAGGAAGTAGGTCTCGTCGAAGAGGCCGACCGCCTCAAACACCTCGCGCCGGAAAAACAGCGCCGCGCCGCTCAACCAGTCGACGGCGCGCGTCTCGTCGCGATGCGGCGGCGCCACGTCCCAGCGCTTCAAGAGTTTCGACACGAAGCCCGTGCGCGCGCTCCAGTCGAGTTCGCTCATCGGCGAGAAATAGCGGAAGGCAGAGACCTGCGGTTCGCCGTCTTCATGCTCGAGGCGCGGGCCGACGACGCCCGCTTGCGGATGCGCCGCCATGAAATCGGCCAGCGTCTTCAGCGCGCCGGCGCGCGGATAGGCGTCGGGGTTAAGCAGCAGGATGTAATCGAACGGCTCAGAGGCGGCGAGCGCTTCTTTCAGAGCGATGTTGTTGCCGGCGCCGAAGCCGCCATTTTCCGTACTCTGAATGAACCGGATGAGAGGCTCGCCCGCAGCGAACGCCTTGAGTTTCTCCCCGTCGCCGTTCGGCGAAGCGTTGTCGACGATGTAGACGACAGCGCCGGAAAAATCCGCGCACTCGCGTTTCAGCGGCTCGAAATGATCGATGACCATCGCGGCGGTGCGGTAGTTGACGATGACCACGGCGATGCGCGGCTGTTGGCGGGGGGCCGCGCTCATGCCTTGTACTCGATCAGTTTCGGCGTGCGGCGCATAAGGCGCGACAGCCAGTAGTTGAGAGCCCCAGCGGCTTCGGCGAATTTCGACAAAATGTTGAACGCCGCGAAGAGGAGCGCTTCAGCGCCGCGGCTTCGGTCTCGCCAGGCTAGCCGCGCGACCTGCGCCGGGTAAGCGAGAAGCAGCGTGAAAAACACAGGATGAACAAACGCGCCGAGCAGCAATGACGCCGGCAGGATCGCCGACCACAGCGCGGCGCGCATGGTCTCGCGCGCCCAGATGCGTTTGGGCGACGCGCTATGGAGCGCCGAGACTTCCGCGAAAGCGTGCCCGCCCCGCACCATGCGCCGCCACCATTGGCCGAAGCGATGCATCGCCGCATCATGCAGGGCCATTTCCGCATCGATGCGCCAGATGCGCCAGCCGGCTTCGCGAAACCGCACGCAGAGTTCCGGCTCCTCGCCCGCGATCAGCGTCTCGCGAAATCCGCCGGCTTTTTCAACAGCGCTGGCGCGCATCATGGCGATGCCGCCGCAGGCTTCCGCCTCGCCGACGGGCGTCGCCCATTCGGCGTCGCAAAGCCGGTTGTAAACGCTGGCTTCAGGATAGCGTTCGCGCAATCGCCCGCACGCGGCGGCGGCGTCTTCATGGGCGCCGAGAAACGCGCGCGCCGCCTCTGCCCAGCCCTCTGCAAGCTCGCAGTCGCCGTCGATGAACTGAACATAGTCAGTATGCGGCGCTATTTCCTTCAGCCGGCGAAACCCCGCGTTGCGCGCGCGCGCCGCCGTGAACGGCCGCGTCATGTCGAGCGAGACGGTTTCAGCGCCGATGCGCGCGGCTTCGGCGAGGCTTTGATCGGTCGAGCCTGAATCCACATAGACGATCGGTCCGCCTTCGCGCGCCAGCGAGGCGAGGCAGGCGACAAGGCGCGCGCCTTCGTTGCGGCCGATGGCGACGAAACCGACAGAACCGCTCATCGCCCCGTTCATCGCTCAGCGTCCCGCTTGGTGCGCGTCCAGCGCTGGGAGGAGGCGCGGCCCTCGCGGCCGTAGATGCGGAGCTTGCCCAGAATATAGAGGCCGGCGGCCCCGAGAGCCGAGGCGGGCAGCGCGCCGCGTCCGAACCGCGCCCATGCCGCAAACGTCGCCGCGAGCAGCAGCGCCAGCGCCGACAGGGAAAGCGCCAGCGGCGCCGTCGATCCCCACAACAGCGGGACAAGGCACGCCGCCGAGACGGCGAGAATGAGCGCCGCGAACACGGTCAGCGGCGGAATGGCGAGATCGAGCGCGGCGGCGACGAGACGCAAATCGCCGCGCGCAAAGCCCCGGCCGAGCATCGACGGCGCGCGGCGGAGCGCAAGACGAAGCGAGCCATGCTCCCAGCGCGCATGCTGCTTGGCGGCGCTTTCCTCCGCTGACGGAAAATCGCTGGTCACGAGCGCGTCGCGGACGAAAACCGGCGCAGCGGTTTCGGCGAGGCGAGCGGACAGGGCGAGATCCTCGACGATTTCGCCGGACGCCAGATCGAGATCTTTTGCGATGTCCCACGGCAGCGCCATGCCCGAGCCGGTGAGGCGGCAGACATCGAACAGCGTGAAGAGGCCGCCCATGCGGACTTCGTTCATCAAGAGCCAGGCGAACGCCGAAACCTTGCGCTGCGGCCCGGCGCTTTCCGGCGCGCGCATCAGGTAAAGCGCCTGCGCGGGCCGCCCCGTCGCTTCAGCCGCGCCCGCGACGCTTGCGAGCGCGTCTGCTTCGAGACGGCAGTCGGCGTCGATGAAAACGATGACGGACGGCGGCGCCTCTCTCAGCGCCTCAAGCGCGAATTGCAGCGCGTAGCCTTTGCCGCGACGGTCGGGGTCGATCCGGACCAGCGCTTCGGCGCCCGCGGCGGCGGCGATGTCAGCGGTCGCATCCGTGCAATTATCGGCGACGACGATCAGCCGGTCGCCGGGACGCAGTTGCGCTTTCACGCCGGCGAGCGTTGCGGCGATCGACGCTTCTTCATCGTGCGCCGGAATAATGACGGCGATGGGACCGGCTTCCTTCGCGTCGGCGGATAAGCTCCGTGCGCGAAGAAAGGCGCCAGCGATTTCCAGCGCGAAAAACCCCGCCAGAACGAAGACGGCGAAGGCCGGAACGAGAAACGCCAGATCGAGAAGCGCCGTCATGGCGCTTCCCCAAGCGCTTCGGCGAACAGGGCTTCGAGCTTGCCGGCTTCCGTGTCGATATCGTGCCGCTCGAGCGCGCGGGCCTTGCCGGCGCGCCCCATGGCGGAAAGCGCCGCCGGCGTCGCATCGAGCGCGGCGCGCATGGCGCCGGCGAGCGCTTCGGCGTCGGCGGCGGGCGCGAGCCAGCCGTTCTCGCCGGGGATGACGAGTTCCGGGATGCCGGCGACATAGGTCGAGATCACCGGCTTTTCGAGCGTCATCGCCTCCATGATCGATACGGGCAACCCTTCGGCGTAGCTCGGCAGCACGAAGGCGCGGGCGCGTTCGATTTCGCCGCGCACCTCGCGCGGCGCCTTCCATCCGGTGACGACGACGCGGTCGGCGACATCGTGCGCGCGCGCCGCGTCTTCGATGACGCCGCGCATGGCGCCGTCGCCGATCAGGCGAACTTCGAAATCGCGGCCCTCGCGCTTCAACAGGCCGGCGGCCTCGATCAGCGTAAGCTGGCCTTTCTGCTCGCTGAGCCGGCCGACGCAGACGAAGACGGGCTCGCCCGCCTGCGCAACCGCGCCGTCGTGAAACGCCTTTTCGACGCCGCAATGAACGATTTTGATCCGTCCCCAGAAGGACGGATCGACGATCCGGCGCAACTGGCTGGCGCCGTAGCTGGAAACGCCGACGACGAAGCGCGCGCCCTCGATCTTGCGCGCAAGGGAAATCAGGCCCGGCTTGTCGAACTCTTCAGGGCCGTGAACGGTCATGCTGAAGCCCGCGCCGGCGATGCGCGCAGCGAGGAGCGCGACCGTCGCCGAATTGGTGCCGAAATGCGCGTGGATATGGCGGAGATCCGCCTCGCGCAGCCATTTCGCCAGCACCAGCGCTTCGAGCCAGTAGA
The DNA here is from genome assembly GCA_040216495.1 of Amphiplicatus sp. Lineage (GTDB taxonomy): Bacteria > Pseudomonadota > Alphaproteobacteria > Caulobacterales > Parvularculaceae > Amphiplicatus. Next base: position 5,938 of record JAVJPA010000186.1, on the reverse strand, counting down.
TCTTGTGGCGCAGGAGGCCCGATTCCGAGCGCCAGCCGAAGCGGAGCGCCGTCCAGAGCGCGCCGACAGCGCGCGCGGGCGCGCCGGCGAATCCGGCAATCGCCTCCCGCGCGAAAGAGACCGCCCCGACGCCGAGGATGTGGCGGGTGCGGACGGCTTCCTGCTGATCTTCCGCGGAGAGAAATTTTTCTTTCGAGCGGCGCACGGCGAACCGCGTCACCTCGACGCCGCGCCGCTCCAGCGCCTCTATCTCGCGGCGCACGAAGGTATGGCTGACGCTCGGATACTGGTTGATCAGGTAGGCGACGCGCATCGTCCGGAAAAGCTTTCCCGCCCTGTCAGGCGTATCCTTGTCAGCGACCTTCTCAGGACCCGGCGCGCCTGGCCTCGCCCGACGCATAGAACCGCCAGGCCCCCATGAACTCCGGAACATGCCCGAGGGTCGCTGACAGAGCGTAAAGAAGCGGGTTGCGGCGCTCGCGCCCGGCGGTCACCGCCACCCAGAAAATCCGCGCCAGATAAAGCGCCGCGCCGAAGCCGAGGACGGCGGCGGCGATCAGAAACGGATTGAGGCCGCGGGCGAGGATCTGCGCCGCGCCCGCGCCTACGGCGGCGAGACAGACGACGACAAAGGGAACGGCCGCGCCCCAGATCAGCGACCGCGCATGTTCGCGTACGTAAAGCCGCTCGGGCGGCGCGCCATGCAGCCGGACGCCGTGCGCATAACGATAGCCGTCGCGTGCGGCGCGCGCCCACCAGCCGCCGCTTCCGCGCTGCGCCTTGCCGCGGATCGCCATCGGCGCGTCGAGCCGCCAGATATGCGCGCCGCGCCGGCGCAAACGAATGCACAGATCTTCGGTTTCGTTGACGGGGAGATCGCCGCGATACCCGCCGGCGGCTTCGAACGCTTCGGCGCGCGCCAGCATGAGGCCGCCGGCCGCCTGAATCTCGCCGGGCTCGTCAGGAGTTTCGCGCCGCCCCGTGCGCCCGTCCTGCGGGCGCGCTTCAAGCGTCGCGCCCTCGACAATGGCGACTTCCGGCCGGCGCTCCATGAATTTCACAGCGGTCTCAAGCCAGCCGGGCGCAAGGCTCGCGCCCGCCTCGACGAACTGCACGTAAGCGAGATCGCTTCTCGCCTTCATGATCTGGCGATAGCCGGCGTTGCGCGCCCTGCCGGGGCTTTGCGCGGCGCCCGGAAACTCGACGATATGGGCGCCGGCGCGCGCCGCGGCCTTCGCATCGGCGCTTTCGCTGGAGTCCGCAATATAAATGACCGCGTCGACGCCGCCGAGCGACGCGAGCGACGCTTCCGGGCGCCCTGCGCCGATGACGATGACGCCGACGCCGGCGGCGACGGGCTGCGGGGACGGGCTTGGCGCGGGCTCAGGGATAGCGGCGCGCGGCGCAGCGGCAGGGGCCTTCGCTTCCGCGCGCGCAGCCTGCTCGTAAGCGGCTATCGGAGCGGCGGTCGGCGCAGCAGCCGGCGCAGCCGTTTCGCGAGGCGGGCGGGCGAAAGACGCGACGCTCGGCGACGGATCGTCCGCATTCGTTTCTTCGGGCGGCGGCGTTTCGACAAGACGCGGCGACGGACGGCGCGCCGGCGTCATGCGCGGCGCATCGGCCGGCTTTTCAGGTCTGGCGTTGACGGCGGCCCGTTCCGGCGCGTGGCGGCTGGATCCGCCCGTCCCGTCGCTCTCTTCCTTAATGAAAGCGGTCGGACCGGCCGCCTGCGCTCTTAACTGGGAAACCTGAGAGGGGCCGGGGGAGTTCGGCTCGTTGCGCGTCGCATAGCCGAACACGCCGAATTCCATCTTGTCGCGCACGACGTTGCGGACGATGTCGATATCGACGACGAGATCCTGCGAGGAGAACGCATAGACCAGCGCCGTATCGGCGATGATATTGATAACGCGCGGCACGCCGGTCGACTGTTCCGCGATGACGTCGACGGCGCGGTCGGTGAAAATGCGCCGCGTCGCGCCGGCGATGGTGAGACGCGTCTCGATATAGGCGGCGACTTCCTCGCGCGACAATGGCGTCAGGTGGAAGTCGGAGCCGATGCGCTGGGCGAGCTGCAGCATGTCGGGATGGTTGAGCAGATCCTTGAGCTGCGGCTGGCCGACCATGATGAGCTGCAGGAGCTGGTCCTTGCCGGCGTTGATGTTCGAGAGCATCCGAAGCTCTTCGAGCATGTCCGGCGAGAGGTTCTGCGCCTCGTCGATAATGAGGACGACGCGTCGTCCTTTCGCATATTCGCCGATGAAGAAGCTCTGGAGCTGCGCGAACAGCTCCACATGGGTCTTGCCGGCGAAAGGCTGGCCGAAACTCATCAACACCCAGCTCAGGAGGTCGCCCCGCCCCTGCTGGATGTTCGACAGGAGCGAGACGGTATGCGTATCGGAAAGCTGGTCGAGCAGACGATGAATGAGCGTGGTCTTGCCGCAGCCGACCTCGCCGGTGATCACCGAAATGCCGGCGTGATTGAGCACGCCGTATTCCAGCATCGCATAGGCGAGCCGGTGCCCTCGCCCCCAATACAGGAACGACGGGTCCGGCTGGATCGAGAACGGCTTTTCACTGAGCCCGAAGAAATCTTCGTACATTCACCATTCTCCGCGGCCGGCCGCATCGTTTGACCGCGCGTTACTGCGGCGCGCCGGCGCCGCATACTTTAGTTCTGGGCGAGAAGCTCGCGGGCGCGCTCCCCGGAGGCGCCGCCTGCGGCGACCGCCTTTTCGAGTTGCGCGCGCCCTTGCTCGATCTCCCCCTTCGCAAGATAGACTGCGCCGAGATGATAATGCGCGTCGGCGAAGCCCGTCGATCCCTCAACCGCTTTTTTGAGATTGATAAGTCCCTGCTCGACCTGGCCGTTGCGGTATTGCGCCCAGCCGAGCGTGTCGAGGAAGTACGGGTTCGGATTGCCTTCCAGCACTTTCGCAACTTCCGCAGCCTTAGCGCGGCTCGCCTCGTCGTCCCGCAGATCGCTGAGCAGGCTCGCATAGTTGTTTGACGAGAGCAGATCGCCGGGCCGCTTTTCGAGAATTTCGGCGTACATCGCCATCGCTTCTTCAAGTTTGCCGGTATTGAGGAGGTAATCGGCCTTGAGGACGCGCGCGCCGAGATTGTCTGGCGAGGAGGCCATTATCCTGTCGATCATGGCGCCGGCTTCTTCGCCGCGTCCCGAGCGCGTCAGATGGCGGTAAAGCGCTTCAGCAGCTTCGTTGCGATTCGGATCGCGCTCGACCGCGGCCCTCAGCGTCGCTTCCATCTCGGCGGGTTTCTTCTGCACATCATAGACCTGGGCGAGAAGCATGCGCGCCGTGTAATTGTCCGCATCCGACTCGATCATGTCCGTCAGCATGGAGGCGGCTTCTTCGGTCCGGCCTTCGTTAACATAAGCGGCGACAAGCGCGGAAAGCGGGCCGCCAGCGAGCGGCGAGCGCGTGTTCGCGGCGCTAAGCGTGTCGATGGCGCTGCTATAGTCCTTGAGCCCGGTGTACGCCGCGCCAAGGAGCTGGCTGATCATCGGATCCTTGCTGTTCGCCTCTTCCAGCATCTTCGCCGCATCTTCGGCGCCGCGCCAATCCTGGCGCATCAACCGCACGGCGGCGAGAAGCCGCAGATTTTCAGCGTTGTCGGGGTGGGAAGCGAGCGTGTCGGTCAGCGTCTTCTCGGCCCGCACGAGGTCATTGGTGCGCATCAGAAGCCGCGCGAACAAGTGAGAGGCGTTCGGATCGTTCTTGCTGTCCGCGACGGCCTGCGCGTACTGACTCTTGGCGAAATCGATGTCGCCCTTGCGTTCGAACGCGGTCGCCATCAACACTTTCGCGGCGACCGAATCCGGCTTGTCTTCGACGACGGTCCTCAGATCGACGATAGCGCCGTCGAAATCGCCCGCTTCGATCTTGATGCCGGCGCGCTTGATCAGCGCTTCGGTGTTGCGCGTGTCCTTGGCGAGAATGTCATCGACAATGGTTTTGGACTCGTCGATCTTGCCTTCCAGCAAACGCAGCGCCGCAATCTCGTTGCGCGCGCGCAGCACTATCTGCTCGTCGCCCTTGGCTGCGGCGAAGCCCTTATAGATCGCCTCTGCGCCGGCGTAATCTTTCTGGCTGCGCAAGAAACCGGCGTACGCGAATTTCAGGTCGACGTTGTCGGGGGTCTCTTCGACGAACTTGCGGAACGTCTCTCCCGCCGCTTCGGGACCGTTCAGCCGGTTGTCGATGCGCACGACATCGAGCTTGGCGTCGATATTTTTCGGCGTCAGTTTCGCGATCGTGGCGAGCTCCTCGCGGGCGCCGGCCAAATCGCCCTGATCGACCAGGGTCTTGACCAGCAGTTTGCGGTAGGCGGGCTCTTCCGGATAGAGCGCGATGATGTCGCGATGCGCGGCTTTCAGCGCTTCAGGACGCTCCAGCATCGCCAGAAGCTGCAGGCGCAGAAGGTGCAGCACCGGAATTTCCGGCTGCCTGTCGAGAGCGGTCTCAACCAGTTTCAGCGCGGCTTCGTTATCCCCCGCGCGCGCGCGTTCGGTGGCGAGCACGGCCACCGCTTCCGGATTGGTCGGATCAAGCTCCAGCGCCTGCTTGGCGAGTTCGACCGCGCCGGCGACGTCTTCGAGCCTCAACCGCACGGCCGCCTTAAGGGCGAGGGCTTCGGCGTTTTGCGGCTCCAGCGCGAGCGCGGCTTCAGCCGCTTCGAGCGCCGCCTGCTCATCGCTGCCGACAAGATAGAGCTTGCCGAGCTTGATCTGCGCCTCGACATTTTTCGGATCCAGCCGCACCACTTTTTGCAGCACGCCGAACATGTTGCGGAAATCCTGCTTGCGCTCGGCGATCTCCGAGACGCCAAGGAGCGCGGGGATATGATCTTCGTTGATCTTCAGCGCGTTCTGGAATTCGACATTGGCGCGGCCGAGATCGCCCTTTTCGAGATATTCGGCGCCGCTCTCGGTGTATTTTACGAGCTTCTGCTCAGGCGACGAGCAGGCCGCCGTCGATAACAGGAGCGCCGCGGTCAGCGCCGCAAGCGTAAACGCGCCGCGACGGGCGCTGCCGGCTTTATTCATTTTCATCGTCGTTTCCATTCGATCCCCCATCTGGTTTCCAAGTCCCGTGTTGCGCGCAGTCCTGCTTGAAGACCCCGCGCGTTGCAATCCGTGTGCTGCCGGCAAAACGTTAACTGGCCTCCATGGCAAGCGCCGCGTCCGTTTCAGCGGGTTCTTGCCGGTAAACCATGGCGTTTCTGGCGAACCTCCTCGCCTGCGCCGCCGTCAGCGCTTCGGTCGCGAGAGCGACCCCGCGCCGGATCGCGTGTTTCTCCAGCATCAGCACTAGCCCAAGAAAGGCCCCGTCAAAATGGTTTACGGCGGCGAAATTGAGGCGAATGGCCCGGCCAGACCCGGCGGCGGCGCGAAACGCCTGGCGCACGGGTTCGAGGTCTGGCTCAAAAAGATCGCCGGAAAGACGCACGACGACCGCGTCGGCGCGGTTTTCAAGCGCTGCGCCGGCGGGCGTTTGCGCGCGGCGCGGCCCGAGCATCTGTGGCAAAAGCCGGGGCAGGCCGATCGTCAGGAATGAAGCGGCGTCGGCGCGATAGCGCCGCCACAGGGCCGGCTCCTCGCGGATGCGCCACGCCCATTCCAGCCCGAGCTTGCGCCAGATCGCCGGGGCGCGGCGGATCGAGCCGCCCGTGAAGTCGACGACCGCGCCGAGATGCGCGATGACCGGCGCGGCAAGCTTGGCCTGATTGCGGTCGATCCAGTCCTGTCCCTTGGCGGCGCCGAGGGCGACGACCAGAAAATCGGCGTTCGCCGCGTTAATCGCCGCCAGGGTCGCCTCGTCGCTCATCGAGGCGACATCGCCATGTCCCGGGTTGAGAAATCCGGCCGGCTCGAATCCGCCCTTGTCGGCAGAGAGCGCCGCCGCCGCCGCTTCCG
>JAVJPA010000185.1:0-4160 GCA_040216495.1 Amphiplicatus sp. | reverse complement strand
AGGCTGCCTGAAAATTCGCCTCATCTAAATATTTCGCAGTTCAAAAAATTCGGCAATGACAACGGAAATATCCCTGTATCCGCTGCTGTCGCGCTCGGATCGTGCATGGAGACGATTGCTAACTCGAATAAGCTGGGTGACAGGTTCGCCGGGTACATGCACGAATGCATCATGCGTGACATGAGAAGTCTTCCGCACAACGGGGAGCAAGGCCAGATGCGACAATTTCTGATCCAATCGATCGTCCATGGTGGCCAGCGCGGCGCCGACGCTCAATACGGTCAGCGCTTGGCGACGTTCTGGTCCATGGCCGACCATGTGCTCCGGTCTGATCTTGACGATTATGAAAGCGCGATCAGAGCTGAGTACCCTGGGGTGTTGCCGTAACGAGGAGCAGAATCCCATAGCCGGATAGGGAGGGCCTCGCGGACCCCAAAAGCGGCTTTAATCACAACAGATGTTTTCGCTGACTATGACCAGTGACGATATCACCCGATTCCAATCCCGCGTTTCTTCGTAAAATCGAACGACATCGACGACCCGCGCATGACGCCGCCGACCAGCTTTCCGCGTTGGCGTTCGAGGACCGGCCGCCAGGGAACGAGCGTGAACTCCTTTGATTTCTCAATGATGGCGAACTTGCCGCTGGCGAGATGGATAGGCCTTTTGTAGACGCCATCGATCCGATCCCCGTCCCGTGTTTCCACGAAGGCAAATCCCGTCTCCTTGGCGAGTTTCTCGCCGGCGGCCGCCAACTCCCGTTGCCGCAGCGCGCGAAGGAGATTGCGTTGGTAGCGGATTGTCTTTCCGTCACGCTCCGCCAGCCCTTGCTCCATGAGATGCTCTTGGCGCCGGTGCAGGGCTTGGGCAGATTCGGCCCCGAAGCGCTCGCCGCGTAGCGTCGCCGGTTCTTTGGCGAGAAGCTGCCGGTCCAGCCAAGTCGCGCCGTCGGCATTGACTTGAGCCTCAAGGGACAGAAACGACAGGGTCGTGATGCGGCCCGGATATCGCGCCTGCTTTTTGGCGAGCGCCTCAACCCGGTCTTCGAGGTCCTCGGGGACTTCCCATGACCCATCCGGAAAGCGCCGAACGACGTTGGCGCGGCGCAGCGCTTCGAGCCTGCGGACGTGCGCCTGAACGAACTCCTCCGATGCACGCGGATCAAATGCGTGATGGGCGTCCGTCGTGTAGAGGCCGTCGTTCCGTCGGGCGATCTCGGCGATGGTCCGGTCGGACGGCTTTATTCCGGCTGCCGCCGGTCCAACCTCGACGACGGCGCCGAGCGGCAAGTCCTCCATCTCCTGCCGTGGATCGAGTGCGACGTAGTGAACCCGCCCATCGGCGGCGTCGATCATGACGTAGTGGCCGTCGCTCAGCTCGTCGTGGAGCCCGCGGTCGATGATCCGACCGGTGATAGTTGGCGCGCGCAGGTCGGCGGGATCGTAGATCGAATACTCCGTAGCGCCGGCATCGAGTCCGGCCTGCCGCAGTCCCCGGTGCATAGTCTTGATAATGTCGCCACGCTCGCCCGCGCGCCGGAGGGTCTCCTCCAGTTTCGGCGAGAGCCGCCATCGACCCGGCTCCATCTCCTCGGCGAGGCCTCGCCGCGCGAGCACGTGCAGCCGGCCGATCTTCATAGCATGGCGGAACCGTGCGTCGGGACGCTGCGGTTCGGCACGCGCATCCACGATGCCGTCCACGGCGTCGCGGACCAGCGCCCGGTCAAGATCGGTGAAACGGTCCTGCTCAACCTGGTGTTCCAGTTTCTGCCGGAGTTCCTGCTCGGTCTGCGGCCCGAGTTCCAGCGTCAATAGTTCGCTCGCCCGCGCCCGCATGCCGTGGGCGATGTAGTCACGGGCGATAACAAGGTCCTTGCCGAGCTCGTCCTTGCCCCGGAGCACGATATGGGTATGCGGATGCTCGGTGTTGAAGTGATCGACCGCCACCCAGTCAAGCCGCGTGTCGAGGTCTTTCTCCATCGTGCTCATCAGATCGCGGACGAATGGCTTGAGGTCGGCAAGCGCGGTCGCATCTTCCGGCGAGACGATAAAACGGAACTGATGCCGGTCGCCGTCGCTGCGCTCGAGGAACGCCTTGCCGTCCGCCTCGTCTTGGGCGGCGTCATAGAGCCGGCCCGGCTCGTGCTCCCTGGAGACTCCATCGCGTTGGATATAGCGAAGGTGCGCTCGGGCGGCATCAATGCCGCCGCCTCTGAGTTTGACGATCCGCGTCTTGATGACGACGCGCCGATAGGTCGGTCCGAAGCGGTGTCCGGCGCGACCACGCCGAAGTACGTCATTGCCGCGCCCGATCCGGTAGCCGGAATAGCGCCGTGACGCGGCTCCGGTTCCGAAACCGGACTTGCCTGCCTTCGAGACCTGCCGGAGCACGCGACCCAAGTAGCTCTTCGTGCGCGCGCCGCCCAGGCTGCGAATGCGCCCGAGCTTCGGCTTGAAAATGTCGTCGGTATCATCGGCCATGGTCGGTCATAAACATGGGGCGCGAGCGTGGGCGTCAAACAACCGCTTCATCCTTGCACCACCTATTCGCCAATCAAGTCAGGGCCTTAGGTCCAATCATCTGCACACGCGTGAAAGCACCGTGTGCAACCAAATCGGATGTGCAGACAATGGGTTATGCGGGCTTTGCCCCATCACCTTTTATCTTGCCCTCCGCTGCCTCAGACGCCTTCCACGCTCCAATTCCTTCATGACGCTGGATCAGCTTTTCTCGTGCTTCCGCCAGAGAAACCGTAGCTTCGTCGCCCGACCGACTATGAGGCGCCGATCCACCGGCCCGAAATAGCGCCCATCGAAGGACTGCGGATGGTCTTGCAACAGGAAGACCGTCTGCTCGGTGAGGATGTGGCAGCCCTGCCAATCGGGCAGCGGCCTGCCCAAACCGTCCGCCTTTTCAGCCCTAGCAGCCGGATTTCCGTTGATCGAAACCGTCTCCCGCCGACGACAAATTACGTCTCCATCGACACCGACGACGCGCTTGATGAAGGGCACATTGGCGGGCAGATAGCCACGCTCTTCGACAAGTTCTCGGACGCGCTCGGGCGCGCGAACGAGAACGTAATCGCCGCGTCTGATTGGCTGATGGTCGAGCCAATAGAAGCCGATTGGCGCGCTCGCCGAGGCGTTATAGATCAGCTTTTTCGGCAGGCTGATGGTCGATACGACGGCCAAAGCAAGCACCGGGATCGCCGTGCAAACGAGCGGCCCGCGCTTCACGCCGACACCGTTTTTGATGCCGAATAGGCCGCGTGCTGTTCTCGTGAATAGGCGCGGATCGGCTGCCTGGCGTCGATCCGATTGTGGACATGACGATAATAGGCGGGCGACACGTCAGCCGGATCGAAGCCGTCCGCTTCGAGCACGTCGATCTGCAACAGCGCACGCTTGACCTTCGTGTTGCCGGTCACGAGCAAGAGCACTTCGCCTCCGGGGCAAACGCCCGGAATTCGGCTCAAAAGCAGCGACGGCTCCGCTGCGCGAGCGATGGTGAAGCGCCATTCCTGCGTGCCGTACTCGTTCGCGCGCCAGCGGACATATCCGAACACCTGCCCCGGTTTGAAAAGCGCAAGCGACCGTCTGCGGTCCAAGTCCTGCTGCCCGTCGGGCGCGCCGAACCGCAGCCAGTGGTTCAGATGCTCCGGATAGAAGGCGATCTCGACGCGTGTAAAATGCTCAGACATCGGAAGTCGAATCCTTCTTCCGCATGTCCGACCAAGCGGTCAGTTCGTCAATGTGATAGCGAACGTGGCGGCCGTGTTTGCGGTATTGCGGGCCTCCGCCATAGACGCGCATTTTCTCCAACGTGTTGGGCTTGAGTTTGAGAAAGCGCGCCGCTTCCCTCGTTGTCAGGAACGGTCCGTCAGCGACCGTTTGTGCATCGTGCTCGGTCATGCTTCCTCCGGCGTCAGCGAAATTGCTCTATGCCGATCAAGGATGAGGGAGCGTGAAATCGGGCGGCAGTATCGTTGGCGGCGAAGCGCGCGAACGATACCCCTCGCGTGGATCAGGCGAGCAGGGTTCGGTAGCCGCCGTTCATCATCCGTTGCCCGCGTTTGACGCTACGAATGACGCGGTTCTTCATGGTCTGATCGGGGCTAGTCCAGTCGTCCTTGACAGCTTTCTCGCCGTAGAGAAACACCG
>JAVJPA010000184.1:0-2900 GCA_040216495.1 Amphiplicatus sp. | reverse complement strand
TCTGCAGGGCCGCGCCCGCGCGCGCCGCCGTCTCGCCGGCGGCGGCGGCCTGTTCCATGGCCTTTTCCTCGGGCGTGACGCCGCGCCGCTCAAGCGAGTCCGAAACTGCGGTGGCGCAGCCCGTGAGGGCGAGAAGGGCGGCGATTACAAGTCTGCGCATGAGGCTTTCTCCGGCGGTATGGCGTCCGAGCGCAGTCTGCGCCCGATTCCTGACAGGATTATCGCATCGGTCCCACCTTCGCAGGGGGTTCGGGAAACGCCAAGCCTTCCGCCGCGATCTCCCTGAAATTCCGTCATTTTTCTGGTTTGTCTGACATTGCGGCTTGGCCCGACAATCCGTACATTGCCAGTCTTGGCGCGCGAAATCGGTTCGGCGCGCATGTCCATCCTCAAGGGGGAGAACATCATGCCCGGCTGGCTGATTTTTCTGGGGATCATCGTCGTCCTCATTTTCTTCGTCGTCGCCATCTACAACCGCATTGTCGCCCTCAACCAGCGCGCCGACCAGGCGTTCGCCGATGTCGACGTGCAACTGAAGCAGCGTCACGACCTCATTCCCAATCTTGTCGAGACGGTGAAGGGCTACGCGACCCACGAACGCGCCACGTTCGAAGAAGTCGTCGCCGCGCGCAACGCGGCGGTGAGCGCGCACGGCCCGGCGGCGCAAGGGGCGGCGGAAGGCGCGCTCGGCGCGGCGCTCGGCAAGCTCTTCGCGCTCGCGGAGAATTATCCGGACCTGAAGGCCAACACCAATTTCCTCGAATTGCAGCGCGAGCTTTCCGACGTCGAGAACAAGATCGCCGCCGCGCGCCGCTTCTTCAACAGCGCCATTCAGGAGTTCAACACGGCGATCCAGCAGATCCCGGGCAACTTCATCGCTCCGCTCGGCGGCTTCAAGAACCGCGAGTTCTTCGAAGTGCCCGAAGGCAGCCGCGAGACGATGGAAGCGGCGCCGAACGTGAAGTTCTAGCAGCCATGAGCGGCGCGGCGCCGGAGGTCCGTCTTGCCCGCGCCGGCGACGCCGAAACGCTTGCGGCGATTCTCGCCGACGCTTTCGCCGTCGATCCGGTGATGTCGTGGACCTTGGGCGGCGAAGGCCGGGCGCGCGGGCTCTTCCTTGAACTGACGCGGCGGATTTATCTGGCGCGCGGCTTCGGCCACATCGCAGAGGATAAAGCGGCGACGCTGTGGCTGCCGCCGGGAGAAAAGCCCGAGCCGGCGCTGATCGACGAGGCGCATATCGGTTATGCTGCGCTGCGCGCCGGCGGCTTGACGGCGCTGGCGAGAGGAAAGACGGTCGGCGACATCATGGCGAAACACCATCCGCCGCGGCCGCATTACTACCTTTTCGCCGTCGGCGTGCGCGCCGGCTTTCAGGGCGAGGGGGTCGGCGGGCGATTGATGCGCGAAGGATTGGCGCGTGCCGACGCGGACGGGGCGGACGCCTATCTCGAAAACTCCAACCCGAAAAACACGCCGCTTTACCAGCGCCTCGGGTTCGACGCGGCGACGCCGTTGCCGCTTCCCGCCGGCGCGCCGCCGCTGCTCGCGATGGTCCGTGAACGGAGGGCGGCGTGATGGGCGCGTTCGGCCTCCAGACTCATATCTGGAACAACAATCTCAAATCGATCCTACTGCTGGCCGGCTTTCCCGTGCTGCTGCTGTTGCTGCTGTACGGGCTCAATGTCGGCTATGTCGGCCTGATCGGCGAGGCGCGCTCCTTCGAGGAAGGACTGCGTCTGGCGCTCGATTACACGGCGCGCTCATGGCCGTTCGCGCTGATCGGCGCCGGCGTCTGGTTTTTCATCGCCTGGGCGTTTCACCAGAAAATGATCGAAGCCTCGACCGGCGCGCGCGGCCTGACCCGCAAGGAGGCGCCCGATCTCTACAACATGCTCGAGAACCTCTGCATCTCGCGCGGAATCAAGACGCCGAAGCTCAACATCATCGAGACGGACGCGCTGAACGCCTTCGCCAGCGGGGTCAACGAGGGCAATTATACGGTGACGCTGACGCGCGGACTGATCGCCCGGCTCGACAAGGACGAGCTTGAAGCGGTGATGGCGCACGAACTCACCCACATCATGAACCGCGACGTGCGGCTGCTGATCGTCGCGGTCATATTCGTCGGCATCTTCTCGTTCGCCGGGGAGATCATCTTCCGCGGCTTCTTCCGTTCCGGCGTGCGCGTCGGGGGGCACACGCGCTCGAGGAACGGCGACAGCCGAGGCGGCGGGCTGCTCATCCTCGTCGCGGTGGCGATCATCGTCATCGCCTACGTTCTCGCCATGGTGATCCGGTTTTCGCTGTCGCAGAAGCGCGAATATCTCGCCGACGCCGGCGCGGTCGAACTCACCCGCAATCCCGACGCCATGATCTCCGCGCTGGAGAAAATTTCCGGCAAAAGCGCGGTGGACGCGCCAGCCGACGTGCAGCAGATGATGGTCGAGAACACCGCGCGCTTCGCCGGCGTCTTTGCGACGCACCCGCCGATAGAAAAACGGATCGGGGCGCTGCGCGACTTTGCCGGCGGTTCATCGGCGCGCTGATAATTTTTCTTCGTTCCAGTTTTGTCCGCCTCGATTCCCCTTTGAGTTGCGCAGCTTAAGCTATTGATCCGTAAGCGAATTGGTTGAATTCCGGGGATAACTTTCCCCAACTTATCCACCCCCTTTCAGACGCCTTCATACTCCCAGCAAGCCTTAAGGCGCATGGGCGCTGCGGCGAGAGCGAAAGGAGGGCGGACATGCGCATTGATTTCTGTCGAGCGACTGAGTTTCGGTCAGGACCCGTGTTTCGTTCTCGGCTCATCCCGGCGAAAGCCGGGACGCAGACTGCGAGGTTGAAACTGGGTCCCGGCTTTCGCCGGGATGAGCGGGTGGGAAAATATCAGCTCTATA